>CAZEJK010000039.1:24850-30725 GCA_964512045.1 uncultured Thermoanaerobaculia bacterium
CACCCTCCATCACCGGGACGGGCGGAGCGTTCACCCGCACTGACAGCTGATCCCGGTCTTCGCCGGGCGCCTCGATGGCATCGTCTCGGACGGTCAAGGTCACGGTGTACTCGCCGGGCTCCGTGTAGGCGTACGGCACCTTCGGCCCCCCTCCGGAGCCACCGTCCCCGAACTCCCACAGATAGCTCGACAGCCGTCCGTCCGGGTCGCGTGAGCCGGTACCGTCGAACATGCTGACCTCGCCGACCGCAAGCTGCCGGTCGGCGCCCGCCTGGGCAACCGGCGGTGCGTTCACGAGAATGACCATCGTGTCCGAAGCGGTGCTATTGACCGCTCCAGCATCGTCCTCGACGGTCAAGGTCACGCGGTAGCGGCCCGGCGCGCTGAACCGGTGCTCCGCCGTGGCGCCGTCCAGGAGGGGTTCGTCGGCGATCTGCCACCTGTACGAGGTCAGCTCGCCATCGATGTCGTACGACCGAGAGCCGTCCAGCGTCACGGGATCACCCGCGACGGTCATCAGATCTCGGCCCGCTTCGGCCACCGGCGCCGCGTTGACCCACACCATCATCGAGTCGCTGGCGACCCCGCACGGGGCGCCGGTGTCATCGGTGACCGTCAGCTCGACCCGGTACCGTCCCGGGCTGGAGAAGGTGTGCTCGACGCGCTCGCCGAAGTGCTCGGTCCCGTCCGCTACCGTCCACCGCCATGCCACCAGCTCGCCATCGTCATCGCTCGAGCCACTGCCATCGAACGCCACGCTGCTCCCGGGAGCGACCACCCTGTCGGCCCCGGCATCGGCGGTCGGCGCACGATTCACCACCACGCTCACCCGCTGACGCGAGCCGTTTCCGGGCCGGCCGGAGTCGTCCCGCACCGACAGCACGGCCGTGTACCGAGCCGGTCCCGGGTACGTGTGCACAACCGCCTCTCCACGGGCGGACGACCCGTCCCCCAGCTCCCAGTCGAAGCGCAGGCCATCTCCATCCCCGTCGCGCGTACCGCGCGCATCGAGACCAACCGACCGACAGCTCGCCAGCAGCTCGGCATCGACCGAGATCTGTGGACGCTGGTTCGGCCGCACCGAGAGCGGCGGCACCGCCAGCGGCAGCGGCGTCCCATCCGCGGCGATCAGCTCGACCGTCACGTCGTTCGGGCTCTCACCACCGTCGTCCTCCAACGTCACAGCCGCCGCCAGCCCGCGATCCGCAGCATCGGGCTCGATCGAGGTGATGCTCGCACCGCCGGCCGGCGACGGATCGAGCCGCACAGATCGGTACGCCGTCTCCAGCGTGGCGGTCGCGCCCGACGCATCGAACACGCGGGCTTCGAGCGCACCGCTTCCTGTCGGAAGCACGGTCTCCAGCTCGGTCCGCTCGCCCTCGCGATCCGTGACTCGAACCGTCGCCGAGTAGGTGTACAGCTCGACTCCCGGCAGCCGACGCGGAGCTTCCGGCGAGCTACTGACCGCGAGATCGAACACGTTGCCGTCGTTGCCGGACAGCCCCTCCACCTCGATCCGGAAGACACGCCACGCTCCAGACGCCTCACCAGCCGCCGGATCGACCTCCGCCACCACCACCCAGCGGTCGTCCAACTCGCCGTTCGTGCCGACGCTGATCGCGCCGATCTCGACTCCTGAGGAGAGCGCACTCCGGTCAGGTTGCGGCTCGCTCACCCCGTCCGCGCTCACCGCACCGTCACCGCCGACCACCCTGAAGCGCGTCTCGGTGTCGAGCTCACCGAACGCCGTGTCGTGGGCCCCACCGACACCTGGATCGAGCGCCAGCACCCAGAACGGTCCGGCAAGCTCCCCAGGCACGCGCACGAACACGACCTGAAGATGGTCCTCGTCGCCTTCCGCAGCAGGCGCTTCCGGACCGTAGACCACCAGGCTCGGCCCGGCCCACGCACCGTGAGCCACCGCGAGCCCGAGAGCACACGCCACCACGAATCCGAACACCTGACGCATGAGCTGCCTCTCCTTAGCTCTCACTCAAAGCTCCTCTCCATCACGCTCCTGGCGCTACCGAGACCCCAACGGCGCGCCCCGACGGTTCCCCACGACGTCCTCCACCACCACGCGCACGAGCGCATCCGGCGAGACCCCGACCACGTGACCACGGAACCGGGACGTCGTCGGATCCAGGCGCAGCGGCACCCTGACAGTGCCCCGGTTGCCGATCAGCTCGAGCCAGGCGCTCCGCCGCAACGGCGAGGCGTCCCGAGCCATGACCTGCACCTCGACCACCGATCGGACGGCGTCCGTCCGCTCCACCACCGAGATCTCCTCGATCACCGGTGGTGACCTGTCGACTGTCACCACATGCCGGCGCACCGAACGGTTGCCCACAGCATCCACCGCCGCCACCTCGAGCTCGTGACGTCCCTCTCGCAACGACAGGTCCACCGCGAACCGATCGCCGTCGAGCGGAGCGCGCCGACCATCGACCGCCACCTCCACCCCACCGAGCCCGGCCGCCGTCGGCTCGGGATCGTTGACCGTGCCGGACATTCGGAACATCGCCGCTCCGGTCCGCTCGGGCAGCAGATCGTCGATCTCGATCTGTGGCGGCTGACGATCCACGATCACGGTGAGATCGTGCCGGGTCTCCTGGCCTGAACGTGCGCGCGCCACGACGCTCAGGGCGTTCCTCCCGGCGGCGACCGGGATGAGTACCGAGAAACGACCGCTGTCGTCAGCGAGCGCGTCCGCCAGGACCCGATCCGAGCTCCCGCGCACCTCTACCTTCGCTCCCGGCTCGCAGATCCCTCCACCCCGCCATCGGTCGACCCCGGTGAGGAACGGACCGCCGGGCTCGAGGCGAAGGAGGTCGTCGGACCAGCGCACCGGCACGGGGGCGGCCGGCCGGTAGTCCACCGTCACGGTGCGCACCGCCGAGCTCCCATCCCGTGCTGTCACCTCGAGCTGGATCGGGTTCACCCCCTGGCGGAGCTGCCGTTCGACCGCGAACTCGCCGCCGCGCGCCAGCTCGACGCGCTGACCGTCCACGATCAGCTCCGCCCCTGGCTGGGCGGCCCCGCGCACCTCCACCCGAGGCGTCTGCAGCACCGCGCCGTCGGCCGGTGCGCTCACCGCCAGGAACGCCGGGCTCCGCGGCCGCGTAACCCGGAAACGCCGAACATGGCTCGCGGGACCCGGGAAGTGGAGGCTGTCGACTGCGCTCACGGCCCAGTAGTACGTCCCATCCTCGAGCTCACTGACGTTGAGGGCACGGTCGACGACGTTCGCAGTCTCGACAACGTCCTTCAACGATGGGTCGGAGGCGACCACGACGTTGTACGAGGCAGCGCGCTCCACCTCGCGCCAGGACAGCGCCGCCCGATCGGCTTCGATGGAGGCGCCCTGGTCGGGCGACGTGAGCGCTGGCGCCGGCAGCAGGTTCCACGGCGCAGTCGGCGCCTCCCCCTGCTGAACGACAGTACCCTGATTCTTCAGCAGGCGGACCGTGCCGCCCGCCGAGGTCACGCGCATGCCGCGCGTGTCGTAGTTCGCGATCTTGGTCTCCTCGCCCTTCTGACCGATCCAGAAGTCCGACGAGACCGAGTCGGTGGTCACGCCCGGCGCCTTCACCTCGAACGCGTTGCGCGTCCCCGTGGAGTCGAGGAGACCGAACACCTCGCCGCGCTCGAGGCTCACCGAGGCCTCCTGGCGGTGGTCGAGCGCGTCGATCCGCATCTTCTGGATGACGGCCTGCGAGTTCGGGCCCAGACGCAGACGGCTCTCGTCCGCGAACATGATCACGGCGTTCGAGTCCGACAGTGTGCGCAACCGCTCCTGCTCGATCAACCGATCGCCTGCCGATCGTTGGCTCCAGTCCAGCTCCTTCGGCTGGCGACCCTGCGCCGTGCCCACTCGGGATCGGAGGACCGCCTCGGCGGCAGCGCTGCGGGCCGCGAGCGTCTCCTCACGGGCGCGCTCCGCACGCTGCGTGGCCTCCCGAGCGCGCACTGTGCAGTCGGCCCATCTACCGGCCTGGCGAAGCTCCAGCGCCTCCCGGCGCGCCGCGATCGACGCCTCGATCGTCGTCGCCGCAAACACCCGTGCGCCGGCAGCTGAGGCCCGTTGCTGCGCGGCCCTGGCCTCCTCCAGCGCCGTGGTGGCGACCGAGATCTCGGTACGCGGAATGCGCAGCTCCATCCCCGCGCGAACCTCTGCCGCCGACTCCAGGCCCGAGGAACGAAGGATGTCACGCCACAGGTTGGGGTCGTCCAGGTAGCGATGTGCAAGGGAGCGCAGCGAGTCGCCATCTGCCACCACCACTGTCAGCGTCGACTCCGCAGCCACGGCCACTGCACCCCCGGCGGCGAGCAGGCCGATGAGGACCGCCAGACATCTTCTCTCGACCCCGGAACGCCATCTGCGCACGTTGTGTCCCCCCTCAACGCCAATCGCTCTCGCACAGCTCGGCTGCACCGCCCGTACGAGCGCACCGCTTCTGGTCTCGCACCAACTGAGACCTCCAACGTTCTCCCGCGCAATGCATTCCAGTTTGAGTCTCAGATTCGTCAACCCGCCTGCGTATGACACCAGCGCGCTCCTTCATCACCCGGTGATCGGGGCTTCGGAGATCCGGGCCGAGCTGCCTCTTCCGGTCCCGCCCCCGGTCAGCGGTCCCGAGCCCGGCAGCCGGTTGCCGGCCCCGGACGATGGCCATGCAGCGACCACGGAGCGTGCGGGTCGACCCGACGGGTCAGGGCTTCGCGAGTCCGGCAGCCGGCCATCCGCCACATACGATGCGGACCAGAGGCCCGCGGTCCCTGCAAGGTCCGCAGCACACCCGCGGCCTCCACAGAGGGCACACACCTCGATCTCGCCGACCAGCGCAAACACCTCGCCGCTGCTCAGCGTCGCAAGGCTTGACAAGCTCATACCGGAGAAGCGATCGTAGTACTGCGTTTACTGCGCAGGCGCCGCGGCTGGCTGCTAACCATATGCCCGGCGCCATCTTCCTTTCTCGGCCGATTTCCACCACCTGCTCCAACCAAGGCCGAGCCCATATCTTGACTGATCCACCTCTCATCTGGCCACCAGAGAACGCTCGCCTACAGTCCCGGCGGTGCGGTACGGCGTGCCGGCTCCCACTCTCATCTTTGCTACGAAACGCTACATATGCTACAGTACCTCCATGAGTCGGATCATCACCCAGAGAGAGCTTCGAAACGACTCCGCCGCGGTCCTTCGTGCGGTCCAGGCCGGACAGACCATCATCGTGACCCGCAACGGGATGCCGGTTGCCGAGCTGCGACCGATTCAGCCACGCCGCTTCGTGCCTCGGGCTGTGATCGCCGAAGCCGCCGCGCGAGCGCCCCGGATCGATGCCGGCCGATTCCGTGCCGATCTCGACGCAGTCGTCGAACAGTCTGTCGATGGCTGAGCCGACCCGAGGCCTGCTGGATACCTCCGTGGTGATCGACCACGACATCCTCGACACTGCCCTGCTTCCGGACGAATCCGCCATCTCCGCCGTAACCCTTGCCGAGCTTGCCGCCGGTCCCCACGCCACAGGTGACGAGGATGAACGGGCTCGGCGCCAGGACCGCCTGCAATGGGCCGCGGCCACCTGGGACGCACTTCCCTTCGACGCCGAGACCTCACGCATGTACGGCCGCATCTTCGCCGCCGCGCGCGCCGCGGGACGAACCAGCCGCGCACGGTTCGCCGATCTGCTCATCGCCTCCACCGCAGCGGCCAACGGGTTGCCCCTCTACACCCGAAACCCTTCCGACTTCGCCGCCCTTGAACGGCTCGTCACGGTCAACCCTGTCTGACCGTACCCGCCCCCGGTCAGCGGCCCCGAGCCCGGATGATGGCCATGCAGCGACCACCACGGCCACGGGTCGACCCCCGGCGCAT
>CAZEJK010000040.1:0-29862 GCA_964512045.1 uncultured Thermoanaerobaculia bacterium
GGTAGGTGCGCGCCAGCTTGCGGTACGCCCGCTGGATCTCCTCCTGGCTGGCGTCGCGATCGACACCCAGAATCTCGTAGTAGTCCTTGTACTCCATAGCTCCGCTATCCTCACGAACTCGCCGCGATCAGAAGATCGGACCTGGGACTCTCCCAAAAGCGCCGCTTGCCGGCCCGGCGAAGGGATGCGCTCGGGTACCGTTCGTCACGCGCCCTGCGAGACCGTCACCCGCGCTGGCCGCACGAGCCTGCCGTTCAAGAGGTAGCCCTTCTGATGCACCTCGAGGACCGTATCCGGCGGATGGTCCGCCGATGGCTCGACAGCGATCGCCTCGTGCAGCTCAGGATCGAACTGCGCACCGTGCGCGGTCACCTCCTCGACGCCGTACGAGCTGAGGACGGAGTCGAACGTCTTCAGCGTGAGGCGCACGCCCTCGCTCATCGCCGCGACGTCGGAGCCTTCCGCAGCCGCAAGGCCCAGCTCGAGGGTGTCCCTGACCGGTAGCAGCGCCTCGAGCAGATCGGCAATCGCGTACTTCCGCGTCGTCTCCAGCTCGCGCGAGAAGCGTTTGCGCTCGTTCTCCAGATCGGCTCGCGCCCGCAGGTAGAGGTCCCACCGCTCCTCGGCCAGCTGCCGAGCCTCCTCGAGCTGGTTGTGCAGATCCTCGAGCGTGGTCTCTCCCCCGGCATCTTCGACGCCGTCTTCCTTCCCATTCGTGGCGTTCGGCGCCTCGGTCTCCATCATTTCCTCAGGTTGCGTCATACTAGCAACTCCTGTTCAGTGGTGTGGCACCCCGGCCCCGGCCGCACACTTCCTGCCGTCAGCCGCACGGTGCGGTGGTCGGATCGGGCCGACTGGCGCGCCTCAGACCGCGGAAACGGGTGCTGATGCACCGCGCAGCTCGCGCTCCGATCTCCTCATAGAAGATAGAACCTGAGCGCCTCTTTGTCAAGTATAACGGGTGCTGGGGGTCGTCAAAATCTAATACGTCAATTGTCAAATACATCACCGCCCGTCGCGCGAGGTCACAACAACCTCAAGCTGGGCTCAAGCTCTTCCAAGCAACCTTGACGACGCCACAGGCGCGACCCACAGTCGCAGCACAGGAGGCTCGCATGAACCACCAACGCCACATAGCACGCACCCTGATCATCCTCGCGGGACTCGTCGTGACGGCGACCGTCAGCAACGCTGAGTGGCCGCTGGACGAGAAGCTCCGTCAGCTCAAGCAGCGCGGGTACGAGCTGGTTGCAACCGTTGAAGGAACCGACATTCCGATTCGCACCCCAGAAGACTTCAAAGCGCTTCCCGAGACCCCTGCTCCAGAGTTCACGCTCGTCGACCTGCAGACGGGCAAGGAGCAACCGATCGTGATGGAGAAGGGTCTCGAGTCATGGGGCAAAGCCCTCTGGGAAGGGCTGTGCGACGCTCTTGGGATGGAGCCGCACTGCAACGGCTTCTTCAAGTAGTCGCGAGCACGGTCACACGACCACCACCGAGTTGTCGCAGCTGCCGTAGGTACTGTACTCGTATCGATCTGCGCCAGAGTCGTTCTCCCAGCGGTCACCGTCGCTGCACTCGATCCGGTAGCGGAACTGATAGTCGCGTCCAGTCTCCAGATCCAGCGTCGCCGTGTACTCACCGCTCTTCAGGGCCTTCATCGGCGCCGCGTGCAGGTCCCAACCGTTGAAGTCTCCGACCAGAAAGACATTCTCCGCTCCGGCAGCCTGATCGGCCTCCAACCGGAACTTGACCTTGCACAGTGGCTTGCTCTTCAGATACTGCTTCGTCACAGCCATGCTCTTCAACCTCCCTCCGCCGCATGGCGGCGGATCACTGTCGTGGTGGCTTCAAACAGGCCAATTATGACCGATTTCTCCGTCCAGTGCGACCGGTACCGGTCTCCTCGGCGTTCCCACCACCGGCGAAACCCGGCAGTCAACGCTCGACCACCTCCCCGGCCGCAGCACGACGATCTCGCCTCCGGCTTGCGATTGCTCCCGAGGCGCTCAACACTGTAGGATGCGCCGGGAGGACCATGAGTACGGCGACCCAGCACGACCTTTCCTCGAACCCTCCACGCCCCGACGACCATCATGATCCTGCGTGGGGCACGGTGCGCCGGTCCGGCCCCCGCGGGGGCGTCTCACCGCCGCCGTCCCGACCGTTGCTCGCGCGATTCCTGATACTGCTCCTGCGCTCGGTCGGGAAGCTACCGCTTCGACTCATCCACGCGATCGGAGCAGCCGGCGGAGCGCTGGTGAGCCTCCTTCCCTTGCGGGCCAAGTACTACGCGAAGGTCAACCTCTCGATCGCCTACCCTGACGCGGACCGACGCAACAGAGATCAGCTCGTCCGACGGAGCCTGATGCATACCGGCAGGACCATGCTCGAGCTGGCCGCCGTGTGGACATGGGATCGGCAGCGTCTGCTCGACACCGTCGTGACCGTCAACGGCAAGGAGCTCATCGACGAGGCCGTTGCCGATGGCCGCGGCGTCATCCTCGCTGCTCCGCATCTGGGTCCCTGGGAGCTGGTTCTCATGTACTGCTCCGCCCACTGGCCAATGACGACGCTCTACCGGCCACTGCGTATCCGCGAGCTCGAGGGTTTTGTTCAACAGGCCCGTGAGCGCTTCGGCGCGCACATGATGCCGGCTGGCAACCGAGCCGTCCGCGCCTTGCGAACCGCGCTCGGGAGAGGGGAGATGAGCGCCATCGCACCCGACCAGGACGCTGGCGAGGGCGGCGGCGTCTTCGTCCCGTTCTTCGGGGTTCTCGCCAACACGATGGTGTTCCTCCCGCGACTGGTGCAGAGCTCGGGCGCTCGCGTCGTCATGGCCTATGCCCGCCGGCTACCGCGCGGAGCGGGCTTTCACCTGCAATTTCTTCCTCCGCCCGACGCGATCTACGATCCGGACCTGGCCGTCGCTGCCGCGGCCCTCAATCAGGCCATCGAGCGCCTGATTCAGCAGAGCTCCGAGCAGTACATGTGGTGCTACGACCGATATCGAATACGCCCCACCACTGACGAGACCCTCTACCCCGAGCGCCATCGCTACGTGTAGCGTCCTACCCGGCCGCAGGAACGGCAGCTGAAGAGCATCGCATCTCGACATGACAATCGTGGCGGATTCAGCCAAGCACCGCCTGGACAACCTCCTCCGACTCTCCGTAGCGAGCCGCAACCGCCTTCACGACCTGGAGACGCGACGGTTCCCTACAGATGATGGTGGGGCACGACGTGCGGGACCAGGGAGTGCGGCCGCTCCAACCCGTGGCGCTCCATCAGCGCCTCGTCGTTCATGATCTCGCGCGACGGGCCGTCGGCCACGATCCGGCCACCGTCGATGACGATCGTACGCGGGCAGACCTCGAGCACCATCTCCAGGTCGTGCGATGCGATGAGTGCAGTCGCCGGCGAGGTGAGCAGGAACTGGATCAGCCGCCGGCGCGAGCGGATGTCCAGGCTCGCTGACGGCTCGTCGTAGATCATCAGCCGCGGCCGCAACGCCAGCACCGCCGCGATCGAGCACATCCGCTTCTCACCGCCCGAGAGATGGTGCGGCGCTCGCTCCCCGAGCGCACTCACGCCGGTAGCTGCCATTGCTTCCTGCACACGCGTCCGCACGACATCAGGAGGCAACGCGAGGTTGCGCGGGCCGAACGCCACGTCCTCCGCCACGCTCGGACAGA
Source organism: uncultured Thermoanaerobaculia bacterium (assembly GCA_964512045.1). GTDB lineage: Bacteria > Acidobacteriota > Thermoanaerobaculia > Thermoanaerobaculales > Sulfomarinibacteraceae > CAZEJK01. Next base: position 3,696 of record CAZEJK010000040.1, read on the forward strand.
ACAGCTGATGGTCCGGGCTCTGGAAGACCAGCCCGACGTCCTCACGGAAGCGGCCTGGCCGAACCGGCTCGCCGTCGACACGGATGGCGCCTGCGGCCGGTGTGACCACACCGCTCATCGCGAGAAACAGCGTCGTCTTGCCCGCACCGTTCGGACCGACCACGCCCAGCCGCTCACCCGCCGCGACATCAAACGTCACACCGCGGAGCACCTGGACCCGCTCGGAGAACGCCACCTCGAGGTCGCGCACATCGACGTGCGGTGGAACACTGGCCGAAGAACCTGCACTCGTTGTCATCGAACCGCCCCAAGCTGCCACTGGACCAACACCAACGCCGCAGCAGCGCACACCGCCAGTATCACGAATGTGGAGCTCCGAGCATCCACCTGCCTCGGCGGCCCCAGGGGAGCATCCCCGGAGTAGCCGCGCAGCACCATGGCACGATGCACGTGCTCGGCCCGAGCATGGGAGATCACGAACAGGCTTCCCACCATCTGTGCCAAGGTACCGAGACGCGACGGCACCCCTCTGCGCCGGCGATACCAGCTCACACCGCGCATCCCCGCCGCCGTGCGCATGGTCTTCAGATCCGTCCCGATCTCGTGCAGCGCACGAAACGAGAACACCATCATATCGGCCAGCAACGCGGGCAGCCCCAGCCTGCGCATCGCCACCACCGTAGTCGCCAGCGGCGCCGTCCCGAACAGCACCAGCGCCACGGCGCCGATCGCCATCAGCTTCGCGACAATCACCACGAGCTGATGCAACCCGGCAGACGAGATCGGCACCGGACCCAGCCGAGCCACCACCTCTCCGCCTGAAGCCGTGATCAGGACAAGCCCGAGCGCGAGCACCATCAGCATCGGCGCCCTCAGCCGCCGCATGATGAAGCGCCACGGCAACCCCGAGGCGGCCACGAGGGCGACCGCCACGCCGAGCATGGGGATCAGCACGGCGCCGGAACGCACCACGGCGAAGCTGACGATCAGCGCCGTGCATCCCACCAGGCGACACCTCGGCTCGAGACGGTGGACCGGTGAGTCGAGCCCGCTGTACCGATCCAGGTCGATCACCGCTGCCATCCCGCCAGCAGATCGGGTTGCACCCGTCGCAAGAACAGCACGACCATGGCGGTGAACACGCCCTCCAGCAACGCCAGCGGGAGATGGGCCACCGTCAACGCAGCGGCGCCGGTGCGCTGCAGCGACGCATCCAGCTCGGCCGGCACCAAGGTCACCACCACGGCCGAGAACGCAAGAGCCGACAGCATGATGGCCAGCGAGCCCGCGAGAAACCCGAGGGCTGCCGCCCAACCGCGACTGCGGCGCCAGAGCTTCGAGGCGAGACCGAACACAGCCCCAGCCGCCAGCGCCGGAAGCCCGATGACCATCGCATTCACCCCCAGTGTCGTCAGCCCGCCGTGCTGGAACAGCACCGCCTGGAAGAACAGCCCCACCAGGATCGCCAGGAACGCGAACGGGCCCAGGACCACACCGAGCAGACCGTTGAGGACGAGGTGCACACTGGCCGGAGGCACCGGGACGTGAATCCACGACGCCACGAAGAACACCGCGGTCAGGATCGATGCCTTCGGGACCACCTGGTGCGGATCGGTACGCCGTCGGATCGTGGCCAGCGACGCGGCCGCGGTGACGCCGGCTACAGCGTAGCCGGCCGCACACACGCCGCCGGACAGGATACCGTCCGGAAGATGCATCAGCCTCGACGCCGGCTGAAGAACAGCGCAGTCCCGACCAGCCCCCAGATCACGCACGCCGCCATGACACTCTTTTGCAACGTCGTCAGATGCGCCGTCGACGAGGCCTGGGCCCGCACCACCGCCGAGCCGGCTTCCTCCCCCTCGCCAGCCACCTCCACCGCAACACGACCTCCGTGTCCATGGTGCACGACACGGACGTCCCAGATCCCGGGCCGATCCACGGGCGGAGCAAACTCGAACCGGCCCGTCTCGTCGCACTCGCCAACCAGCCAGGGCTCCTCGGCCGTTCCAGGAGCGAACACTGTCACCTGAGCGCCGGCCATCGGCCGACCGGAGTGGTACGTCGCCTCCACCGCAACAGCGAGCTCCACCTCCACCTGACGGGTCACCGTCGCAACGACATCAGCGCCGTGCGCGAGCACCAGCCCCGGCACCACGACTGCAACCAGAGCCAGAGCAGCTCCGAGCGTCTCCTTCGCACGCATCGCCACCTCCCCTGCCTCCAGCGATTGTAGCGAACGCCACGGGCAGGTCCGTGCTCGGAGGCTCGCTGCGTCTCCTCGCCGGAGCGCCATAGGCCCTTTCACCTCCTTACAATTGCCATGATAGAATCGAGAATGTAAGGAGAGCAGATGGCCAGGACAACGATCACTTCGAAAGGCCAGGTGACCGTGCCGAAGACCATCCGCGACCGGCTCGGGTGGAGCACCGGCGACCGGCTCGAGTTCGTGCTCGAGGCGGACGGCACCGTGGTCGTCCGGTCTGTATCACGAGCACGGGAGGTGTTCGGCCTGCTCCACGACTTTGCACCTTCCGAACCGGTGAGCATCGCGGAGATGCACGATGCGGTGCGCGATCGAGCCATCGAGACGACCCGAAACCGCTCATGATCGCCATCGACACCAACGTCATGGTGCGGCTCCTGGTCGCCGATGACCCGACCCAGGCGCAGGTCGCCCGCCAGCTCGTCGAGCAGGCTGCGCGTCGAGCTGATCTCGTGCTCATCACGGATATCGTTCTCTGTGAGCTGGAGTGGGTGCTCGACAGCGCCTACAAGGTGCCGCGGGCACAGATCGCGATGGCGATTCAGACGATCGCTGCGGACGAGCGGTTCTGCTTCGAGAACGACTCAAGGGTGCGAGCCGCCCTCGAGCTCTACGCCTCCGGGCGCGGCGACCTCTCCGACTACCTTCTCGGTCTCGGAGCCGAGCAGGTCGGCGCGACGACCACCTTCACCTTCGACCGAGCGCTTCGTGGCGAGGCGCTGTTCAGCCTGCTGCGCGCGTAGCCACCCGCTGCGCACACAAGGTCCAGTCCGCCGCGGTATCCTTGAGTGGTGCAGCACGACACGCCCACGTCGACTTGGGCACAGGAGACACAGGAGGCTCAGCCCCACGCGACGCCGCCCCACCAGGGCATGTGCCTCGCCGGCAGGTTCCGTCTCGGCGAGCGTCTCGGGGTCGGCGCCACCGGCGAGGTCTGGTCTGCACTCGACACGCAGGTGGGTCGAACGGTCGCGCTCAAGATCGTGCGCTCCGAGCTTCGCGACCGCACCAGCCGGGAGCGCCTCCGCCGCGAGGCCCGAGCCGCCACGACCGGCCACAGCAACCTGATCGCGATCCACGATCTGCATGAGGCCGACGGCCACATGTTCCTGTCGATGGAGCTGGTCCAGGGTCAGACACTCAAGGCGCTCACCGATGCGCACGGTGCACTCCCCGTGGAGAACGTCGTCGCCATCGGACGCGATATCGCGTCGGCGCTGGCACACCTCCACCACCAGGGGCTCGTCCACCGGGACGTCAAGCCCGGCAACATCATGCTCACGCCGTCCGGCGCCGCCAAGCTGTGCGACCTCGGGCTCTCCCGTCCGCTCGCATCGGGCGGCACGATGACCGAGACCCAGATGGTCGTCGGGACCCCTGCGTACATGGCGCCCGAGCAAGGCCGAGCCGGCGAGCTATCGACCGCCGTCGACATCTACGCCCTCGGTCTCACCCTGTTCAAGGCACTCACCGATCAGGTTCCGCTGCACACCGACTCGGCGGTGGACACGCTGATCGCCCGCCAGCAGCACCGTCCCGAGCCGGTGCGCCGCCATCGTCAAGATTGCCCCCGCTGGCTCGACCGGCTCCTCGGCTCGATGCTCGAGCCACGGCCAGCCGACCGGCCGACGGCAGCCGGCGTCCTGCGGGGGTTGAGCCAGCACCGGTGGCGACGGATCAACCGACGCTCGGTGCTCCGCGCGGCCAGCATTGCGGTCTGCCTCCTCGCGATACTCGGAGCCAGCCTCTGGTGGCACGCCGTTGCTGCTCGCAGCTCTGTGCTCGAGCCGGTCGACTACCGCGTGATCGACCACGCCAACGGCACGACGCTGGAGATCCTGGATCAATCCGGTCAGCCACTGGGCGTCCTCCGCACCGACAGCACGTGGTACTCGGAGGAGTGGCAGAAGCGGCGAGGCGTGCACCTGATCACGTTCCCGGACCTCGATGGCGACGGTTCGCGCGAGATCGTCTTCGCCGATCCGGCAGCGTCGGCAGATGCGACCATCACCGTCTGGAGATTTTCCAACAGCGGAGAGCTACAGCAGGTTCGGAGTCTGGCCACCCCGGCGAGCTACACCTACGACGGCATCACGTTCGACGACTTCCGCGCGCGACACGTGGACTCGGCAGACCTCACCGGCGACGGTCGCGACGAGATCGTCGTCAGCTTGCTCTCGACACCCCTCTACACGACGTTGATCCGGGTCCTAGATGGCCAGGGACACACAGTGACCGACCTATGGCATCCCGGCTACCTGGCTCGTACCTATATCGCCGATGGCGACGATGACGGCACGCTGGATCTGTACGCTGCGGGCACCTGCAACTTCATCGCCGATGACGTTGGGAACGAGAGCACGCCGGTCATCCTGCGCCTTTCCAAAGACTGGCGCAGCCCACCCGCAACGGTCGACCTATTCGGGGCGGGAAGATCGCTCGCGTCCACAGTTTCGGAGGGCATCGACCTGGTCTACGGCAACGTCGGCAAGGTCCGGCTGTCCGGATACGCCGTGGCGTGGGAGATGCTCTACTTCACCTCGAACACCCAGCCTCGAGCACCCGTCAGGCTCCACACCGTGGCGAGCCAGACCCAGCAACGCGCCGCCGACGGAGCGGAGGCTTTCCGCGGCTATCTGCGCGGCTTCACGTTTGACGGCAGTCTGCGCCTCGTGAGTGCCTCGTGGCAACCCGACCATCTCGTGCGCCTCGGTCACAACCCCTCGAAGCCGGAGCTACAGCAGTTCCTCGAGGTCCGCTACTGGAACGGCCAGTCGTGGCAGCGGGAGCATGGTGCGATACCGACGCGGATAGCCACTGCATCATTGAGTCGCGAAGCGGCAAAGTCACAGCGGATCAACTGACGAAGCAGCTACAACCGCTGGTGCCAACGTCACCACCCTCCCAGCGCGTCGACCTCCGCTTCACTCAACGCGCGGTCAAAGAAGTCCACATCGTCGATCGCGCCCTTCCAGAAGTAGCTCACGCTCGACGCCGAGCTCGCGCCCAACAACACCGGGTTGCCGTTACTCAGGCTCGCCGTGTAAGCGAAGCTGTCGACCAGCCCACCGTCGAGATACACCTTCATCTCGCAGCCGTCATACGTCAACGAAAAGTGCACCCAGTCGCCCGGCTGCCACACGTATGGCACATCTCGAATTCCGGTATAGCTGTTGTTATAGATCCGAAAGTACTCCTGATCCTTGTTGTACATGACTCCGAAGTTTGGATAGTACCCTTCGAGGAGGAATACAGTGCGCCATGCCGACTGCGCCTCGCCGTCATCCAGGCGGTACCAGCCAACATATGAGAAGTCCCGGTCGAAGTCCGGCAGGTCACCGAGGCTCACGTACTGATCGTAGCCGCTGAGCAGCACCGCCGAAGACGGTGTACCAAACCTGTCCTGGGTGAACGAGCCGCCTCCCACGACAGCTCCGTGGTGACCGTTCCCGCTATCGTCGTCCGCGTTTCCATCCAGGGGGTACGATGCCACGAGCCCGCTCGTCACCCCAGAGCCAGAATCTGAGACCACTACCGCGGCACTCGCACTATCCCCTCCATGCTCATTGGTCACCATCAGCTGCACCGTATAGCTTCCAACGGCCGCGTACACGTGGCTCGGGTTGCGAAGGCTCGACGTGCCACCGTCCCCGAAGTCCCACGACCAGCTCGTCGGCGCCCCGGTCGAGGCGTCCGTGAACTGCACTGAATCGCCTGACTTTGGCTCGGTTGGGGTCCACGAGAACGCGGCAACCGGTGGATCGGGCGAAGGCAGCACCGTCACCGTCTCGAGCGCGGTATCGGAGCCCCACACGTTGGAGACCGTCTGCCGCACCGTGTAGGTCCCCGCATTCGGCCACGTATGTACCGGATCGGCGACCGTGGAACTCGCGCCGTCACCGAGCTCCCAGTACCACGCGCTCGCGCCACCCGTGGAGCCATCCTGCAGCTGCGCACTCTCACCGGCCACCGGAGCTGTTGGAGACCAGGCGAAGCCGGCCTCCGGCGCCTGGCCATCAACCGCGTTGCCAGTGAGCAGTGCCAGCTCGGCCAGCAGATCGCCGGCGTCCACCGAGCCATCACCGTTGACATCTGCAGCGGCAAGCCGCCCCCCGGAACCGTAGATCCACGCCAGCACTGCCTCCAGATCGCTCACAGTGAGGATGCCATCGCCGGTGAGCTCACCGGGGGTCGATCCCACCGTGATGGTGACCGTGCGCCGGGCGATTGCGCCACGGTCGTCGGTGACCGACATCGTCACCGGGTAGCTGCCCACACCACCGAACGTATGCGTGACCTGCGGTCCGACTGCCCCCGGCGTACCGTCGCCGAACGACCAGGAGAACGAGAGACCATCTGCATCGGGATCGGTGCTCTGGCTGGCGTCGAACACCACGGTCAGCGGCGGGTCGCCGGAGGTCACGTCCGCGGTGAGCACCGCGTTCGGAGCACGGTTGGACAGCCAGTGAACCGCGCTGTTGTTGGCCTCGCTGTACTCGGTCACCACATCGCCGGAGTCCACCACCAGGACCAGATCCCCGCCGCTTGCAGGGTACGTCCCGAGCAGGGTCAGCTCGACAGTGGCGCCGGCAACGAACGGTCCCGACACCACGTCCGTGGCGAGCAGCTCCCCTCCGCTGTGCGGATCACCGGCGTACAGCGCCACCTCGAAGCCAGCTGTCGCCGAGTCGCCAGCGTTGTGGACCGTGGCCGTCGCAGTGATCGAAGCTCCAGCCACCGGCCGAGGCGGCGAGACGTCGAGACCGTCCTCGGCCACGGCAAGATCCACCACCAGCGAGTGGTCGATCACGCGCAGGTCGGTCCGGCCTTCCACCGGCACGTTCGGCACCAGAACCGGCTCGCCGTCGATCGTCACCGTGCGGCTCGTGCGCTCGACCTGGGTTGCCAGGTACGCCACCCTGAGGTGCCCGTCCGAGCCGTAGTGCCCCGCCAAGGAGTGCGCCGTGGCCAGCGGATCCTCGGTCAACCGACGATCGCTGCTCCACGTCTCGGAGGCCGGATCGTACAGGCACGCGAACAGGTTCGCCGGACCGTTGTCGGCCGTCTCCCCCCACAGCAGCGTGAGGTTCCCGGAGCTGCTCATCAGCAGCTGCGCGTCATAGAACGCCACCGACTCCGAGGCGGGCCGCACCAGCTCGGGCGTTGCGCTCGCCAGCGTGGCGTACACCAGGTCGCCGTCGCGGACCCACACCACATGGAACGTCCCGGTTCCATCGGCGACGATGGACGGCAACCGGTTGTCCACGCTCGCCGAGGCGAGTGTGTGCGGGCCGCTCCAGCCGGAACCGCTCGTCCCATACCACTCGAGCGCCCCGTCGCCGCCGACCGCGGGATCCGTGTCGCGGGCGACGACGACCCGCACCTCGTCGCCTGACACCGCCAACGCGAGCCCGGTGACACCGGCGATGCCGCTGGCCACGGTGGTCGGCGTCGACCAGGCGGCCCCGTCCCAGCTCGCCGTCAGCAGATCGACCGATGTGGTCGTCACAGCCAGTGGATCCGCATCGGCGCTGGCGAGCCAGGCCGCCACGACGTTCCCGGTGGGATCGTCGGCAATCCGCAGCGACGTCTCCATGAGGCTGTTCGCCGTCAACGCCGTGACCGGCGACCAGGTCTGACTGGACGGATCGAGCACGCTCGACACGACCTCCAGCTGTCCGTAGAAGCTCGGGAGATCCCGTGACGTCCGGATCGGCTCGGCGAACCGCTCGCTGCTGCTGCGCAGCCACAGCGCCACCACGTTGCCAGCAGCGTCGACCGCGGCGCGCGGCGAAAGCTCCGCTCGGGTGTCATCACTGACGACCGCGGGGCTGCTCCAGCTGCCTCCGTTCAGGCTCCAGGCGATCTCCGTCGACTGCAGCACTGGATCTTCCGTGTCCTGATGCTCCCAGAGCAGCAGCGGTCCCTCCGATGTTTCGACCAGCCACGGCGACCCGCCAGGAAACACGTTCGTGACCACATCTGTCTCCCGAACGCTCAGCGGCGTCCGCGGGCTCATGGCGGCGGCCCGGATCGTTCCGACGTGTCGGGAGTACGCACCGAACCGCTCGTAATCGAAGGTCCGCAACGTGATCGGCGCCGCCCGCTCGAGCATCCGGCGCTCCTCGCTATGATCCTCCAGGGCGCAGACCGTACCGGTTGCCGGCCTCCAGTCGCACGTCGCGTCGAGAAGGTACTCCCAGTCGGCACTGGAGAAGAAGTAGTCCACCGTCAGGTTGACTCCGGCCTGGAACCGCAGCTGCCACCAACGCACCAGTGGCTCCTCCGGCACGCCCAACAGCAGGCTGCCACCACCCCCAACCCAGCCGCTCGCCGAGATCCGGTCGATCGGATCGAACGCCAGCACGACCTTCAGGTCCAGGTCCATCTGCCCGGTACCGTTGGCGAACACGAGATCCCCGGTCACTGAATCTTGCTCGAAGCTCGCGGTGAAGTGGAGAGCAGGGGCGATCGAACCAGTCAACGTCGCAGTCTTGTTGAGGTACTTCAGGAACGGCACGGTGTTCGCTGCTGGCGCCAGCTGGGGGATTGCCTCGATGATCCCGACCTGCTTCTGCACGACGCCGGACAGCTTCAAGTCGAGGTCAGCGCCGGTCACCTCCAGGCCGTCGGGGTACCACAGGGAGAAGTGACCCGTGCCCCGCAGAGCAGCCTCCACGCCGCCCTTGCCCATGGCGATGAAGCCGCTCTGCCCGAACAGGCTCAGCTCGCCGGTGCCGGTGGTCGAGAACGAGCCGCTGACCGAAGCGAAGGTCTCCGTCAGGTCGAACGCACCGCCGATGTAGGGCACCCAGTCCGGCACCCGCATGCACCCGGAGCAGCTGCTGTCCAGTGCACACTGGATGGAGCAGCCTTCGCTCAGCGCCGGCTCGGGAAACTGGAACTCGACCACCGCGCGGATCTCGCCCGGGTACTCGCTGAACTGCAGGATTCCCAGCTGGCCCAGAGCATCGGCTAACCACGCGGGGTACGGAAAGAGGTAGAACCGCTCGACGTGCGGCGATCCCAGAACACCCTCGCCGTTGCGAGGTGTCAGCGTGACCTCCGCTGGGGTCCACGACGGAGGAAAGTCCGAGGCCACATTGAAGGTATGTGTGGCGCCGGTGCTCGATCCACTCACCGGGGTGACCGCGCCGCCGCTGATCGACAGGTCGACGGTCCCCGGCGAACCATCCCAGTCCACCAGGATCTCCACCTCGTTGGTCACGCTGCCCGGCAGACCCTCGAGAAACACCCCCGGAATCTCACGGTCGATCCCGGTGATCTGCGGCCCTCCTGTTGCGCTGAGGACTGTGATGGTGTCTGAATGCGAGTGATCGCCCCACGGGCCATCGACGGTGAGCGTGACCGTCTTGGGACCGGCTGTCATGTAGACGTACGATGACTCTTCACCACTCGAATCCGGTTGCCCGTCGCCATCGAGATCCCACTCACGGCTCGTGACCGTACCGCTCGAGGTATCTTCGAACGTTACGGTGGCGCCTGCCGTTGGTTGGCTCGGAGACCACGTAAAGCTGGCCGTCGGCGCTGTGCCTGCGGAGACGGTGACCGTCGCCGCCGAAGCACCGTGTGCCGAGGCCTCGCCGTCATCGATCTCGGCCACGATCCAGTACGTATCCAGCGCCACATCGCTCGTGTCCCACCCGATGCTGCCATCCTCGGGAAGGCCGCTGGCAAACCAGACCGGGCTCCCGGCTGGCGCTCCAGACGCATCGAGGTCGTAGCCAACTCGTACCGTTGTCAGGTCGTCGGGGTCATCTCCGTCCCAGGAGACGGAGACCGTGGAACCCTGCGCCACCTCCAGATCGGTTTCGGGAGCCGTGACGGTGATCGATGGGGGTACGTTCGGCGCGACGATCTCAAATGCCCGAACGGAGGACCACTCACCCGCCGTCGGCACCTCGTCCGAGGCCCGCACCCGCCACCAGTAGCTTCCGTAACCGAGCGCTGGGGACACCGTCCACGATGTGCCGCTCAGGTCCGAGGCGCTGCGCACCACTGAGGCGAACAGGTGATCGCTGGCCACCTGGACGAGATAGCTCACCGTGTCACCGTCGGGATCCGACACCGCCGACCACGAGAGTGTTGGCGTGGTGTCCTCCAGCTCGGCACCGTTTGCAGGGCTCAGGAGTCCCGGGGCTGGAGGTGGACCTCCGTAGTACGTCCCCACGAAGTCACCGATCTGCACATCGCTTCCCGAAAGGGTGACGTTGCGGGAGCTTGGTGAGAAGCTCCACGCCGTCTTCGACGGTGTCACGGTGTAGGAACCGTCGGCCAGCCCGGCAAAGCTGAAGTACCCCGACAAGCCGGTCTCGTCCGTCGCGGAGGCATCCCCCGACAACGCGACCGTGGTACCGAGCACACCACTTCCCGAGCCGTTCAGCACATACCCGGAGATCATCGACCCGGTCGGCCTGATGGCGGTGAAGTCCTGGCCAGGCTCATCGGCGCCGCTGATGGTGACGGTGCGCGAGGAGGGCGAGAACGTCCACACGCCGAGAGCGCTGGTGTGGGAGGGCGTCACGGTGTAGGTTCCGTCCTCGAGGCCCGCAAAGACGAACGTGCCCTGATCGGTTGTTGTGACCGTGTCAGAGTCGGCGCCAGAGAGGGTGACAGTCGCGTCGCGCAGCGGTGTGCCGTCAGCCTCCTCGATCGTTCCAGAGATGCTGTACACCTGAGTCGGCTCCGAGGCTTCGAAGTCGACATTGCTGACACTTGCCCCGTTCAACGTCACCGTCTGTGAGGACGGGGAGAAGGTCCAGTCTCCGAGCCCCGTGGTGTAGGAAGGCGTCACGGTATAGTCGCCGTCACGCAGATCGGCAAACGAGTAGACGCCCTGCAAGCTCGTCGTCGTCGTTGCGCTGGCATCCCCGCCTAGTGTCACCGTCACGCCTGCAACGTCTGCTCCGGTGTCAGCGTTGGTGATGGTGCCGGAGATGATGTGCCAGAGTGAACCTTCGAACTCGAGGTCGTTCACATCGCCGAAGCGCGCGTCCGCCTGAGACTGGAAGGGATCGAAGTGCCAGTTCGTACGAACCGGTCGCACCCAGTACTGGTCGGGCGTCACACTGAAGTGAAAGGTGCCGTTCATCGCGGTGTCGGTCGTGGAGATCAACGTCGCTGAGGGATAGCTTCGCAGCTCGACGGTCACGTCGTACATCCCGCTCCCACTGGAGTTGACGACGGTTCCGTTTACGGAGTGCATCACCTCCGGTGTGGGAGTCCGCGTCGGTGTTCGCGTGGGAGTGGGAGTCGGTGTACGTGTCGGAGTCCGCGTCGGGGTCCGCGTCGCGGTGCGGGTTGGCGTTCGTGTGGGTGTCGGCGTGGGAAGATTGTAGAAGACGGTAATCCGCCAGGCGTCGATTCTCCCCGTCACGCCGTTCGCCACGTTGTCCCTTGCAATCATATACCAGCGCTGATTCGGCTCCAGGCCGCCGGCTTCGATCCAGACTCCGGATGCAGAGGTCTCAGCGAAACCATCGCCGCTGTCATCGCCGTTCGCACTCAGAGATCGATGCACACTGGACCAGGAGCTGGTCCCGAACCAAATCTCGATCTCTTCCACGTTGTCAGCGTCAACATTCCAATCGACCCACGCACCGGTCATCACCGCGCCGGTGGGCGCGCAATCGACGTCCACATACACAGTGGTGTCAACACTCTCAGAGATCGGCACCACAGGTGTCTTCCAGCCCTCATCGCAGCTTGGCTCAGCAAAGGCAACCCCCGCTGCAGCAGCGAACACCAACACACAGAAAGACAGACAAACAAGGCTGGAGATGCGCCGAGGAACCAAAGACCTCTCGAAAGCACCATCGTCTAATGAACTGCAAGCACGCATAGTGACTCCTGGATGCCTCTTGATCTAGCTGCAACACTCAGACACCGAAAGGCTCCTGCAATAGTCGGTCCCGACCAGGAACTTGTCCCGGACCCCACAGCTACTGCTTCGCAATCTGCTGGTCACCAATCAACTTGGTAATCTACTGACTTCGTTGTGGTGAACACTCAACAATTCGTGGCTGAAGATTCACGAACAGGACAGGTGAGTCGAGTTCACCGCCCCACCCCCAACCGCTGCATCTTCATGACGAGGCCGTTGCGGCTGAGGCCGAGGGTGCGGGCGGCCTCGGCGAGGTTGCCGTCGGCGAGGTGGATGGCGCGCTCGACGAGGCGGCGCTCGAGGTGCTCGACCTGGCGTCTGAGGTCGAGGTCGTCGTCGGCCGGAGGCGAGTCGAGCGTGGTCGGATCGAGCAGGGTGGGGCTGAGGTGGCGGCGCTCGATGACGGCGCCGGGGCCGGCGGCGGCGACCGCGCGGCGGAGCTCGTTGGCGAGCTGGCGCACGTTGCCGGGCCAGGGAGCGGCCTGCAGGGTCGTGAGCGCGGCGACGGACAGGCCGGCGGGGCGAATGCCCGAGTCGTCGGCGGCGGCTCGCAGGAAGTGCTCGACAAGCTCCGGAATGTCCTCGCCGCGGTCACGCAGCGTCGGCACGTGGATGTGGTGGCCCGCGAGCCGGTAGTACAGGTCGGCACGGAACGAGCCGGCGCGCACCGCCGCCTCGAGGTCCGAGTTGGTGGCGGCGACGATCCGGACGTCGACCGGAATCGGTTGGCGCGCCCCGACCGGCTGGATCTCCGCCTCCTGCAGGGCGCGCAGCAGCTTGGTCTGCAGGCTCGGCGCCAGGGCGCCGATCTCGTCGAAGAACAGGGTGCCGCCGTCCGCCAGCCGCATTGCGCCGGGGCGCGCGCTGACGCCCGTGGCGACCCCAGCCTCGATGCCGAACAGCCCGGCCTCGAGCAGCTCGCTCGGGATCGCCGCGCAGCTGAGGCTCTGCAGCGGACCGTCGGCGCGCGGCGAGGACGCGTGGAGGATCCGGACCACGTGCTCCTTGCCGACGCCGGTCTCACCGGTGACGAGCACGGGAGCGCTGCTGCGCAGTGCAGCACGGATCTCCTCGTACAGCCGGCGCGCGGGCGCGCTCCGTCCCTCGACGTGATCGGCCGGCAGATGCAGCGCCGAGCCGGCGTCATCGTCACCACCAGGTGCCGATGCGGTCCTCTGGCGCCGCAGCTGCACAGCAAGCCGGAGGGCGAGCTGCACGGTCTCGTCCGGCGGCTGGCCATCGCAACAAAGCACCAGCTCCACGTCGCCTGGCACCGACACCCGAAACGCCTCGCCGCCCTCCAGCACTGCCGCCGATCCGTCCAGGGCGAGCACGGTGCTGCCGTCCATCAGCGCCACGGCGGTCGCACCGGTCAGCTCCCGAGCCTGCCGCACCAGCTCCCGGTCGAGCTGCGCACGGTCCTGGAGCTGTGCCAGGCCGCGCAGCAGCCGCAGCCATCCCGGCTCTCGCGGACGTCTGACGGCCAGCTCCGTGCTCGTATCGGGACTCCGCCGTCGGCCGGAGTCGAGCTCCGGCACGCCCAGCTCGATGGCCACCTCGGACTCCTCGGCCGGAACCTCCTCGAGGAACAGCGCCACGGCGCCGACCTCGAGCCAGTCGCCAGGTGTGATGGTACCGGCCGAGCACGGGGCTCCGTTGATCCGGGTCCCGTTGGTGCTGCCCAGATCCTCGACCTCGACACCGGTCTCTGACACCTCGAGCCGCGCGTGACGGCGAGAGACGCTCGGGTGGTCAACGCAGACGTCCGCTTCGGGAAGCGATCCGATGACGTGAGTTCCCCCACTCAGGGCAAAGGCCCGCTGGTACCCGTTCACATCGCCCACCAGGCGCAGCACGGTGCGTTGATCGGTCATCGTATGGCTAGCGTACGCGAGTCGATGCGCCTAGCCAACCGGCTCCGGTACGACCACCGGGCGCCGCCCCGGATGCCGGAAGCCAGTCCCGCAGCTCCGAACCGCTGAACATCGGGTCGGCCCGACCGGCTACGGCTGACCACACGCCTGAACGAAACGCCGGTCGCGGTGACACCCGCAGCTCAGCTCTCGGGCCACCCGCGAAGCCGGTAGCCGAGCAGCTCGGGCGGAAGCTCCTCGGCCGCGGCCACCACAGCCACCACCAGGCGCTCGGGCTCGAAGCGGTGGGCCAGCTGCCTCGGCAGCTCCAGCGCGGTCTGCACGCCGAGCGCATCCGCCAGCGGCACGGCCAGCACCTCGACGCCCGGACGGTTCAGCAGACGCCGGCGCACTGTGGTCAAGAGCGTCTCCACGCCTCTACCGGTGACGGCCGAGACGGCGACCGCCCCTGGCAGCGAGGGCATCGAGCCCTCAAGCAGGTCCACCTTGTTGAGCACGATCAGTGCCTCCTCCGGATCGACACCGAGCTCCCCGAGCACCTCGCCACCGACCCTCAGGTGCTCCTGCCACGCCGGATGGCTCACATCCACCACATGCAGCACCAGCTCCGCGATCACGGCCTCCTCGAGGGTGGAGCGGAACGGCGCCACCAGGTGGTGCGGCAGCTTGCGGATGAAGCCGACCGTATCGGTCAGCACCGCCATCACCCCGTCACCGAGGGCGACCCGTCGCGCCCGCGGATCGAGGGTGGCGAACAGCCGATCCTCGACCAGCACCGAGGCGCCGGTGAGCCGGCGGAACAGCGACGACTTGCCGGCGTTGGTGTAGCCCACCAGCGCCAGGCTCGTGCTCCGCTCGCGACGCTCGCGGCGAAGCCGACGCTCCGCCTCGATCGACGCCAGCTCCGCCTTCAGCTGGCTGATCCGATGGGAGACCAGCCGCCGGTCGATCTCCAGCTGGGTCTCGCCGACGCCGCGCGTGCCGATCCCCCCGGCCTGACGGGACAGGTGCTGCCAGCGACGGGTCAGCCGTGGCAGGAGGTAGTTGAGCTGCGCGAGCTCCACCTGCGTGCGCGCCTCGCGGCTGCGCGCTCTGAGGGCAAAGATGTCGAGGATGACCCCGGCTCGATCGAGGACCTTGACGTCCTCTGGCAGCCGACGCTCCAGGTTGCGCACCTGCGAGCCGGTCAGGTCCTCGTCGAACACCACCGACCGGGCCTCCAGCTCCTCGCACTGGTCGGCAACCTCCTCGACGAAGCCAGAGCCGACGAGGGTTGATGGATCCGGCGCGGGTCGCTCCTGGATCAGCCGGTCGACCACCTGTCCACCGGCAGTCTCCACCAACCGTTCGAGCTCATCGAGGTGCTCGTCCACCAGGCTGCGGCTCACAGGATGCACCGCAAGACCCACGAGCACTGTACGCTCACCGTCCCGAGCGGCCATCACCACGCCTCCCGTACCCGGACACCATCCACGGGCCGCGAACGACACGCGCGATCCCCGCCGACACGCACACGCGTGCCCCAGCAGCATCGGCCCCACGGCCGCTTGACGGCGTGCCATCAGTCATTGGAAAGAAGGCTCCCCACGCGCCTGGCGGCTCGCAGTGTCAGCTCAGAGCTCAGGAGCTCCATCACGGTGTCGCTCCCACGCCGTGGTCCGCTGGAGCTGACACGGCAGACCAGGGAAGGGGGAGGAGGGGACACTCTGCACTCTGCATTCTGCACTTTTCACTTTCCACACGGCTCCTTGAAGCTGCCACCGTGGTCGCTACGGCATGTCCTCCTGGTGGTGCTTCATCAGCACACGCTCGAAGGCGGCCAGGGTCTCGTCGACGTCCTTGGCAGAGTGGGCGTGCGACAGAAACGCTGTCGATGACGGGAGCTGCGGCAGCAGGACGCCTTCGCGCATCAGCGAGCTTGCGAGCCGGCGGTACGCCACGGCATCCGCGCGCTCGAAGCTGGCCCTGTCGACGACAGGCTCACGTGACAGGTACACGGCGAAGACCGAGCCGATCCGATTGAACCGGATCGGGCGAGCAAACCGTTGGGCCAACGACTCGATTCCGCTGACGAGCTGCTCGGTGCGCTCCGCGAGCCGGCTGTAGACACTGTCGTTCTTGAGGATCGACAGGATTGCCTCGGCGGCCGCCAGAGCCACCGGGTGGGGCACCGGCAACGGACCGAGGTCCGCCAGCACACTTGTATCAACATCGCGATGCAGGGCGACAGCGCCGAGCGGGAACCCACCCCCCAGAGGACCGCCGTACACGGCGATGTCCGGAACCATGCCAGAGTACGCCGCCACACCACCCCGATCCAACCTCAGCCCGGAGACCACCTCGTTGGCGACCACCACGATGCCGTGCTGTCGGCACAGCTCGGCGATCCTCGGGAGCACACCCCGCGGAGGAGGAACCACCCCGAAGCGGGTCATCAGCGGATCGATGCACACCGCGGCAAGCTTGGAAGCTCCGGCGGACAGCGCCGCCTCGATCCGGTCGAGATCCCAGCCGGGGACCTCACGGAGGAGCGTCCTGGTATCCGCGGGAATCTGGTCCGCGATGCCCGACCCCTCCTCGATCCGCAAGAAAGAGGTCTCGACACAGCATCGCGCGGCGCCGTCCAGGGTCAGGACCAGCTTCTTGCCCGTCGTTCGGTGAGCGATGTCTAACGCCATGCGCAGCGCATCGTCCGTGTGCCGAGTAAAGCACCACGTGCCGACCCAGCTGACGAACTGCCCAAGGCTCTCGGCCAGCTCCACCTCCTGCGGGACATGCAACCCTTCCGGCACGCCGTTGGTGAGCACCTTGCGCACCGCGTCGAGGATGTACTGGTTCGCGTACCCGACGATCGCGGCGCCGCCCCCACCCGTGTAGTCGATATATCCGTGGTTGTCGACGTCGTAGATCTGCGCACCCTTGGCTTTCATCGCCATCGGATACAGCCCGGCATGGGCTACCAGATCCGGAAGCCCCCCTGCCCGAGCTATCAGCTCTTCACGCCGTTGACCCATATCTGCCACCGCCAGTTTCCACCATTACCGCGTCGCGTGGTCAGCACGCCCGCGCGACAGACGCTCACTCCTCATCCGAAACCACGTCCGTGTCGTCATCGCCGTGGAAGAAGTAGTCGCGACACGGCATCGAGCAGAAGACGCGGCCGAAGTCCTCCACGCCACACGCCTGGCAGCAGAGACTACGACAGATGGCGCACGTGTGCAAAGTAAACTCCAGAACCGAGGCCCCGCAGTTGGGACACGTCCTCCGCCGCACCGGATCCCGTTCGCCCTGCTGCTCCATGACGTCCCACAGTATACCGAAGTCCGGCATGTCGACCGCTCCACCGGACTCACCACCAGGTTCCGTCGTACGAACCAGCTCTGTCAACTTGACTCCGATCGGACTTGGTCGTACCATTCTCGTCCCTTGGGCGGTGTAGCTCAGTGGAAGAGCAGGGGTCTCATAAGCCCCGTGTCGGTGGTTCAATTCCACCCACCGCCACCATCCCCGCTGCATGTTGGTGGATGAATTCACTGACCGTTTCCGCACTCTGTACCCGGATCTCATCGGGAAGCGTGTCGTTGTCGCCTACTCGGGTGGCGCCGACTCGACCGCTCTGCTTCTGCTGCTCGACTCCGCTGCACTCCAGCTCGATCTCAACGCCGTCCACGTCCACCACCACCACCGCGGCGTGGAGGCGGACCGAGACCTCGAGCACTGTCAGCAGCACTGTGCCCAGCTGTCGGTTCCACTCACAGTGGTCCACCTGACGCCTGAGCCCCACCCGCCGGAGGGACGGGAGGGGAGCTGGAGACGGCTGCGCTACGGCGCTTTAGAGGAGATCCGAGCCCGGATCGGCGCCGACGCCATCGCCACCGGGCACCACGCCGACGATGTCGCGGAGGGCGTCCTCGCCGGGCTGCTCCGCGGTGGCGGGCCCCGTTCGCTCGCGGGAATCGAGCGGCGCTGGCGCGACGGGACGGTGATCCGCCCCCTGCTCGATTGGACACATGATGAGCTGACGACGTGGTTGGAGTCCCTCGGTGTCAGCTGGTGCGAAGACCGCACGAACACCCAGACCGACCACCTCCGCAGCCGGATCCGACACGAGGTTCTGCCGGTCCTCGAGCGCGTGGCGCCGTCGCTACGCAGTCAGCTCCGCACCCTGGCCGACGCCATGGCAGAGGACGAGCGAGCCCTCGCGGAGCTGGCGGCGCAGGCCAGCCAGCTCGACCCGTGGCATCCCGCCGGAGGCGTCCGCATCGACGCAGTCCGCAACCTTCCCCGCGCGGCCCGACATCGGTGGCTCCCAGCACAGACGGAGGCCAACGGGATCGGTCCGGTGACCCGGGCCCAGCTCCGAGAGCTCGATCGGCTGCTCGATTCCGGCGAGCCGCGCGGCGTGACTCTGAACGGTCGCTGGCGCATCGTGCGCGCCAGAGGCCGTCTGTGGCTCGAGCCTCCAACGCCTCTCGGGCCGTGGAAGCAGAGCCTCTGCGTCGGCCAAGAGCAGGAGCTGCCGCTTCCCGGTTGGCGGGTGCGCATGCGCGACCGAGAGGACACCGCCGGTCGGCACGATGTGTTCGACCGGTTGACAACCGACCTCCGGTCGGTGGTCATCCGCTCGCCGTTGGCCTCGGATCGGATCGGTCCCGCTGACCGCCGACGCCCCCTCCGGGACGTCCTGCGACGCCGACTCCCACGGCATCTCCGCGGCGCGTGGCCTGTCGTATGTGACGGTGGTACACTACTCTGGATTCCAGGGGTCGTGACCGAACGTCACCGGTCTCACGTCTCTGGACGCAACGTCGTGGAGGTACTCTACAGATGAGCACTGTGCGGGTCGTCTACTCCGCCGAGCAGATCGCTGAACGGATCCGAGAGGTGGCCGCTCAGATCGCCACGGACTATGCCGGCCAGGAGATCGCCCTGGTGGGCATTCTCAAGGGTGCAGCGTTCCTCCTGACCGATCTCGCACGGTGCCTCCCGTCGCCCCTCGACTTCGAGTTCGTGGATGTCACCTCCTCCACGGGAGACCGTGGCGAGGTTGTCAGCCTGACATACGCGACGCGCTTCGACCTCAAGGGCAAGCACGTGCTGATCATCAAGGACGTGTTGCACACGGGGGTTACCGAGAACTACCTGATGACCCACCTCAGCCAGCAGAACCCCGCCTCGATGGATGTCGTGGCACTGGTGGACAAGCCGCAGCTCCGTTCGGTCAACGTGCAGGCCCGGTATGCGATCTTCACGGATGTTCCAGACGGTCACCTGATCGGCTACGGCCTCGGCACACCCGGCGGCCGGGAATCGAACCGCCCCGAGCTGAGCGTTCTCGAGTAGCCGGCACGACACCGTGACTCGGCCAGCCCCTCGGGAAGATCCAACGGGCCGTGACACGTTGTCCTGTAGGCTCGCCGTGCTGAACGACTCGCCTGACAATCATGCGATGAACTACGAGACTACGGCCAGCAAAGGAACCAGCAGGTGAATCAAACCGTACGAACTGTCTTGATGTGGCTCGTCATCCTGGTGGGTGTCCTGCTGATCTGGCAGCTCCTCGAGAGCTACTCCTCTGCCAGCCAGGAGATCCCTTTCTCGAGCTTCCTCGACCGGGTCGAGGACGGCCAGGTGGACGCCGTGCTCATCAAGAACGAGCAGATCTTGATCCGCTCTGAGGGCACCGACGCCGCCGCCGCTCAACCGCGGTACGACCTCTTCACATACGATCCTGGCTACCCCGACCTGATTGCCGAGCTCCGCAAGGCGGACGTGACCATCGAGGTGGAGAAGTCGTCGGATGGCCGTTTTCTGTCGGCACTGTTCATGTGGGCTCCGCTGCTACTCTTGATCGGCATCTGGTTCCTGTTCTTCCGGCAGATGCAGTCCGGCGGCGCCAAGGCGATGTCGTTCGGAAAGTCGAAGGCACGGCTGCTCACACCCGAGCAGAAGCGGGTCACGTTCGAGGACGTCGCCGGGGTCGATGAGGCCAAGGAGGAGCTCCAGGAGATCATCGAGTTTTTGCGCGAGCCGCAGAAGTTCCAGCGCCTCGGCGGCAAGATCCCCAAGGGCGTACTGCTGATGGGATCGCCAGGCACCGGCAAGACGCTTCTCGCCAGGGCCGTCGCAGGTGAGGCCGAGGTGCCGTTCTTCTCCATCTCCGGATCGGACTTCGTCGAGATGTTCGTCGGCGTCGGTGCGTCGCGGGTCCGGGACCTGTTCGAGCAGGGCAAGAAGAACGCACCGTGCATCGTTTTCATCGATGAGATCGATGCGGTCGGTCGCCATCGTGGAGCGGGGCTGGGCGGCGGTCACGACGAGCGTGAGCAGACGTTGAACCAGCTTCTCGTCGAGATGGACGGCTTCGAGTCGAACGAGGGCGTGATCCTGATCGCAGCGACCAACCGCCCCGATGTTCTGGATCCGGCGCTGCTCCGGCCTGGACGCTTCGACCGGCGGATCGTGGTCAACCGCCCGGACGTCAAGGGTCGGACCGGCATCCTCAAGGTCCACACCGAGAAGATCCCGATGGCCAGCGACGTCGATCTCGAGGTGGTGGCACGCTCGACTCCGGGGTTCTCCGGCGCGGATCTCGCGAACCTCGTCAACGAGGCGGCGCTGCACGCCGCCCGGTTGAACAAGCGCAAGGTCGATCAGGCCGACTTCGAGCACGCCAAGGACAAGGTCATGATGGGCTCGGAGCGTCGATCGCTGGTGCTCTCCGAAGAGGAGAAGACCACGACTGCGTATCACGAGGCCGGCCACGCCCTGGTGGCGGCGCTCGTCCCCAAGGCAGACCCACTGCACAAGGTCACCATCATCCCGCGAGGGCTTGCCCTCGGCCTCACCCAACAGCTCCCGATCGAGGACCGGTACACCTACTCCCGCGAGTACCTCGAGGCGATGCTGCAGGTGCTGATGGGCGGCCGTCTGGCAGAGGAGATCGTGTTCGGATCGGACGAGATCACGACCGGCGCCGGCAACGATCTCGAACGTGCAACCGAGATGGCTCGCAAGATGGTGTGCGAGTGGGGCATGAGCGAGGCCATGGGCCCGCTCACGTTCGGACGCCGCGAGGAGCAGATCTTCCTCGGCAAGGAGTTTGCCCGCCATCAAGACTACTCGGAAGCGACAGCCGTCCGGATCGACGACGAGATTCGGCGGATCGTCACGGCGTCGTTCGTGGGCTCCAGATCCGTGCTCGAGGAGCACCGAGAGGCACTGGATGCCATCGCCGAGGCACTGCTCGAACGAGAGGTCCTCGACGGCAACGAGATCTACGACCTGATCGAGGAGCACTCGGGGGTCGATGTGCGGTCGTTCAAGAAGACCCATCCCACTCCCGGTCCGTTCGAGCAGGTCGCCGAGCCAGCGTAGGAGGGTATCGCAAGGTCCGGTGGTTCAGCACGGTCCGCATCTCCGCACGATCGACCCGTTCGCCCAGCTGTGGGCGTCCTCGCTCCCCGTGCTGATGGGCATCGTGAACTGCACCCCTGACTCGTTCTCCGACGGTGGTCGGTACAGCTCGACCGCTGCAGCGGTCGATCATGCCTGCCGGATGCTGTCCGACGGCGCAGGCATCGTGGACATCGGCGGCGAGTCGACTCGACCCGGCGCCGCTCCGGTGTCCGCCGACGAGGAGGCCGCGCGGGTGCTCCCAGTCGTCTGCGACGTCCTCGCAGCGCGACCGGACGCGATGATCTCGGTGGACACCTCCAAGGCGGAGGTCGCCGCCGCTGCCCTGGCAGCGGGAGCGCAGATCATCAACGATGTGACCGCGGGACGCGACCCGGAAATGCTGCCGACTGTGGCATCTTCGCCAGGATGTGCGATCATCCTCATGCACATGCGAGGAACGCCCCGGACGATGCAACACGACACCTCGTACCACGATGTTGTCGGGGAGGTCCACGATCACCTGCGGAGGGTGGCAGAGAACGCGTTCGCTCACGGCATTGAACGCGATCTCGTCTGGCTCGATCCCGGTATCGGCTTCGGCAAGGACGTGACCGGGAACCTGAGGCTGCTTGCACACCTCGGGGAGCTGGAGGCGATTGGTCAGCCGGTTGTCGTCGGCCCGTCCCGGAAGTCGTTCATCGGCGCGCTGACCGGCGCCGGTGTCGACGACCGCCTCCCGGGGACGCTGGCCGCACTCCATGCGGGCCTTGGGCTGAAGCGCTGTGTGCTGCGGGTGCATGATCCAGGCGCCGCCCGTCAGTACCTGACCGTTGCAGCCGGGGTTCGGGGCGAGCGATGATCGACTGGCTGTTTCTCTTCACGCGACAGCTCAGCGGCCTGCAAGTGGGGTGGACCGACCTTCTCGACGTCCTCTCCGTGACCGTGCTGATCTACGCCCTGCTCGTCCTCATCCGAGGCAGCCGGGCGATGCAGATGCTGTATGGAATCCTGCTCTTCTCCGCCCTTTGGCTCGGCGCCGAAGCACTGAAGCTGATGACGCTGAGCAGGATCCTCTCCGAGCTCCTGTTCTACCTGCCGTTTGCCATCGTGGTCCTGTTTCAGCACGAGATTCGCAGCATGCTGTCCGCCTTCGGGTCCACGGGCTTGAGCCGGTTCTTCGGAGGCTCCAGCGAAGGACCGGTCATGGTCAACGATCTCACCCTGGCCGTCCAGTCGCTGGCGTCGAAGCGGACGGGCGCGCTGATCGCGATCGAGCGACGGGACTCCCTCGGCACCTGGATCGACACCGGGATTCCGTTGGAGGCACGACTCTCGTACGATCTCCTGCTGAACATCTTCATCACCGGAACCCCCCTGCACGACGGCGCGGTGATCGTGCGCGGTGAACGGATTGCAGCGGCAGCGTGCTTCCTGCCGCTGACGACCCGCGCCGAGCTATCGACCGAGCTGGGCACGCGACACCGCGCCGCCATAGGGCTCTCGGAGGAGTCGGACGCCCTGGTGATTGCCGTGTCCGAGGAGACCGGCACCATCTCGCTGGCGGTGCAGGGTCAGCTCCTGCGTCCACTGGATGATGTCACGTTGCGCGATGCCCTGATCGAGAACCTGTACCAGATGCGGTCCACGGAGGAGACCTCGGCATGAGGTTGAGGCCCCGCTACCCGACGCTGTTTCTCGGAGCGCTGCTGGTTGCGCTCGTTCTGTGGTACTCCCTGGCACTCCCGCGCCGGGAGAAGATCTCGGAGAAGCAGGTCTCCGTGCCGCTCACTCTGGTCAACATCCCGGCCGATCAGGTCATCACCGGCGACTATCCGCGTACGGTCACGGCCAGGCTCCGCGGTCCGCTGTCGCGCATCCGCGCGGCCGAGAACGAGAATGCGTTGGAGGCGGTCCTGGATCTGGCCGGCGCCACGCCCGGCCTGCGCACGTATCCGGTGACCCAGTCGCAGCTGTTCCTTCCACAGGAGCTCCAGGAGGTCGAGCTGGTCAGCTTCGATCCGTCGGAGATCACGCTCCAGATCGAGCGCCGGGAGACGGTCTCTCTGCCGGTCGTCGCCACCATCGAAGGCGAACCTGCCGAGGGCTACGAGGTGTCACAGATCCAGGTGAGCCCACAGAGGGTCACGGTCCAGGGACCGGGCAGCCTTCTGGTGGAGCTCGAGGAGATCGCCACGACGCCCGTGTCGATCGAGGGTCAGACGAACACCGTGGAGACCATTGCGCAGCCACGCCTCACCCATCCGCTGCTCAGAGTGCTGCAGCCGGGGCCGCTGATGGTCACCGTCGGCATCAGCCCGGTGACAACGCCCACGCCGATACCTGAATCAGGGTAGGTCAGGCGGACGCATCCGCCGACCTCGCGTTCGTGCGCCCCCGTCGAGCGAAGCAACGCGCTGCTACTGACCACCTTCAGCCATCATGGTCTGGATGTCCTCGGCGCTGGTGGGAAGACCGGCCGAGAGGTTCTCACACCCCTCTGCCGTCACGAGGAAGTCGTTCTCGATGCGCACCCCTAACGCCTCGTCGTGCAGGTAGACGCCTGGCTCGTTGGTCAACACCATACCCGGCTCCAGCACCGGCGTCTCGCCGCCCACATCGTGCGGATCGAGCCCGATGAAGTGCCCGAGACCGTGGATGAAGTGCTCGCCGAGCGGGTTGCCGGCCCGATCGCGAACCGATGAGCCGTTGATCAGCTCGTACGCGATCCGGCGCAGCTCGGCGATGGTCGCGCCGGGGCGGATCGCCGCCGCGACGGCATCGTGCGCTGCCAGCACGAGGTCGTACACCTCCCGCTGACGGTCGGTGAACGTGCCGTTTGCTGGGTACGTGCGGGTCAGATCCCCGCAGTAGTAGCCGTGCCGCGCGCCGATGTCCACCACGACCAGCTCGCCATCGCGGATCTCGCCGGCGTTCTGATCGTAGTGGAGGACCGTGCCGTTGAATCCGGCGCCAACGATGGTCGGAAACGCGAGACCCTCCGCGCCGGCCGCACGGAACGCTGCGTACACTGCACCGTCCACCGTTCCTTCGGTCACGCCCGGAGCGATGGTGCGCGCAGCCGCCCGCTGCCCCGCCATTGTCGCGGCGACCGCCTTGCGGAGCAGGCTCACCTCACCTTGCGACTTGAACAGGCGCATCCGAGTGAGGATCGAGCTCACGTCGTACACCGCGAACGTCGGCATCCGCTCCCTGAGCTGGTCCACGTAGCGGTGAGCCGGGCCCAGCTGTGCGTCGGTCGGCAGCACCGGGTACACGGTCCACAGCTCGGCCCGCGGCTCGCTGAGCCAGCTCTGCAACCGACCCTCGAACCCGGGCGCCGGCCGGCGGCGGCCCTCCACGACGAGCTCGCCCGCCTGACGGGACAGCACCTGATCGAACCCCAGCGCCCGGGCGGTCTCCTCTCCGGGACCCCACTTGGGACCGGTCCACCGCTCCAGCGGCGCGTTGCGCGGCGGCAGGAACAGGTACTCCTCGCCCGGTTCCGGTCGCAGCACCACCACTGCGTTGGGCAGCTCGACTCCGGTGAGGTAGAAGAAGCTGGAGTCCTGACGAAATGTCCCGACGTCGCCGTAGCCACGCTCGTCGCCAGCGCCCCACAGGACGATGGTGCCTCCCCCCACCGCCTCCGCAAGACGTCTCCGGCGCTCCCGGTACACCTGGGGCGCCTCCAGCTCGGCTGCGTAATGTCCTCCTCGGCTGAACGGCTCGGCCATGATTCCCCCTTCTCCGACTCGTTCCGCGCTCATCATACTCGCGCACCGGCGTCGCTGTCGGCCAGCAGCCGGCTCCGCCGCCACGCCGCGCTCCGGCGCCCAACGAGCGCGGAGCCGATGACGCCGTGGCACTGGGGCGAGAGTCTCCGATGCCCCTTTACACCTCGACCGCGCCACTCTACAGTACCCAGGACCCGTACTCCGGGAATGTTCCTGGGAGCGAACACGACATCGATGGAGGTGTTATGACGGTCGGGATCATCGGCTACGGAGCGTACATTCCGCGGCGCCGGATCGCAGTGGAGGAGATCTCCAAGGTCTGGGGCGCCGACGCCCCCTCGTACCGACGGGGGCTACAGCTGAACGAAAAGTCGGTGCCAGGATCCGACGAGGACACGGTGACGATGTCCGTGGAGGCTGCACGTCGTGCGCTGATACGGGCGGGTAACGTCAGCGTGTCCGAGGTGGGCGCCCTGTACATCGGCTCGGAGTCACATCCGTACGCCGTGAAGCCATCGGGCACGATCGTTGCCGAAGCGCTCGGCGCGACTCCAGAGATCCACGTCGCGGACCTGGAGTTCGCCTGCAAGGCCGGGACCGAGAGCCTGTTCCTCGCTCAGGCGCTGATCAAGGCGGGCGAGATGCGCTACGCCATCGGCATCGGCGCCGATACATCTCAGGGAGCCCCGGGAGACGCGCTCGAGTACTCCGCCGCCGCCGGCTCCGCCGCGTTCGTGTTCGGCGCTGACGAGGACCTGATCGTGGCCGAGGTGCTCGATACCTACTCGTGGACCACGGACACTCCGGACTTCTGGCGCCGGGAGTACATGCACTACCCCCGGCACGGTAGTCGCTTCACCGGCGAGCCGGCCTACTTCCGGCACTCGGAGAGCTCCGCGACCGGCATGATGGACAAGGCCGGGCTGAAGCCTGCAGACTTCGCCCACGCCATCTTCCACCAGCCGAACGGCAAGTTCCCGATGCGCGTGGG
>CAZEJK010000041.1:0-29672 GCA_964512045.1 uncultured Thermoanaerobaculia bacterium
GGCCGCGGGCCTTAACCAAAGTGATGCTCCGAGGGCGCCGGTCCCGCGCCCGCGAAGCCGTGAGGTATTCGGCGTTCGCGTTGAGCTCCCCCGCCCACCCAGTCTCACTCGCAGGAGCAACGACGCTACAGCCCGGCTCCGGTCCTGGCCCCGGTCCCGAGCTCCACAGCCGGATCCCGGCCATCCGGCCCCCGGCGCATGCCTCGCTTCTTCGAAGATACGGAGCTTTGAGCCGCTACCGCGATCGTCCCTGGCCGTCCTTGAGCGCCTGGTCGGCCTCGCGCTCGAGAGTGCGCTGGCGCAAGGTCTCACGCTTGTCATGCAGCTTCTTGCCGCGCACCAGCGCGATCTCCACCTTGATCCAGCTCCCTTCCAGGAAGAGTCGCAGCGGCACGACGGTGAGCCCTTTCTCGCGGACCTTGGAGGCGAGCCGCACGATCTGTCGCTTGTGCAGGAGCAGCTTGCGTCTGCGCAGCGGATCGTGATCGGCGTACCCGCTGTGGGAGTACTGACTGATGTGACAGCCGACCAGGTACGCCTCGCCGCGCTCGAACACGACGTGGCCCTCACCGAGGTTGACCTTGCCGTCGCGCACCGACTTGACCTCGGTCCCGACAAGCGCGAGGCCGGCCTCCTCGGTCTCGAGAATCTCGTACAGATGACGCGCCTTCCGGTTGCGCGCCAACGTCCGGTCGTGCCGGTTCGACGAGATCATTCCACCACCCGCGCGAGGAGCGGGACCAGAGCGGGATCGAACTGCTGCCCGGCAACGGAGCGAATCGTGTTCAACGCGCGTGCCGGGGACATCGGCGAGCGGTAGCTGGACGGTGAGGTGAGCGTGTCGTACACCTCGGCCAGATGGACGATCCGTGACAGCAACGGGATCTCGTCGCCACGGAGCCGCTCCGGATAGCCGTTACCGTCCCATTGCTCGTGGTGATGGCGGACGACCGGTGCGATCGAGTGGTAACCGGCCCGCTCGAGGATCTCGCTGCCCACCGTCACATGGGTGCGGTACATCCGCTGCTCGGCCGGGCCGGGGCTCGGATGCCGATAGAGCTCCGCGTACTCGATCTCGCGCATGCCGACATCGTGCAGGAGCCCTGCCAGCGCCGCATCCTCGATCGCATCGGTATCGAGCCGCATCGCCGAGGCAATGCCCCACGCGAGCTTGGAGACCTGATCGCTGTGGGTGACGAGGTCGGTGTAGGGGGTCTTCCCCGGACGCAGCAGTGCCCGCGCCGCCGAACGTCTCAGCGCCTGAAGATGGGTATGCTCGACCACTCTCTCAGCGTGCTGGGCGAGGCGGCTGAGGACGTGCTCTGCGCTCGGTGAGCCGATCGGGCCGAGCACGGATGCGACCACCCGCCACGTGTCGGTGCTGGCCAGCACCGAGGTCGCGATGAGCCCTGGGGAGGGTCGCGGGGCGGACGGAACCCAGCGTACGTCGACCTTCCACGTGGCGGTGCCAAACGAGTGGATTCCCAGGTTGACGAGGGTGGAGCTCTGGTGCTGGTGGATTGACGACAGGTCGGCGTCAGTCAGCTCGTTCGCTGCGAAGACGAGCCGGTGGCCGGTGGCGCCGGCCTGTACCGCGATGCTGATAGCGGCCAGCTCACGGCGAGCGAGCAGCTCGGCGGCGAGCTCGCAGATCTCGAACAGGCCGTCGGCCGTCATCGCTGCGCTCGAGGTCTCGCCGGAGGGCTCCGGCGCCGGGGCCACCGGGGGCGCCTGCGCGGACGAGTGCCCGAGATCGCTGTCGAGCTCCGGGTAGACCTGCGCGCGTGCCAGCTCGCGCAGAAGCGCGTCAGCAATATCCGCGGCGGTACGCGAGTCCTCGGTCTCGAACGGCTTTCTGCGTCCCTTGTCGCGGACGTCGACAATTCCAACCAACCGCGAGGCGCCGTACACCGGGACCAGCAGCATCCGTGCGGTGCCCGCTCCCTCCAGGTACTCGGCCACCTCCGGGAACTCGTCGGGGCTGTTCTGCACCCCGGGTCGGCCGTGGAGCTGGCGGGCGCGGAGCGCGATCGGATGCGAGGGCTCGATCTCGGCGAGGATCGCGTCCCGCCGACCGAAACCGTACTGCGTGGCCAGCAGGTAGGTGCCGTCTGACGACAGGAGGTAGAGTGCCGCCTTCGTGGCGTGCACCTCCTCGAGGAACCGAAACAGGCTCTCCTTCAACACCCGCTCGAGATCGGGCGACCAGCCTGGAATACCGGTGACCATCTCGCCTCCCCTGTGCTCGCGACCCCACAGTCACGGCGAAGGCACCACTGTATCACTGTGGAGTGCCGAAACGACGCAGGCGCCTGAACCAGCCTTCCTGCGAGGCGCGGTGGAGCCTGGCGTGTGTCTTGCAAGTCGCTGATGGCTGGCGGTCTACGTGGTACTCGAGGAGGATGGGTCGGTGTGCTATCGTCGGTGGATCATGCGCGGTCTCTGGGTCTGCGGCCTGGTGGCAGTGTTGGCAGCGGTCTCGCAGCTGTCGGCACAGAGCACCATCGAGGGCGATCCGCTGCGTGTCGAAGCGCGCCGCGATGGCGCCAGCGTCGAGGTGAGCCTGCGTTTGATTGCCCCGTTGCCGTCCAGCTTCGAGGAAGCGCTGCCTTCGGGTGCGTTTGTCCGCGTCGTGTATCCCCTGGAGATCACGCTCCGGCGTCGGTTCTGGTGGGACAAGACAGTGTTCAAGGGTGAGGTGCTGTCGTCTGTGGCGTTCGATCCGGTGGTCGGTCGGTACCGGTGTCAGCTGCTGTTGAACGACGCAATCGTGGTGTCCAAGGAGACCTCGTCGGCCGCGGTGGCGCGCGAGTGGCTGTCGTCACCGCCTCCGGTGCAGCTGGTCGTTCCGTACCGACGGCGTCCGCTACGGCTGCAGGCGCGAGCGGTGTTCTCGACCGGTACCCGGTGGCTGGTTTTCCCGACCTCTCGCGGAACCGAGTGGGTCGAGCACTGGCTGGACGGCGCCCGGTGAGCTGGTCCGAGCGTGGGTGGGGTTTGCTGCGCGAGAACCGTTTTCTGGTCTCTACATTCTGCGTGATTTTGGTGCTGTCGCTGGTAGCGGTGTACATCCTGCAGCGAACACAGGAGGCCTCGCCCCAAGAGCTGACCAACAAGCTGCTGCTGTTTGTTCTCTGGTACCTGGATGTCTCGCTGATTCTGGTGCTGGCGTTCATCCTCATCCGCAACCTCGTCAAGCTCGTGCTCGAGCGGCGCAGTGGAGCCCTCGGCAGCCGGTTCAAGACCAAGCTCGTGGTGACCTATGTGGCACTGACGTTCGTGCCGGTGATCTTCATGTTTCTCGTGGCCAACAACATCCTGCAACGATCGATCGATCGCTGGTTCGCGTCGCCGGTGGAGGAGGTGCTGCGCAGCGGAGCGGTGGTGACCGAGGAGCTGCGAGAGCTGGTCGAGGAGCGTCTTCTGCGCCAGGCCGAGGCGGCAGCAAGCCAGCTGGCGGACGACTCACGGCACGACGTCATGCAGCGAGTGCACCGCATGCTAGGAGTCGATCTGCTGGCGGTGTACGTTGATGGGCGGCGGCTGCGCGCTGTCTCTGATCCCCGGCGGCTGCCGACCTCCGTGCCACCTCTGGAGCGCGATCTCACTGTCGCCGGGCGACGGGCCGATCGCTGGAGAGGGGGCCTCCTCATCCGGGCGTGGACCCCCATGGGCTCCGATGAGGCCGTCGTGGTCGGTACCATGCTTCCCCAGGAGATCCTGGTCCACTTGGAGCGTGCGTCAGCGGCGCATGCGATGTTCCAGGAGATGGAGCTGGAGCGGGGGACGATCACCGGTACCACGATGCTGGTGTTCCTTGCCGTGACCCTGATGCTGCTATTCGCGACGGTGTGGGTGGGCCTGTACCTGTCGCGTCGGCTGACGGAGCCGCTGTCGGCCGTTGTCAGGGCCACCCGCAAGGTGGCGGAGGGGAGCGAGCTGGAGGAGGTGCGAGAGCCAGCGAGCGACGAGGTGGGAGTGCTGGTTGCCTCGTTCAACGCGATGGTGCGCCGGCTGCGTCAGAGCGAGGCGGAGATCCGGGCGTCGAATCAGGAGCTCGCGACGCTGCTCGCCACGATCCCCACCGGGGTGCTGACGGTGGATCCCCGGGCGCAGCAGTTTCGTCCCAACCTCTCGGCGGCGCGGCTGCTCGGCTCGTCGGACTGGGCGGGGACGTGGAGAGGCCTGAACGAGCTCGATCGGCCCGGGCTCGAGACATTGGTCGAGCGTCTCGGGGCGGATGCGCCGTACGACGTGGCGGCGGAGCAGCTGGAGGTCGAGGTGGCAGGGGTCGTTCGCCATCTCGACGTGACCGTGCGACCGTTTCCGGAGGGGCGCTGGGTGGTGGCCTTGGACGACCTGACACAGCTGGTGCGGGCGCAACGGATGGCCGCGTGGGGTGAGGTCGCTCGAAGGATCGCGCACGAGATCAAGAACCCGTTGACGCCGATCCGGCTCGCAGCGGAGCGGATCCAACGGAGGGTGGAGTCCCGCGAGACCTTCGATGAGGAGCTGCGGGACGTCGTGGATTCCAGCTGCGGAGCGATCGTGGCGCACGTCTCCGGGCTCAAGGAGCTGGTCGACGCGTTCCATGCCTACGCCAAGATGCCGGCCGTCAACCCACGACCGACGAACGTCCGTCGCTTGCTCGAGGAGGTCGTGGCGCTGTATGACAGCATCCGGCCGGGGGTTGTCGTTGGCATGGAGTGGACTGGTCCGGCGTCGCTCGTGCTCCTCGACCCTGCGCTGGTTCGCCAAGCGTTGGTGAACCTGATCGATAACAGCGTCGAGGCGTGCGACGACGCGTGCACGGTCATCGTATCGGGAGAGCTTTCTGATCACGAGCTCACCCTGACCGTGGAGGACGATGGCCCTGGCCTTCCGACCGACCAGGCAGAGCTTCTGATCCAGCCGTTTTACTCCACCAAAGGCCGCGGATCGGGAATGGGGCTCGCGCTGGTGCATCGGATCGTGAGCGACCATGGTGGCTCCCTCGAGCTGCGGCGCTCCGAAGGTGGTGGCGCCCGCGTGTGTATCCGTCTGACGGCGGTCACCATCCGGGATTCCGATGCGTCCGCTGTGAGCTGACGGTCACCCTCCACCTCTGGAGCCACGCTCATCTGGGAGCTTTTGCGACTCAAAACTCCGTATCTTCGAAAACTCGAGGCATGCGCCGGGGACCGGATGACCGGGATCCGGCTGTCGGGGCCGGGCCCGGGGCCAGGACCGGAGCCGGGCTGTGGCGTCATCGCCGAGGACCGGACAGGCGGCTTCCGGATGGCGAGGGCCTGGACCGGCGGCTGATAGAGTTCCCGAGCCGGGTATCAGCTCTGTCGCCGCACCAGGCGAGATAGGGTTGGCGGACGGAGCGGTGGCTATTGACCCTGCTCGCGGTACTCGATACGATCCAAGAGGAATGGCGTACCCTGGCAACCCTGATCTTTCGGCTGAAGCCAAGGAAAAGGTCATCACCACGTTCCGACGGGTGGTGCGCCTGTTGCAGGAGGGAAAGCGGGAGGAGGCCCAGATCGGCCTCGAGTTCTGCCTGCGCCTCGACCCGTCGTTCGGTCCCGGCGTCAGTCTCCAGGAGCAGTTCACCAGCGGTGAGCACGAGCTCGATCTGTCCAGCGTGCTGTCGTCGCTGGCGGCTCCGACCACCGAGGAGGTGAACCTGCTCCTGGTGGATGCTGTGGACGAGTTCAACAATCGGCGGTACTTCGATGCGCGCGAGAAGGTCGAAAAGGTCCTGAAGGATCTTCCTGGGCATCAGGAGGGCCGGGAGCTTCTGCGGCAGATTCAGGACGCCATCAAGGTGGAGTCGCAGGTGGCCCACTTCCTGTCCCAGGCGCGCGAGACCTTTGACGGCGGCGATCCCCAGGAAGCGGCGAACTTCGTCATGATGGCGCAAGCGCTGGACCCCCACCATCCGGGGATCTCCGCCATGCTGGCGGAGCTCAACGCTGCGGGAGGCGGCGAAGGTCCCGAGGCTGGAGCAGACTTCTCCTTCGGAGCCGGAGATGAGGCCGGCGACGGTCCTCTGTTCGACGATGGGGCCAGCACCCGTGCGATCGATCTTTCCGAGATTGGTTCACCCGAGGCGGAGGCGCCGACCTTCGAGTTCTCTGCCGAGGCGCTGCAGTCCGAGCCCGGCGGGTTTGGCGAGGACGCGACGGCGGCAACGGTCGCGGATACCGATCGTGCAGCGGATCTGGCCTCGGCGGACAGTCGGGCACGTGGAGACGGTGCGCCATCGTTCGACTTCGCCGAGCCGGCCGAAGCCGGAACCTTTGACTTCGAACCTCCCGGAGGTGACGACTGGGATCTGGGCTCGCACGCGGGCGGCCCAGCGGTCGATGGCCCAGGGGCGTTCGAAACGGTGGGCGAAACCGACTCCGAGAGCTCGCTGTTCGATCTCGACGGTGCGGCGGAGGTGGCTGCGGACGAGGGGCTGGATGGCGTGGGAGCGGAGGAAGCGGAGAAGATGCGCCAGCTTCTGGCCCAGGGCGAGCTGGCGTACGAGTCGGGACGCTACCAGGACGCCATCGATGCATGGTCACGGGTGTACCTGATCGATCCCTCGAGCAGCAGGGCCGGCGAGCGGATCGAGCGGGCCCGAGAGCGGCAGGCCGAGGTCGAGCGAACCATCGAGCACCTGCTCTACGAGGCGCGGAGCGCGGCGGACGCGGGTCGTGAGGAGGAGGCAGTCCGGATTGTCGACGAGATCCTGGATCTCCAGCCGAACCAGCTCGATGCCGTCGAGCTACGGGATCAGATCAGAGGTCCTGGGGCGGACGAACCCGGACGAGAGGTCGAGTCAATCGCCGCAGACGGCGACGCGGTTTCGGCAGTCCCGTCCCTTCCCGATCTCGATGACGATCTGTTTCGGGAGGGTGGGCTCGACGAGGCGCTCGAGGCATCTGTGGGACCGGCGCCGTCGGAGCGGAAGATCGCCCACGTGGAGGCTCCGAAGGCGCGCTCCATGCCGATTCGAACGATCGCAGGCGTGGCGGCGGCGATGGTTGTTGTGGCGCTGGGCGTGTGGTTCGGCTCGCAGCTGATCTCGGGCGGCGACGGTGACGGCGGCCAGGCTGTTGTCGAGGAGGCCCTGGCACAGGCGCGTCAGCTCAGGGCCGAGGGCAGGATCGAGGATGCGATCGCACTGCTCCAGAACGTCCAGGTCAGCGGTCTCGATCAGACGGTCATCAGAAATGAGATTGAGGCGTACCAGAAGGCGATGACCCCACCCACCCCGACGCCGGTGCCACAGGATCTCGTGGCAGCTCGCGAGCTGTTTGACTCTGGCAGCTGGCTGGAGGCGTACCGCAGGGTCCAGCAGGGGCTGCGCGACCACCCTCGGGACGGTGAGCTCAACCAGCTCAAGGAGCAGATCCTGGAGATGGAGCCGGCGCTTGGCTCGCTGTACCGGGCAGAGGAAGCGGGCGATTCGGCGGGTGCCCTCGCCGCGGCCCGTGAGCTCGTCGCTTCGAATCCTGACCACCCTGCGTACCAGGCGAGCCTCGACCGCCACCTGTTCAACACTGCGATTGAGAACGTCAAGGAGCACAACCTGGCAGGTGGTACAGCGCTGCTGACCGAGCTGCTGGAGCGCCAGCCTTCTGATGAAGAAGCGACTCAGATTCTCAGCTTCATCGAGACGTACAAGCGGAGGCCGGCCGATATGCAGCTGAGGGTGTTCACCAAGAGTCTGTCCAAGCGATGAGCCCGCTGCCTTCCGATCATGATCCGAAGCTTCCCCAGGACTGGGATCTGCTGGGTCTCGAAACCGGCACAGAGGGTGAGTCTGCATCGCCCGGTGGCTTCGACGAGCACGGGATGCCAGCGCTGCGCGAGGAGCGTTCAGCGGTTCCGTTTCTGTTCAGCGGTGTCGCCGATCTGGTCGTGATGCTCGCAGGGTGTGCCGGTGCTCTCGCAGCGGTACGTGCCCAGGGCCTTCCCGTTTCCGTATGGGCGCTTCCGTGGACTGCCGCCATGGGACTCGTTGTATGGGCTGCGCTGGCGACTGCAACTGTGTACGTCAGGCGCGCCACGCCGGGCATGGTGATGATGCGGGTCGCGTTCCGCGAGCCAATCGCACCAGGACGATTGCCTCGACTCGTGCTGTTCGGCTTCGTGTCGGCAGTCTTGCTCGGAGCGCCGATCGCGCTGGCCGGACGGTCGGACCGTCTGGCCGGCATCATCGGCGGATCGCCCCTCGAGCCGCTGCCGTGAGCAGAACGCTCAGTCTAAAGCGCGCTTGAACACCATGCCGATGTGATCCGTTGCGCCGGTCTTGAAGTTGATGGCGGTGATCGCCACCAGCTCCCAACCGTCCTCGCCCAGCTCGTTGAGCTGGCTCTGATAGACAGGATCCAGACGATAGTTCTCCGAACGGATATTGATGATCTTGTACTCCCAGCGCACGCGCTCCATGCCAGCCTCCCTCCCGTGTCGGTGTCTTCACGACTCACACTGTGACGACGGCTGAGCGGCGTCGAAACGAGAGCGAGACTGCGCTCGGCCGGCGGAGCCGTCAGAAGCGTCATCGTGAAAGATGCCCTTTCCCCTGTATTCTACCTCTGTATTCTACACGACGGCACGGAACGTCTTGAGACGGGCACGTGCCCCGAGAGCTGTCAACCTTTCTGCAGGTATAACGTCCCACCAGGGTGTGGAGAGCCGGGACCACCATGGCGCACGGGCCAGATCACGAGCCGACCGACAGCGAGCTCTGCGAGCGTGTCAGGAGCGGCGAGTCGGAGGCGTTCTCTCAACTGGTGCGCCGACATCAGCGTCGAGTCTGGATGGTGTGCCGCCAGTACGTGGGCTCGGACGATGCGGATGGAGCGGCACAGGAGGCGTTCGTCAAGGCGTTTCGCAAGCTCCACACGTTCGATGGACGGGCGCAGCTGGCAACGTGGCTGACCCGCATCGCGATCAACACGTGCGTCGACCGACTCCGCCAGCGGAGTCGGTTCGGACGGCGCGTGGAGGTGGATGATGAGACCGGCGACGATCCTCTCCTCAACGTCGTTGATGACGCGGTAGACCCTGAGCGGCGCGCCATGCAGCGGCAGGCCGTGCGCCGCCTTCGCGCCGCGGAGGCGGGGCTGCCCGACCGCCAGCGGGAGGTGTTCCGGCTGCGGTTTTACGCAGGGCTCGAGCTGGAGGAGATCGCGGAGGCGCTGGGCGTTCATGTCGGCACGATCAAGACCCAGCTGCACCGGGCCGTCCACCGGGTGCGTG
Organism: uncultured Thermoanaerobaculia bacterium; assembly: GCA_964512045.1. GTDB lineage: Bacteria > Acidobacteriota > Thermoanaerobaculia > Thermoanaerobaculales > Sulfomarinibacteraceae > CAZEJK01. The sequence goes on from CAZEJK010000041.1 coordinate 9,244, forward strand.
CCGAGCTTGGAGATGTTCGATGAGACACGAGCAGCACTTGAGTGAGCAGGATCTGACGGCGGTGGTGGCCGGCCTCGAGCTGGACTCGGCGGCGCGGTCCCACCTGGCCGACTGCGTGGCCTGTCGACGAGCGGTTCGCGCGACCGAGGATGTGATCGCCATGCGTCGGCTGCACCTGGAGGCAGAGGCGCCGGACTTCGATCACCAGTGTGAGCTGGTTCTCGAAGCGATCGCGTCAGATCGGGTGGTGCGACATTCCCCGAGATGGTCGTGGCGTCTGATGGTGGCTGCCGCTGCCGCGGTGGTGGCGATTCTGCTTGGCGGTATGGTGTGGATGAACGGCTTGCATCAGGCTCCTTCGGGAACCTCTCCGTTGGCGGCCAACGAGGCGCCGTTCGTCCCCGAGGACGTGCTGGCGGAGGTGGACGCGGCCCTTGCCGAGGATCAGATCCCTGGCTTCGCTCCGCTGGAGGGTCTCGTGCCGGGCGATCAGGAGCTGGAGCTGCTGCTGGAGGAGGAGTCATGACACGTGCACACATGGTCAGGCTGGGACGCCGCCTGTCGGTTGGCTTCCTGGTGCTCGTGGCCGCTGCAGCGTCCGCCCAGGAGCTCAATCTGCCGCCCGGACGGTGGTGGGACAACCCCCGCTTGGTCGAGGAGATTGGTCTGTCGGAAGCTCAGCGCGAGCAGATCCGGACGATCGTGTACGAGCATGTGCGACGGATGGTCGACCTCAAGGCCGATATGGAGCGGGCGGGCCTCGATCTGAAGGAGCGTGTGGGCCGTGAGGTCCTGGATGTGGACGCGGTCCGGAAGGCCCACGAGGCGTTCCTGGCGGCACGGATGGCCCTCGAGCGGGAGCGGTTCGAGCTTCTGCTGGCCGTCCGTCAGGTGTTTACAGCGCAGCAGTGGGAGCGACTCGAGCGCCTGCGAGATCAGTCGAGTCGGCGACCACCGCCGGCGCGGCGGGGCCGCAGCCGTCCAGGACCGTAGCCCCCGGCTGGCAGCTGCCAACACGGCCACGGATCGCACCCAACGTGACGCTCCGGAACCGTTGGCCCCGCGACCGCGCAGCCGTGCGGGGTACTCGCGACTCGAGGGTTCTCATGGCCGGGCCGCTCCAGCGGTTCTCGCAGCGGGTTCTGATCCGCATCGATGCGACCGTTCGGCTGCTTTCGGGTAGAATGGTCGGCGCATGCTTGAGCTCGTGTACGAGGAGAGCGGAACCAGTCACCAGGTTCCTGTGCGGGACGGGTTGAGCATCGGTCGCTCCAGCGACAACGATGTCGTGCTCCGAGACTTCTCGGTGTCGCGACACCACGCGCGAGTGGAGGCCGATGGTCCGAACTTCCGCGTGTCGGACCTGGACTCGACCAACGGGGTCAAGGTCAACGAGTCGTTCGTGACCAGCGCGATCATCGCACCGGGCGATCGCATCACCATCGGTAGCTTTCAGCTTCTGGTGCAGGACTCGGCGTCGGCGTCGGACGCACTGTCCTCGGCGACGTATCTGCGCCCGCTGTCAGAGTTCAATCAGGACTATGGGCTGGAGGGGACTCCTTCGTCAGTCTCCAAGGAGCTCGGTCACCGGGAACGGGTGTTCGAGATCCTCGCCCAGGTGGCCAAGACTCTGATCCAGGCGGAGGAGCTGCAGCCCGTCCTCGACAAGGTGATGGACATCGTCTTCGAGCATCTGCTGGTGGACCGTGCGTTCATCGTGCTGTTCGACGAGGACGGCGAGGCCCGGCTCGAGCTGTACAAGACCCGCGAGACCGATCTCGAGGGGACCCCGGAGGTGCCGATCTCCCGCACCATCCTGGAGATGGTCACGCGGCAAAAGGTTGCGATCCTGACCCACGATGCGCAGGCAGACCAGCGGTTCGAGGCCGGCCGGAGCATTCGCATCTACCAGATCCGATCTGCCATGTGCGCCCCCCTGTGGCACCGGGAGCGAGTGATCGGCGTGATCTATGTGGACTCGCCACTGCACGTGGGCTCGTTCTCGACCGGCGATCTCGATCTCCTGACCGCCCTGGCCAACTACGCTGCCGTGGCGATCGAGCGGGCGAAGCTCAGCGAGAACATTCGTCGTGAGCAGGAGCTGCGGCGACGGCTGGAGCGCTACCACTCACCAGCGGTGATCGAGGCGGTTGTCTCGAACCCCGAGCAGGCGGAGCGCGAGGTGGCGGTGCGCGAGACCTCGATCCTGTTCGCGGATCTTGTGGGCTTCACATCGCGCTGCGAGAGCCTGGCTCCCGAAAAGGTGGCGGCGTTCCTCAACCAGTTCTTCTCGCTGGCGGCGGAGGCGATCTTCCGGTTTGGTGGAACTCTGGACAAGTTCATCGGCGATGCTGCAATGGCATTTTTTGGTGCGCCTCTTCCCCAGGACGATCACGCGGAGCGGGCAGTTCGAGCGGCGATGGCGCTGCTGACCAGCATGCGGGAGTGGAACCAGGAGCGTGCTGTCCAGGGACTGGATGAGGTCACAGTGCGCGTGGCCATCAACTCGGGTCCGGTGGTGGTCGGCGATATCGGCTCTGAGACCCGTGTTGATTACACCGTGCTCGGCAACACAGTCAACGTGGCTGCGCGCATCGAGGAGTACATGGCGCAGCCAGGACAGGTGGTGATCGGTGAGGCGACACAGGGCGCAGTGGCTCACTTGGTGCCGACCGAGCACCTCGGCAACGTACAGCTCAAGGGGTTGAGTCGCAAGCTGGCGGTGTATCGGATCAAGATCGAGGATGTGAGCAGGATCGATCTGCAAGGACAGGCTCCGACCTGAGCTGGAGCGGCTCCGGATCGGCAGGTCGGGCAACCGAGAGTGGAGCTGCCAGGTGCAGATGGAGAGCTTGCTGTTCGTCACATCGAGCGCCAACAAGCGGCGCGAGGCAGAAGCCGTGCTGGGGCGGCCGCTGGAGCATCGTGGGCTTGATCTGAGCGAGATTCAGAGCCTGGACCTTGCGACCGTGGTCGAGGCGAAGGCATGGGCGGCGCACGCTGCGCTCCGTCAGCCGGTCCTGGTGGAAGACACCGCACTCGAGCTGGCAGCGCTCGGGGGGTTTCCTGGACCGCTGGTGCGGTGGCTGTTGGAGCGGGTGGGAGCGGCAGGCATCGCGCAGATCGTTGCGGCTTTCGACGATGACCGTGCCACGGCGCGATGTGCGGCGGCGGCGTGCGATGGAGCTCGGGTCGTCATCGGTACTGGTGTGGTTAAAGGCCGGATCGCCGATCAGCCGAGGGGCCCCGGTGGGTTCGGCTGGGACAGCGTGTTCATGCCCCAGGGGGCTGGCGGGCTCACCTACGCCGAGATGACCGAGCACGCCAAGAACGCGATCTCGCACCGGCGGAAAGCATTCGAGGCGCTCCGCGATGCCCTCTCCGATTGAGCGGCCCACGGTAAGCTGTTGTGCCGACTGCCATGGCGTGGACGCGCGACATCCGCTCTGCTGGTGGTCGTGAGCCGTGCGCCAAGATGGGTGCTGCGCACCCGCGGTGGGCCTGGTAGAGACCTGTGCTAGGCTGCCCGCCATGACGAGCGGCGTGGTCGACAAACGACCTGAAGCGGTGCAGGGCATGTTCGCCCGAATCGCCCATCGTTACGACCTGCTCAACCGAGTCCTGTCCCTCGGACGCGACATGGTCTGGCGGCGACGGCTGGCGCGTCGTGTCGCAGCGGCGTGTCGCAGAGCTTCCGCGGGCGAGCATCTGGTTCTGGACGTGTGCACCGGGACTGGCGATGTGGCGCTGGCGATCTCCAAGGAGGGCCCGAGGCCCTTCGGTAGCGACTTCTGCCTGCCGATGCTCGTCGAAGCACAACGCAAGAGCCAGCGGCAGGGTCGGCAGCTGCCGTTGTTCGCAGCCGACGCGCTCCGGCTTCCCGTGGCCGATGACAGTGCTGCGGTCGTGACCGTGGCGTTCGGCGTTCGCAACTTCGTCGACCTCGTCGCTGGCCTCGGCGAGCTGGTGCGAGTCCTGCAGCCCGGGGGCACGCTTCTGATCCTCGAGTTCTCACAACCGCGCGGGGTTCTGGCGCCCCTGTTGAGATGGTGGTCTCGGACGGTTCCACCACGCGTTGGACAGTGGATCTCCGGCGACGATCATGCCTACACCTATCTGCCCGAGTCTGTGGAGCGGTTCGACGATCGACGCGAGATGCTCGAGCGGCTCGCGCACGCGGGTCTGGTGGAGTGTACGGCTCATCCGCAGACGGGCGGAGTGGCCACGCTGTACGAGGGCCGGCGCCCGAAGGAGACGGTCTCATGACAGATTCGAACCCGAGCACTCTGCTCAATGGCAAGGCCGTGGCGGCGGCGATCCGCGACGAGGTGACCGGGGAGGTGGCCCAGCTGCCGTTTGCGCCTCGCCTGGACGTCGTCCTGGTCGGCGACGACCCGGCGTCGCACGTGTACGTCCGATCGAAGGGGAAAGCGTGCGAGAAGGCCGGAATCACATCGGTGACCCACCGTCTGGAGGCGAGCGTTGACCAGCGGCAGATCATCGACCTCATCGATGGGCTCAACGCCGATCCCGAGGTGGACGGGATCCTCGTGCAGCTGCCGCTGCCTGCAGGGATCGACAGCGAGGCGGTGCTGGACCGGCTGGACCCGGACAAGGACGTGGATGGCTTCCATCCTGTCAACGTGGGTCGTCTGCAGCAGAGGAGGCCGTTTCTTGTCCCGTGCACACCGGCTGGCATCATGGAGCTGCTCCGGCGAGAAGGGATCGAGCTGAGCGGCCGTCGTGCGGTGGTGGTGGGTCGCTCCGACATCGTCGGCAAGCCGATGGCAATGCTCCTGCTGCATGCCAACGCGACCGTCACGGTCTGCCACTCCCGAACCCGCGATCTGCCGGCGGTGACGCGCGAGGCCGACGTGCTGATCGCAGCCGTCGGCCAGAAGGCGATGATCGGACCGGAGCTCGTGCGGCCTGGCGCTGTGGTGGTGGATGTCGGTATCCACCGAGTGGAGGAGGCCGACGAGGTGCGACGTCTGTTTCCGGAGGACTCCAAGCGGATGGAGACGTTCGAGCGTCGGGGAGCGGTGGTGACCGGTGACGTGGACTTCGTTCGCGTTGCGCCGGTGGCGGGGAGGATCACACCCGTTCCCGGTGGAGTGGGTCCGCTGACGATTGCCATGCTGCTCAGCAACACCGTGCGGGCAGCGTGCGCTCGTCGTCAGCGGTGACGGAGCCGTCGTGGCTGTCTGCACGGTCGCCTTGACCGGAGGCCTGGCGTCCGGCAAGAGCGCGGTCGCCCGCCAGCTGGTCAGCCTTGGCGCGCACGTACGCGACGCGGATGCCGTGGTTCACGAGCTGTACCGGAGCGGCGAACCCGGTGCACGAAGGGTCGCGGAGCTGTTTGGCGCCCAGGTGCTCGATGCCACCGGTGCAGTGGATCGCAACCGCCTGAGCCACATCGTGCAGGCTCAGGCCGGCGCGTTGGAGCGCCTGCAAGATGCGGTGCATCCTCTCGTACGCGAGCGGATCAGCAGCTGGCTCGACGAGCTGGCGCACGGCTGCGAGGGGCCGACCGTCGCTGTCGTCGAGGCCGCACTGCTGATTGAAGGCGGCTGGTACCACGCCTACGACGTGCTCGTGGTGGTCTGGTGCCGGCGCTTCCAGCAGCTCGAGCGCGCCATCGCGCGGGGGATGCCTCGGCGACGAGCCGAGCACCTCGTGGCTGCACAGCTGGATCTGGACGCCAAGCGAGAGCTGGCGGATGTGGTGGTGGACAACTCCGGTGGTCTGGCGGATCTTGCCGACCGGACCGCGATGGCGTGGAAGACCATCACTTCGCTGTGTGCCGGTCGCCACGGCGGCGGGTCGGGTCCGACTCGCTGACACCAGCAACGAGCTCGGTGGTAGGATTCTGACCATGCTCGAGCGTCTGAGCGTACGTGGCCTCGGCATCATCGACCACGTCGAGCTGGAACCCGGACCCGGTCTGGTGGCCTTGACCGGTGAGACCGGCGCTGGCAAGTCGTTGCTTGTGCAGTCGTTGAGTCTGCTGGCCGGCCAGCGCGCGTCGTCAGAGATGGTGCGGGAGGGGGAGCAGCGTCTGCGTGTGGAGGCCGTGTTCCGCGATGTCAGCACCGAGGTGCGCGAGGCAGTGGAGGTCCTGGGAGTTGCGGTTGACGAGGACCTGCTCGTGGTCCGTCGTGAGGTGACGGAGGAGGGGCGGAGCCGGGCGTGGATGAACGACACCACCGTCACCATGGGAGCCCTCCAGCAGTGGGCGAGCGTGACGCTTGCGGTGCATGGTCAGCACGAGCAGTACGGCCTGGCGGACCCGCTGGTGCAGCGGCGGCTCGTCGACGAGTTTGCTGGACATCGGGATCTCCAGGTGCAGGTCGCCGAGAGGTGGCAGGCGTGGCGGGCCGCGGCCGACGAGCTGGCGGCGGTGCGCAGCGCACAGGCCAATCAGCGAGATCGGCTCGACACGATTGCGTTCCAGCTGGCCGAGATCGATGCGGTGGCGCCTGGCGCGGACGAGGACGAGCTGCTGCGCGGTCGGCGTGACGTGCTGCGGCACGCCGTACGCCTGTCGGAGCTGGGCGTGAGCGTGCTCGGACGGTTGACCGAGGGCGACAACGCGGTGTGCGATCAGCTCGCCCGTGCCCGCCGCGAGGTGCGCGAGATGGCCCAGCTCGGTCTCGATGTGAGCGAGGCGGCGGATCGATTTGCGGAGATCGGCGTCGTTGCGGATGATGTCGTGCGCGAGCTGCAGGATCGGCTGGCGGACGTCATCTCGGACCCCGCCGAGCTGGAGTCGGTGGAGAGCAGGCTGCACCAGCTGGAGTCCCTGATGCTCAAGTACGGCTCTCCCCTGGCGAGCGTGCTCGAGCATCGGGATGCGTTGTCCGCCGAGCGCGACGAGCTCGGGTCTTTGGAGGATCGCCTGGCGCGTGCGCAGAGAGACGCCGAGGAAGCCCTGGCCGAGTACGCGGCTGCGGCCCGTCGGCTGCATGCGTCCCGGCTGGAGGCTGGCCGGGAGTTGCTCGCGCGGACGTCGGAGGTCCTGGAGCGGCTCGGAATGGCGGGAACCGAGCTCAACCTGCGGTGGTCACCGGTTGTCGACGAGACATCGCCCCTGACGTGGGACGGTGAGCCCGCGGACTTCGATCGTGACGGAGTGGAACGGTGCGAGCTGGAGATCTCCCCGAACCCGGGCGAGCCGCTGCTGCCCATGGCAAAGATCGCGTCCGGCGGCGAGCTGTCCCGGCTGCACCTGGCCTTGCGTACGGCGCTGCGTACGACGCAGAAGACCGCGACGATGACGTTACTGTTCGACGAGGTGGACTCCGGGCTCGGCGGAGCGACGGCGGCGGCCCTCGGACGGCTTCTCGCGGATCTGGCGGGTGTCGACCAGGTGATGGTGGTGACCCATCTGCCGCAGGTGGCGGCTGCCGCGAATTGTCAGCTCAAGGTGGAGAAGGTGCGCTCGGGTGACCGGACGGTGACCGTGGTCCGTCGTCTGAGCGGCGCCGAAAGGGTCCACGAGGTGGCGCGCATGCTGGCCGGCGGCACGGTTGGCGACAGTGCCGTCGAGCATGCGCGGGCGCTGCTGGAGGAGTCATGAGACGGATCGAGCTCGTGTCGGATCGCGCTGTTCCCGCCGTGGCCGATGCGGTGGGCTCCGTGATCGCCGACGGTGGGGTGGTGCTGATTCCGACGGAGACATTCTACGGGTTGGCAGCAGATCCATGCTCCGAAGACGCTGTGCGGCGAGTTGCAGAGCTCAAGGACCGCCCGGGAGGGCAGCCGCTTCCGGTGGTGTGTGCGGACTGGCAGCAGGTCGAGAGCCTGGTGGAGATCCCCGCGATGTACCGGGTCCGGCTATCGCGCAGCTGGCCGGGCGCTTTGTCCGTGGTGGTCCGCTCACTCAGGCCATTTCCTGCGGGCCGCGCAGGCACACTGGCGGTGCGCATTCCAGCGATGGCGCGCCTGCGGGCGATCCTGTACCGCGTCGGACCCGTCACGGCCACGTCCGCGAACCGTCACCGTACCGCCCCGTGTCGGAGCGCGAACGACGCGTTGGAGTCGCTTGCCGGGGTGCCGGATCTGGTGGTCGATGCGGGTCCTACGGAAGGTCGGGTAGCAAGCACTTTGGTGGACCTGACCGTGGAGCCGGCGCGAGTGCTTCGGCCGGGTCCGGTGGCGTGGCTGTGAGCAGAGAGCCGCTGGCTCGCAGCGGTTTCTGCCGGCTGTAGAGATTTCCACAGGAAGTGTGGAAAACCCTGTGGAAAACCCTGTTGAAAGCTCATTAAGCCAGCGTAAACCAAGGGGTTGCTCGAACTGCACTCGATTGTGTGCACATTTCATAAGAGTCTTTTTTGCAGTTATTTGCGTCTATGCGACTGAGTGAGCGGGACTTGCGCCATGATCGTCTCTTCGGAGTCTTCACAACTTCCACAATCGTGGACGTTTTGCCGGTCTGTTGCGGCTTCGGCAGCCAACGCGGTACGGATGGACTCGCTGCCCAAGCTGAGGTGTGCCGGCCGCCAGGGCGGTCGACCGCGACCGGTTCTTCAGTGCCGTCGACACTGCGACGACATCGCGGTGGATCGGTGTGGTGGGTCGAGACATTCTGTTCGAAGCGCTCGTCGTCGATCGTACCCATTTGCCGTGCTGATTGCCGCTGTCGGTGCCGTGTGGTAGCGTTACCAGCCCTGTGAGCTGACGGGAGGATGGCACCGTGTGGTTGGGCTCGATCAACGGAACCGGTCCGAAGCTTGCGCGCGGCGTGTACGTTGCGCCGACCGCCACGGTGATCGGTGATGTGACTGTGGGGGAGGACGCTTCGATTTGGTTTGGGAGTGTCGTGCGCGGCGACATCCATTGGGTTCGGATCGGTGCTCGGTGCAACCTCCAGGACGGCGCCATCGTGCATGTTGAGCGCGGCCAGTGGCCGACGGTCTTGGAGGACGACGTCAGCGTCGGTCACGCGGCGGTGATTCACGGCTCTACGTTGCGCAGAGGCTGCCTGGTGGGGATCTCGGCGGTGGTGTTGAACGGCGCCGAGGTTGGCGAGGGCGCATTGGTGGCGGCGGGAGCGGTGGTCCGCGAGGGGTTCGTGGTGCCTCCGGGGACGCTGGTCGCGGGCGTGCCCGCGACGGTACGGCGCGAGCTCACCGCCCAGGAGCGACAGCGGATCGCCGCGACCTCCGAGAGCTACGTTCTGTACGCGCAGCAGATGCAGGACCCGACACGGAGCGAGGTGCAACGGGTTGCAACCGTTGAGGAGTCGACATGATCCAGCGTGTCAAGGGCACGCGCGATCTCATCCCGCCCCTGTCACGGCTGGTGGCAGCGGTCGAGGACGAGGCTCGGCGCGTGTTCGTTCGGTTCGGCTATGAGGAGATCCGACTGCCGATCCTGGAGCCGACAGAGCTGTTCGTCCGATCGGTGGGCGAGGAGACCGACATCGTCGGCAAGGAGATGTACACATTTGCGGATCGCAAGGGGCGCTCGTTGACCCTGCGGCCCGAAGGTACGGCGGGTGTTGCCCGTGCGTACCTCGAGAACGGGCTCGGCCAGTGGCCGCAGCCGGTCCGGGTGAGCTACCTGGGACCGATGTTCCGGTACGAGAAGATGCAGCGTGGCCGGTACCGGCAGTTCGACCAGATCGGTCTCGAGCTGCTCGGCGCCGCCACACCGCTCGCGGACCTGGAGGTGCTGCTGGCGCTGCACTCCTTCCTCGAGGCGCTGGGCTTCGACGATCTGGAGATCGTGCTCAACAACCTCGGCGATCCGGAGGATCGGGCCCGGTTCGTCGATCTGCTGCGTGCCGAGCTCGAGCCGTGCAAAGAGATCCTGTGCAGCGACTGCCGACGACGGTGGGACACCAACCCGCTGAGGATTTTGGACTGCAAGGTGCCGTCGTGCCGTGAGGTGACGGTGCAGACCACGCCGATCGCAGACGTGGTCTCAGACGCCGCCCGTGCCCACGTGGACGAGCTGGAGAGTCTTCTGGATGCCATCGGCCTGCCGGTGCGCCGGGCGCCGCGTCTGGTCCGCGGTCTCGACTACTACGTACGCACCGTGTTCGAGGTGGTGTCACCGCAGCTCGGGGAGAGCACCGTGATCTGCGGTGGCGGACGGTACGATCGGCTCATCTCTGACCTTGGTGGCCCGGAGGTCCCTGGCATCGGCTTTGCCATCGGGACCGACCGGCTGGTGGAGATCGTGCCCGAGAGCTTCCGGAGCCGGGTGCTGGCCTGTCAGCCGGTGGCGATCGTGCCGGTGGCCGACGGTGCTGCGGCGTTGGCGGTTCGCCTGCTGCGCGAGCTGACGTGTGCGGGGGTGCATGTCCGCGTCGAGAACGTCGGCCGCTCCATGAAGTCGAGCATGAAGTGGACCGGTAAGATCGGCGCGCGGGCGGTGCTGATTCTCGGTGACGACGAGGTGGCGACCGGGACGGTGACGGTTCGCGACCTGGAGCGCAGTGAGCAGCACCGGGTGGCGCTGGATGAGGCGGTTCGAGCCATCCTCGAGCTGCTCGGCGGTGACACGACGGCGCGAGAGGGGGCGTAGATGACAGGGCGGGCATGGGACCGACGTTGGTGTGGCGATCTGCGCGCTGAGCAGATCGGGGAGCGGGTGGAGGTGTACGGCTGGGTGCGGCGCCGGCGCGATCTCGGTGGTCTGGTGTTCGCAGATCTGCGGGATCGGACCGGTGTGCTCCAGCTGGTGTTCGAGGATGACATGGTGCCGGCTGGAGAGGAGCTTGGCAGTCAGGACGTCGTTCGGGCGGTCGGAAGGGTACGGGCTCGCGCCGAGGGCCAGACGAACATGGAGCTGGCAACTGGAGAGATCGAGGTCCTGGCCGCGGCCGAGACTCCGCCGTTCGTGGTCGAGGACGAGACCAACGCCTCCGAGGAGCTGCGCCTGACGCACCGTGCTCTCGATCTGCGTCGGCCCGGTCTGGCACGGAACCTCCAGCTTCGCCACAGGATCACTCTCGAGATTCGCAAGTATCTCGATGAGAGAGGTTTCCTCGAGATCGAGACGCCGATTCTGACGCGTTCCACGCCGGAGGGCGCCCGCGATTTTCTGGTTCCTTCGCGGCTTCATCGCGGAGCGTTGTACGCGTTGCCGCAGTCGCCACAGCTGTTCAAGCAGCTGCTGCAGGTGGCCGGTGTCGGTCGGTACTTTCAGATCGCGCGGTGCTTCCGCGATGAAGACCTTCGGGCGGACCGGCAGCCGGAGTTCACGCAGGTGGACGTGGAAGCATCGTTCATCGATGAAGAGGACATCTACGCCCTGATCGAAGGGATGTTCGGTCAGGTGTTCCCGCTGGTGGGAATCGAGCCTCCGGAGCGCTTCCCGAGGATGACCTATCGCGATGCGATGGAACGATTTGGAACAGACCGCCCGGACACGCGCTACGGGATGGAGCTGGTCGAGCTGGGTGCGGTCTCGGAGGGATGTGGGTTCAAGGTGCTCGAGACGGCAGCAGCCACCGGCCGAGTCAAGGGGATCGTCGTTCCCGGCGCTGCGGAGCTGTCGCGCAAGCAGCTCGACGGCCTGTCCGAGCTCGTCCGACCGTACGGGGCGCAGGGGGTCCTGTGGTTCAAGCTTGCGGACGGTACGGTGGCCTCGCCGGCAAAGAAGGTGCTGGGGGACGATGGTGTCCGGCGGTTCCTGGAGGCCGGCGGCGCGGAGGACGGCGACCTTCTGCTCGTCCTGGGAGGTCCGCAGCGGGTGGTGCTGGCCGCGTTGGGCGCCCTGCGCGGGCATCTTGCTCGCGAGCGCGGTCTGATCGATGCGCGCCGTCACGAGCTCGTGTGGGTCACCGACTTCCCGTTGCTCGAGTGGAGTGAGGAGGATCGCCGGTGGTTCGCCATGCACCACCCGTTCACCTCGCCTCGGCCGGAGGATATGGCCAAGCTGGTCACCGACCCCCATGCGGTGCGGGCGCGTGCCTACGACGTGGTCATGGATGGCGTCGAGCTCGGCGGGGGCTCGATCCGGATCCATCAGCCCGAGGTGCAGCGGAAGATGTTCGCGGCGCTCGGGATCTCTGACGAGGAGGCTCGCGACCGGTTCGGCTTCCTGCTCGAAGCGTTCCGTTACGGTGCGCCGCCGCATGGCGGTATCGCCCTTGGTCTCGACCGGATGCTGATGCTGATGGCCGGGTGCGAGTCGATCCGCGACGTGATCGCCTTTCCGAAGACCACCTCTGGCTCGTGCCTGCTGACCCGCGCGCCAGCACCGGTCGACAGCGACCAGCTGGCCGAGCTCGGCGTCGCGCTGACCCGCAACGCTTCAGTTGACAGCGACACTGGCGACTGCTAGGATTCCGCTCCCTCACGTGAGGGTTGTTCTTTGCAAGTGAATCGGGGACGAGGACAGGTTGGAGGTCGCCAGACCTCACCAAGAGCAGGCTTCGGCCGGTCACCTGTCGATAGCCCATCGAGGCGCGTAGCTCAGTTGGTTAGAGCGCTACGTTGACATCGTAGAGGTCAGCGGTTCGAGTCCGCTCGCGCCTACCAACGTTCAGGCGCGTAGCTCAGTTGGTTAGAGCGCATCCCTCACACGGATGAAGTCAGCGGTTCGAGTCCGCTCGCGCCTACCAGGCCATCGTACCCCGGCTTCTTCTGCCGGGGTTTTTTGCTGTAGTGAGGAGTCGAAGATGTCAGAGATCGCGGAGGTTGCCCGAGGCGCTGGTGCGAGCGGGCCGACGGTCACGATCACGCTGCCGGACGGTACGCAGCGGCAGATGCCGAGTGGCGTCAGCGTGATCGAGGTCGCTCGCTCGATCGGCAAACGGCTGGCCCGCGACACGGTTGCCGGAGTGGTGAACGGTCGCCTGGTGGATCTGCGTACGCCGATCGAGGACGATGCCACCGTCCACATCGTGACCACCACGGATCCCGAAGGGGCGGAGGTGATCCGCCACTCTGCGGAGCACGTGCTTGCCGACGCGGTCAAGCGGCTGTGGCCGGGAACGCCGATCGATGCCGGTCGGCAAGACCACTCGGAGAAGTTCCAGTACGACTTTCGGTTCGAGCGGCCGTTCCGCCCAGAGGACCTGGAGCGCATCGAGGAGGAGATGCGTGTCATCCTCAAGGAGGATCATGGCTTCGAGCGGATCGAGGTGGACCGGGCCTCCGCCGAGCAGATCATGCGCGAGCGGGGCGAGGAGATCAAGCTGATCCGGCTCGCGGATATCCCGGAGGGTGAGACGATCAGTCTCTACCAGCACGATGACTTCGTGGATCTCTGTCGGGGCCCACATGTGCAGCGTACGTCCCAGATCGGGGCAGTGCACCTGCTCGAGTCGTCCGGCGCGTACTTCAAGGGCGATGAGACCAACGAGATGCTGCAGCGGATCTACGGGACCGCGTTTGCCACACCGGCAGATCTGAAGGCATACCTCGAGCATCAGGCGGAGATCCGTCGTCGTGACCACCGCCGGCTCGGCAAGGAGCTCGAGCTGTTCACCTTCCTGCCCGAGGCGCCCGCAAGCCCGTTCTTTCTGCCGCGGGGGACCGTGGTGTACAACGAGCTGCTCGGCCTGATGCGCGAACGGTACCGCCACTACGGTTACCGAGAGGTCATCACCCCGCAGGTGTTCGATGTGTCGCTGTGGCGACGGTCCGGCCACTGGGACAACTACCGCGAGGAGATGTTCTTCGCAGACGCCTACGACTCGGTCGAGGAGCGGAGCAGCAGCATCAAGCCGATGAACTGCCCGTCTCACTGTCTGATCTATGCCACCCAGCTGCAGTCCTACAGGGATCTGCCGGTTCGCATTGCGGACTTCGGTCGGTTGCATCGGTACGAGCGCTCCGGCGTGGTGACTGGGCTGACGCGGGTGCGTTCGTTCTGTCAGGACGACGCGCATATCTTCTGCACGCCCGACCAGATCGGCCAGGAGATCTCGTCGCTGTTCGAGCTCGTGTTCGAGATCTATGATCTGTTCGGTTTCGAGAACGTACAGATCTTCCTGTCCACCCGGCCGGAGAAGGCGATCGGCGATCCGGCGGTGTGGGAGCACGCGCAGTCCGTGCTCGCCCATTGCCTGGACGAGCGTGGCGTCGACTTCACGGTCAACGAAGGCGATGGAGCGTTCTACGGTCCGAAGATCGACTTCGTGGTTCATGACGCCATCGGTCGGGAGTGGCAGCTGGCCACGATCCAGCTCGACTTCCAGATGCCGGAGCGATTCGATCTGACCTTCGTGGACAGTGACGGCCAGGAGAAGCGGCCGGTGATGATCCACAGAGCGATTCTCGGTTCGCTCGAGCGCTTCTTCGGGGTCATGCTCGAGCACTTTGCCGGGGACCTGCCGCCATGGCTCGCTCCGGAGCAGGTGCGGATCCTGCCGATCGTGGACTCGGTGCTGCCGTACGCCGAGCAGGTTCGTGCGCAGCTTGTCGACGCCGGCGTCCGTGCCGAGGTCGACGGTCGCAACGAGAAGCTGTCGTTCAAGATCCGGGAGGGAGAGACCGGCAAGGTCCCGTACCTGGTGGTCGTCGGCCAACGGGAGGCAGAGGATGGGACCGTGTCCTTGCGTCTGCGACACCGGAGGGATGAGGGAGTGCAACCACTTGATGCCGTGGTCGAGCGGATCACCGCCGCGGTGAGAAGCCGCTCGTTGACGGCCTGACAACCCGACCGATCCGAGGGCAGGGCCCGCATCGGGACACTGAGCTGTGCCGAGGGAGCTGTCCGAGATCGAGTAAGGAGAGAGATCGACATGCCGAAGCTGAAGAGCCACAGGGGCGCTGCCAAGCGGGTGAAGCGTACGGCTGGCGGCGGATTCAAACGCCACCATGCCTACTGCTCACACATCTTGACCAAGAAGAGCGCCAAGCGGAAGCGCAAGCTGCGCTCCGCAGAGATGGTAACCGACTCGGACCGGAAGGTTCTGGAGCGCATGCTCCCGTACGCGTAAGGCAGGAGGTGTCTGATGCGAGTCAAGCGCTCCAACCACAGAGCACAACGTCGGAAGAAGATTCTCAAGCTGGCCGAAGGGTACTGGGGTGGTAAGTCACGCCTCCACCGGGTGGCCAAGCTCCAGGTGGAGAAGGGCCTGCAGTATGCCTATCGCGACCGCAAGGCGCGCAAGCGCGAGTTCCGGTCGTTGTGGATCACCCGCATCAACGCTGCGGCCCGGGAGAACGGGCTCAGCTACTCCAAGCTCATTGCGGGGCTGAAGGCTGCTGGCGCCCAGCTGGATCGTAAGGTCCTGGCCGATCTTGCTGTCAACGATCCGCAGGCGTTTCGCGAGCTGGCGGAGCTTGCCAAGGGATCGCTCGGTTGACAGGTACCCCTCTTCTGGGGTTGAGTGAGCGGGCGAACCGTGAACCGTGCAGCGAGCCGACAACGGCGGAAAGGGGCCATGATGGCGATCGAGTCGGTACTCAGCCGTCTTGAAGGACGGATCGATGAGCTGATCAAGGCACACGAGGAGCTGCGTCAGCGCAACACGGAGCTGGAGAGCCGGCTGGCCGAGCGTGATGCGGCCGCCTCCGCCCATCAGGAGGTCCAGGAGCGGCTGCAGACGATGGAAACGGAGCGGGAGCAGGTGGCGAGCCGCCTGGAGAAGGTCCTGAGCCACCTGGACAACGTGCTCGGCGACGACTCGGCGTAGGGGGCCCGGCCGGGCCACTCGAGAGCCAGTCGGATCGCAGAGCCTGCTCGACTCCCCCGCCCCGATGGTGGCCGCTGGCCACACTGCGGCATAGCGGACGCCGCCGCATAGGTTATACTTTGGGGTGGAGGGTTGGAGATGGCAACGGTTCGTGCAACGGTCGAGGTGTTCGGTGTTCGACTCGGCCTGCGTGCGGACGGTGAGGCAGCGAAGCTGCAGGATCTCGCGCGGTACGTCGATCGGCGGATGCGCGAGGTGGCCGACCAGACCTCCAGCGTCGACACGATCAAGATTTCGATCTTGACGGCACTCAACATTGCGGACGAGCTCTTTCGAGAGCGAGAGAGAGATCAGGACGTCCGACATCGGAAGCTGGAAGAGCAGGCTGAGCGTCTCGTGCTCAAACTCGAGGATGTTTTAGGTGGAGGGGAGCATGCTCCCCAGGAAGAGGATTGAGAACAGGAGGTTCCTGCGCGGTTGGTGATGAGTGACGCCATCTGTGAACCAACATCGTTTGATACGGTTGCCGGGTTTGGTCGCATCGATCGAGCCGACAGGCGAGAAAGATGTGACTGACAGGCGCCAACCTGTGGTCATACAGGTTCAAGCAGGGTTGCTCACACGGCCGTAGCGGGAGCCTCCACATCCCGATAGTGACGTGCTCTAAAAGCCAGGTGGGACGCACCCTGATCTCCTCGAGACAGGGGGTGAATCGTGGAGTACCTGGTGTACGCCGGCCTGATCATCGAGCTGGCGTGTGTACTGCTGCTGGTTCTCCTGTGGCAGCGTCTCAAGGCATCCGGGCAACGGACCGTGAACAACGCCACGCAGGAGGCGCGACGGATTGTCGCCCAGGCGGAGATCGAGGCCCAGAGCCTACTCAAGGACAGCGAGGTGGCGGCTCGGGAGCGGTTGCTCGCGGCTCGGAGTGAGTTCGAGCGCGAGACCCGCGACTATCGGATCGACCTTTCGAACATCGAGGATCGCCTCAAAGCGCTGCAGGAGACCCTGGACGAGCGGGATGAGACCATGCGGCAGCAGTCGGAGCAGCTGGCTGCCACGCAGGCGGACGTGGCCACGCGCGAGTCCGCCCTGATCGAGCGGGAGCAGCAGCTCGAGGCACTGTGCCAGGAGCAGCAGGCTCGTCTCGAGCAGGTGGCGGGGATGACGGCCGAGCAGGCCAAGGATGTCTTGCTCCATAACCTCGAGAACGAGGCGCGCATGGATGCGGCGGCGATGGTCCGCCGGATCGAGGAAGAGGCGATCGAAAAGTCGAAGGAGAAGGCACGACGGATCATCTCGGCGTCGATTCAGAGGATCGCGTCGGACCACGTCATCGAAAGCACGGTGTCGGTGGTGGACCTCCCTTCGGACGACATGAAAGGACGGATCATCGGTCGCGAGGGGCGGAACATCCGTGCGTTCGAGCAGGCGTCTGGAGTCGATCTGATCGTCGACGACACGCCGGGCGCGGTGATTCTGTCCTGCTTCGAGCCGGTGCGCCGGGAGATCGCCCGTCTGGCGTTGATCCGGCTCATTCAGGATGGGCGGATCCATCCGGCTCGGATCGAGGAGATCGTCGGCAAGGTGCAGGCAGAGATGGAGGAGAAGCTGCTCGCCGATGGCGAGGCCGCAGCGTTGGAGATGTCGATTCCGGACCTCCATCCTGACCTGCTGCGGATGGTCGGCCGCTTGCAGTTCCGGTCGTCCTACGGTCAGAACGTGCTGAAGCACTCCAAGGAGGTGGCATGGCTCGCATGCCACATGGCCACCGAGCTCGGCGCCAACTCCGGGGTGGCGAAACGTGCGGGTTTCCTGCACGATATCGGTAAGGCGGTGGATCGCGAGATGGAGGGGACCCACCTCGACCTGGGCCGGGAGTTTCTGCGCAAGCTCGGGGAGCAGCCGGACGTGATCCATGCCATGGAGTGTCACCACGGCGACTACGATCCCACCAGCGTCGAGGCGGTGCTCGTGACTGCCGCCGATGCGCTGTCGGCTGCGCGTCCCGGCGCCCGGCGGGAGATCCTCGAGAACTACATCAAACGGCTCGAGAAGCTCGAGACCGTCGCGAACGAGTTCGACGGGGTGGAGAAGGCGTTTGCCATTCAGGCGGGACGCGAGCTTCGGATCATCGTCGAGGCGAGCCAGATCGGTGACGACGCCGCCACCTGGCTGGCACGGGATGTGGCGAAGAAGATCGAAGGAGAGCTGACCTACCCCGGTCAGATCAAGGTGACCGTCATTCGCGAGACTCGAGCGGTGGAGTACGCCCGGTGATCCGTCTCCTTTTCGTGGGCGACGTGGTCGCCGGGGCGGGGCGGAGGCTGCTGGTCGAGCATCTCGAGTCGTTGATCGACGGTGATCGGATCGACTTCGTCGTGGCAAACGTGGAGAACGCGGCGGGCGGACGAGGGCTGACCCTCGAGGTCATGGCTCAGCTTGACGAGCTGCCGGTGGACGTGTGGACGACGGGCAATCACATCTGGGACCAGAAGGAAGGGGTCGGTCTGCTCGATGGGCACCCTGCTCTGCTCCGTCCGGCGAACTACCCCGTCGGTGTTCCCGGGCGTGGGTGGTGTGTCGAGGAGACCGCGGGTGGTGTGCCGGTTGCGGTGGTGAACCTGCAGGGGCGAGTCTTCATGGAGCCGATCGACTGCCCGTTTCAGGTGGCCGATCGCGTGCTGGACGACATCCGCACCGAGCGACCGGATGTTCGCGTGCTGCTCGTCGATATGCACGCCGAAGCCACCTCGGAGAAGCAGGCGATCGCGGTGTACCTCGACGGTCGCGTGTCAGCGGTGCTGGGGACTCATACCCATGTGCCAACGGCTGACGAGCGTATTCTCGGCGGCGGCACGGCATTCCAAACGGACGTGGGAATGACAGGTGCCTGGCAGTCCGTGATCGGGATGCGACCGGCCGAGGTGCTGCACAGGTTCCTCTATCACACACCGAAGCATCTTCAGCCCGCCCGCCGAGGTGGCGTGCTGTGCGGCACGGTCGTGGAGGTGGATGAGGCCGACGGTCGCGCACGCGCCATCCGCCGAGTGCGTGCCGACGAGCGATCGTGAGACGGGACGAGGCATAGACATGGACCGCTCGGGCGGGCTTGGGACCCACCTCGTCGTGGATCTTCCCAACTGGCTTGGAGACGTTGTCATGGCGCTGCCAGCGGTGGCGCGCCTGGTGGAGGAGAACCGCGGAGGCGAGACGGTTCTGCACACGGCGTCGACATCGCACCGGCTGCTCGGCCTGCTCTTCCCCGAGGCGCATATCGTGGTGTCCCGACGTCGCGCCTCGCCGTGGCAGGCGGCGGCTCGGCTGCGGAGCCGTTGGGGGCGGTTCGACATCGGTCTCACGCTGCGTCATGCCACTCGGGCCAAGCTGCTGCTTGCTGCCGTTGCGTGGCAGCGGGTCGGGAGCCACAGCGATGGTGGGACGGTGCTGCTGACAGATCCGGTCGCGGTGGATCGTCGGCGACATCAGATCTTCGACGCCGATCCGATGCTGCGACGACTTCACATTCCGACTGTGGATCCGTCATGGAGCGCCCCGGAGCTTCCTGAGCTGGCTGTCGAAGGCTGGGGGGCGCTCCCGCACGGGCTGCGTGCGGTGGATCGGCGCCTGCGGATCGGCATCGCCCCCACCGCGGCATGGGGACCGTCGAAGCGGTGGCCGGCCGAGCGGTTCGGTGTGCTGGCTGCGGAGCTGGCGGATCGGGGAATGGTACCGGTGGTTGTCGTTGGACCCGGTGAGCAGGCAGTGGCACGGCAGGTCCAGTCGGGTGCCGGTCGGCCGCTGGCCGTAGTCGGGCCGATGCTCGATACCGCAGGACTGTTCGGCGTGCTGTCCCATGTGCACACGGTCGTGAGTAACGACTCCGGACCGATGCACCTCGCTGCACTGGCTGGCTGTCGGGTGGTGGCCGTGTTCGGACCCACCGATCCCGGACGCACCGCGCCGCTCGGTCGGGGACACCGGATCGTACGCCGCGAGCTGGCGTGCAGCCCGTGCCTCGAGCGTCACTGCCCGGTGCGCCATCATCGCTGTCTCGAGGAGCTGCCGGTGTGTGACGTGGTGACGGCGGTCACTCGGCTGACGGACGATCCAACGATGACCCTGCGGTCTTCCCACATCTCTGTGGCATACTAGAAGATAGGGCGTCGAACCGTCCGCTGAAAGAGGAGTGCATCATGTCCGAGCTGTCGCCGTTGGATATCCTTGGTACGACGTTTTCGAAGCGGCTGCACGGGTACGACCCGCAGGAGGTCCATGACTTCCTCTCGCAGGTGGCCAATCAGGTGGAGGGGTTGGTTCGGGAGCTGCGAGAGTCGCGGCAGGCGATTCACAGGCTGGAGCGGGAGTCCGCGTACCTCCAGGAGCGCCAGAACTCGGTGCAACAAGCGTTGATGTCGGCGCAGGAGTCTGCCGAGAAGACCGTTCAGCGTGCGGAGAGGGACGCGGAGCAGATTCTGGATCGGGCTCGCGATCAGCTCGAGTCGGCGCGAGCCGAAGGTCAGCGGATCATCGACGAGGCCCAGGGGATCGCCGATACGATCGTCGACGAGTCCACCAGTCGCGTGCGCTCGCTCGAGACGCTGATCCGTCAGCTGCGGCACCAGCGACGCGAAGCTCGCGGCGAGCTGCTGCGGCTCGTGGAGACCCTCGAGGGACTCGTCCGAGATGACCAGCGTCAGGAGCAGGAGGCGCCGGAGCCGGCGAGCCTGTCCGTTCTACGACGCCGTGAAGAGAAGTCGTCGTAGGGATCTCTAGCGGCTCAAAACTCCGTATCTTCGAAAATTCGAAGCAAAGCGCCTGGGTTGAG
>CAZEJK010000042.1:0-29497 GCA_964512045.1 uncultured Thermoanaerobaculia bacterium
CAACCCAGGCGCTTTGCTTCGAATTTTCGAAGATACGGAGTTTTGAGTCGCTAACGCGCAGACGGTCCGAGACGGTAGGCGGTGCGGTCGATCCCGAGACGCTTGAGCTTACGCAGCAGGGTGCGGCGGCTGATGCCGGCGATGTCTGCGGTTGCCTGGACTTTGCCGCCGGTGCGCTGGAGCGCGGCGCGCAGGTATGACTCCTCGGCCCGGTCAGCGGCTGCCTGGACCTGGTCTGGCAGAGGTTGGGAGAGGTCGGGGACCGAGTCGGCGAGCTCGGAGGCCGGGTCCGGGCTGTCGTGCGGAGGCGCCACCAGGCCAGCGAAGTGCTCCGAGGTGAGGCGTTCCCTGCCGTGATGGGTGAGCAGAAGGCGCTCGGTGAGGTTCTCGAGCTGGCGCACGTTGCCCGGCCACGCGTACGCCTGGAACGCGTCCAGGAAGCTGTCCTCCATCTCGGGCCGCGGGAGACCGTGATGGTCCGCGAGCTTGCGCAGGAAGTGGCCGAACAGGAAGAGGATGTCCTCGGGCCGTTCACGCAGCGGAGGGAGGACCACGCGGATCACGTCGAGGCGGTAGAGCAGATCGTGCCGGAAGGTTCCCGCCACGACCGCCTCGTCGAGACGGACGCTGGTCGCAGCGATCACGCGGACGTTGACGTCGACCTCGTGGTCGCTGCCGACCGGACGAACCTTTCCCTCCTGAAGGACCCGTAGCAAGCGGTACTGGGCTTGCTGGGGGATGCTGCCGACCTCGTCGAGAAAGATCGTACCGCCGTCCGCAGCGCGGAAGAGCCCTTCCTTGGCCTCCTCGGCGCCGGTGAACGAGCCGCGCTCGTGGCCGAACAGCTCGGAGTCGATCAGCGTCTCCGGGACAGCACTGCAGTTGATCGAGACCAGGCGGTCGGGACGCTGGCGTTCGGACCGCCGGTGGAACGCCCGTGCGAGGAGCTCCTTGCCGGTACCGGTCTCGCCGAGGATGAGAACGGTCGCGTCGGTGGCCGCCGTGCGCACGCAGATCTCGAACACCTCCCGCATCTTCTGACTGCGGCTGAGCATCCCTTCGAACTCCCACTGCTTGGCGAGGCCGTTCTGATGCTCGAGGAGGCGGGGCAGGTACTGCTGCTCGTCGATCACCGTCCGGATGCGCTGCACCAGCTGCTCGGGGTCCCGGTCGAGCACGACATCGCGCACTCCTTGAAGCATCGCCTCGCGGACGGCGGCGGCATCGGCGTTGGGCACCCAGGCGACGATGTCGAGGAACGGGGCCTGGCGGCGGATCCGGCTGACGAACCGGTCGATGGAGGCCACCGCGGCGAACACGTCGGGACAGACGAGACACGCCCGGCCCCTGGCCTGGCGAGCGCCGGCAAGCAGCTCCTCGGGCGTGTCGAACTGCTGCACCTCGAGATCGGTGGCATCGAGCGTGGCGTCCAGGCTCGGGCAGTGGCCGAGGATCAGGAGGCGGATCGGTTCGTCAGCTGGCACGGAATCTCCTTCGCGGCGGGACAGTCGTGGCGCATTGTAGCAGGAATCATGGGACATGCGTGTCTCGTCTGAGTGGCCCTTCGTGCGATGCGGAGCTGCGGGATTCCGTTAAGTTTATATATGTGAGCATTTCATGTCGTTGGCACCAGTCGTGCTTTGTCATAGGGCGGCCGCGCACAGACTGCATACCGTGTGCTGTGGCGATCAAGGAGAAGGACAACCAATGCAACAGAGCACGAGCCAACAGAGTCCGAGCGCAGGTGTGATCGGTGCCACCGGGAGCACCGGCGTCGAGCTGGTGCGCACTCTCGAGAACCATCCGGGGATCGAGCTGAGGTTCGGAACGTCGCGCGAGCTCGCGGGCCATCCGCTCACCGAGATCGATCCATCAGCACCACTGCTGACGCTCGAGGCGCCGGATCAGGTGGATCCGTCGACCGTCGATCTGGTGTTCGTGTGTCTTCCGCACGGCGCATCAGCTCCGGTCGTGCAGTCGGTGCTGGCTGCGGGTGCGCCGGCCGTCGTCGACCTGTCCGGCGACCTGCGGTTGCACGATGGCGAGCTGCATGCGGCAACGTACGGTTCCGAACGGTCGGAGCAGCTGGCCCGGGAGACGGTGTACGGACTTCCGGAGCTCAACCGCGATGCGATCCGAGGCGCCAGGGTGGTGGCCAACCCCGGCTGCTACGCCACCGCGGTGGCGCTGGCGCTGCTCCCGTTGGCCGAGTCTGGTCGGATGCCGACGTCCGTGTACGTCGATGCGAAGTCCGGAGTGTCCGGCGCGGGACGTGCCGCGACACCGACGACCCACTTCTGCTCGGCCCATGACGACATCCGTCCGTACAAGATCGGTCGCGTTCACCGTCATGTCCCGGAGATGGAGCAGACCGTGGTCAGCGCGGGCGCGGCCATTGAGACGGCGATCACGTTCGTGCCGCATCTCGTGCCGCTGGAGCGGGGGATCCTCGCCACCTGTGCGATCCATGGGAGCGGCCTGGACGAGGACGAGGCGCGTCGGCTCTTCGTTGATCGCTACACGGACGAGCCGTTTGTCGATGTTCTTGCCGACGGCGAAGCCGCGCGGATCCGGGCCGTCGCGCACTCCAACCGCGCGGTGATGAGTGTCCACGGCGTTGCCGACCGCGACACCCTCGTGGTGGCTTCGGTCATCGACAACCTCGGCAAAGGGGCCGCCGGACAGGCGGTCCAGAACGCCAACCTGATGCTGTCGCGTCCCGAGACGGAGGGGCTGAGAGTCCACTGAATCGATACCAGCGAGAGCTGTGCTCAGCAACGCCAAGAACTGCAGGAGGAGAGCATGTCAACAGCAGCAGAACCCCGGGTGATGAGCGAGATCACCGTCCTCAAGGTCGGTGGAGCGCGGCTCGTCGATCCGGCGTGCATCGATGAGCTTGCGGGCGAGGTCACGAACCTCGGCCGGCGAGGGCATCGTACCGTCGTCGTCCACGGCGGCGGTCCCGAGATCAGCGAGCTCCACGACCGTCTGGAGATCCCGTTCGAGAAGATCGATGGCCTGCGCGCCACGTCGAGCGCCGGGATGGCGGCCACCATCATGGTGCTGTGCGGTGTGGTTCGGACCCGCATTGTCGAGCGCTTTACGGCGCATGGTCTGGCGTGTCTCGGAGTCAGTGGTGTCGATCTCGGGCTCCTGAGGGCTCCGTTGAAAGATGCTCAGAAGCTCGGCCGGGTCGGCGGGCCTCCGTCGGTCGATGCGGACCGCTTGCGGTCGCTGGTGGAGAGTGTGGACGTGCTGGTGGTCTCGCCCGTGTCGATCGGGCCGGACGGGTCCGCCGTCAACGTGAATGCCGACGACGCCGCGCATGCTGTCGCCACGGCACTCGGAGCGGCGTCGCTGGACTTCGTCAGTGACATCCCGGGCGTCCGCGGCGCAGACGACGCCGTGCTGGCAGATCTCGGACCGGACGATGTGACCAGCCTGATCTCGGACGGAGTCGTTCGTGGTGGCATGGTGCCGAAGCTGATGGCAGCAGTGGCTGCAGTCAGCGCTGGCGTACAGCGTGTGCGCATTGGCGATCTTGCCTCCATGGCCGCAGGTGTCGCCACCGTGATCTCCGTAGAGCCCGCCCCGATCGAAAGGACTGCCTCATGAGCTCCGCCGTTGCCATGACCGATGAGAATCTCAGAAGAACTGAGCAGGTCCGCTCCGACCGCGAGCTGCTCGAGGTCGCCGATCGCGTGCTCGCGCCGACCTACGGACGACCACAGCGGCTGTTCGCGGACGGACAGGGCGCCGTGCTTCGCGATGTTGCTGGTGAGGAGTTCCTCGACATGACCAGTGGGATCGCGGTGCTGGCCTTGGGCCATCGCTCCGAGACGGTAGCAGCGGCGATCCGCGAGGCCGCCCAGCGCCCGGTTCATGTCTCCAACCTGTACCACTCGGCGCCGGCCATCGAGCTGGCCGAGCGGCTGGTGGAGCTGTCGTTCGCCGACTCCGTGTTCTTCGCCAACTCCGGCGCAGAGGCCGTCGAGGCGGCGCTCAAGTTCGCGCGCCTGGCTGGAGGCGACGACCGCAGGGAGGTCGTGCACTTCACCGGGAGCTTCCATGGGAGGACCCTGGGCGCTCTGGCAGCGACCGATCGGCCCAGCTACCAGGATCCGTTCCGCCCGCTGGCGGGAGGGGTGCGGATGGCGGAGTGGAGCTCCGATGACGCCCTCGAGGCGATCACCGAGGAGACGGCGGCCGTCATCGTGGAGCCGATCCAGGGTGAGATGGGGGTGCGTGAGGCCTCGCCAAGCTGGGTGGAGAAGGTGCGGGCACGGTGTGACCGCGTCGGTGCCGTGCTGATCTTCGACGAGATCCAGTGCGGCCTCGGTCGGACCGGGACCCTGTGGGCTCACGCGGAGCTCGGCGTCACTCCGGACATGCTCACGCTGGCCAAGCCTCTGGCAGGAGGTCTGCCGATCGGCGCCGTTCTGATGACGCGAGCGGTCGCGGACACGCTTTCTCCCGGCATGCATGGGACTACCTTCGGCGGTGGCCCGCTCGTTACCAGCGTGGCGCTGCGAGTCCTCAACGAGATTGCCGAGCCCGGCTTCCTCGCACGGGTCCGCGAGCTGGGAGCGCACCTCGAGCAACGTCTCGAGCGTGTGCGATCGCTGCCCGAGGTGGCCGAGGTCCGTGGCCGCGGGCTGATGCGCGGCGTGCAGCTCGCTGTGCCGGTGAAACCGGTCGTCGACGCCGCCTTCGATCGTCGGCTGCTGGTGGTTCCTTCAGCGGACAATGTGGTCCGCATCCTCCCGCCGCTGAACGTGACAGAGCAAGAGCTCGACCTCTGCGTGGACAGACTGTATGAAGCGATTGTTGCGACAACGGAGACTGCATCATGACACCCGAAACAATCTCGGTACTCAAACCACGTTCCCCGCTGAAGCTGGGACCGCAGGTGCGTCCAGCGTCGGTCACTGACGTTGCAGAGATCGCCCAGCTGCTGGAGCGTCGGGCGCCGGTGACCATTCCGGTGCCGGCCGAGCAGGTGGCCGACGACCTCGAGCGCTACCGCGTGATCCGCGGTCGGAACAGTGTGCTCGCAACGGCTGCCCTGCAGCCGGTGGGCGGAGATCGCCTCGAGCTTCGCAGCGTCGCAGTGGCCGACGACTGTGCTGGCCGAGGGCTCGGAACGCACATGGTCACCGCGTTGCAGCGCGAGGCCGCGCGGCAGAGCAAGCGGCTGGTGTGCGTCACGATCTCTCCCGAGTTCTTCGAGCGCATGGGCTTCGAGAAGGCCCCGCTGGGTGTGGTGCCGCCGAAGCCAGAGCGCGAGGAGTGCCCGATCGAGGGCACCCGGGTTGCCATGGCATGGTCTCCCGACGACAACGAGCATGAAAGGACCGAAGATGAGCTCCCGAGAGTACTCCGTAGCGCGTGAACGCGATCTGAAAGCCCCTGGCGAGAAACGGGTACGCCCGCTGGCGGTGCCCGGGGTTCGGACCGCAGCGGTCCGCTCCGGCGTCAAGCCGAGCGGTGACCTGGACCTCGCGCTGATCGACATGGGCCAGCCGGTCACCGCAGCGGCCGTCTGGACCACCAACGAGCTGTGCGCACCGCCCGTGACGGAGTGTCGCCAGCGGCTCGCAGCCGATCCGAGGGTGCGGGCGGTGGTGATCAACAGCGGCAACGCCAACGCCATGACGGGTGAGCGCGGCCTGGCGGACGCTCGGGCGATGCTCGACCGTGTGGAGTCGCGCTGTGGTGGACCGGCCCTCGTGCTGTCCACCGGCGTCATTGGCGTTCCGCTGCCGATGGACAAAGTACTGAGCGGCATCGACAGCGCCGCCGAGCACCTCTCCTCCACCGGAGGTGACGACGTTGCGCAGGCGATGCTGACGACCGATACGTGCACCAAGACCTCGAGCCGTGAGCTGACGCTGCCGGCCGCCGATGGCGATCCCGAGCGCACAGTCGTCGTCAGCGGCGTTGCCAAGGGATCGGGGATGATCCACCCGAACATGGCCACGATGCTGGCGGTGATCGCGACTGACGCACCGCTGGATGCGCAGAGGGCGCAGAGCATCTTGAGAAGCGCGGTCGACGACTCGTTCCACACGATCACGGTGGACGGCGATACCAGCACCAACGACGCCGTGGTGCTGCTGGCCGGTGGCGCCGATATCGCTCCGATTCCCGCTGACAGCGTGCGCCATCAGATCCTGGCAGGGGCGATCCACGAGGTGGCGAACGACCTTGCGTTGGCCATCGTACGCGATGGCGAGGGCGCCTCGAGGGTGGCGGAGATCACCGTGACCGGATCGCGATCTGACGACGAGGCCCGGCAGGTGGCCCGTTCGATCGCTGGGTCGAGCCTGGTCAAGACGGCCCTTGCTGGCGGCGACCCGAACTGGGGCCGGATTCTCGCGGCGGCCGCCAACGCCGGTGTGGGGCTTGACGGCGAGCGGTTGCGCCTGCTCCTCGGAGGGATCGAGGTGTTTGCCGGCGGTGTGCCGTTGGAGGTCGACCAGGCTGCCGTCGACCGGGCGTTCTCGGGTGCGGAGGTCGACATCGAGCTCAAGCTCGGCCTCGGCACCAGCTCCACGACCATGTACACCACGGACCTCACCAAGGGCTATGTGGAGATCAACTCCGAGTACACGACGTGACGCCTGCGATAGCGGCCTCTTAGACGCGCGAGGAAGCGCGTCTCGCACCGAGGCTCTGAGCTTCTGAACGGCGCGCGATCAAGCATCCATCGCTGCCTCCCTCACCTGACAGTCAAGTAAACGGTGCCAACGCTGGGCCAGGCCATTGCGACCAGACGCGGAACGGAGGTGTCCTGACGAGAGGTCACTACCGGGACACAGGCGTCTCGTGGAACTCGAGAACCTCGTGCCGGGCTTCGCGCCATGGGCGGCTCCGGACGCGCGGGTACAGCTCGCGGCAGTCGATGTACGACAGTCCGTCGACTAGCCGGTAGGTCTCGATGTCGTCCTGAACGTGGGGGTAGGGGGCGGCGTCGGTGGGGACGGTCTCCTCCTTCAGCGAGATCGCGACCTGGATCAGGCTGCGCGCGGCGAGGAGGCGCTTTTGTGTCTGGGAACGACGACCGTTGCCGGTGGAGGCGATGGTCAACAGGTCGCCCGGCGGGATGAGCGGTGCGCGTCCGTACAGCCGACGCACGACCGGGGCCATCAGCCACCGTGGCCTGATCGAGACGCCGGCGGGTGCGTGGCGGCGAAGCTGGCGAACCAGCTCGGTGTGGAGCGTGCCCGTCTCCGCGTACAGCGTTCCGTGCTCCTCGACAAGCTCGAGCAGCGTGTCGGCCCGCATCGCGTCGCGCAGGCGACCCCGTTCGGCGTCCGCTCGGGCGAAGGCGCACACCGAGTCGACCACTCGTTCGAAGTCCGCACTGTGTGACGCCGCGTAGTAGCCGAGCAGCGCGCCGGTCCAGTGTCTCTCGGCCTGGTACACCTGCCCGCGCACGGTGCCAGGCGTGATGTCGGCAGGATCGCCGCCGTGCTCGAACAGGTCGTGGATCGCTTCCAGCTCGGCCAGGAACGGGTCGACTTGCACGACTCGTACGCCGCTGCGATGCAGGCGGCGGAGCACCGCGCATTGGTGGCGGCTGTACTCCGGGAACTCCGGCGCCACCTGCTCGAGGTGCGCTTCGACCGAGAGCTCGCCGACGAGCATCGCCTGAAACCCCTCGGTTGGGGGCTCCTCCAACGCCACCGTTGGATGGGTGGCCATCAGCTGCTCCGCCGCGGCCAACGTCTCGACGCGGTGGGTGGAGAACCCGACCGTAATCATCGTCATGACTCGACCATACACGAGCTGTGAACGGCTTGTGCCGGCTGAAGTGACATCTGCGGTAGCCGGCTCCGGGCTCGCGGGCTCCCGACCGCCGGGATGAGCTGGCGGGTGACACTGTGGTCGATCAGCCATGCGTGCAGCAGACCCCCTTCTTGCCACGTGCGAACTGACTGAAACAACCGGATCGCGACGCTTGCCTATTGTCGAAGCCGGCGTCTCGCCGGCTGGGGGTGAGGGTGGGTCTGCCACGGTGCACGTCTGCGGGGATCAACCCCGCAGCTACGAAGAGCACCCCGGATCTGGTTTGGAGTCGAGCGGCTGAGTCCGGGCGGGCTCGTGCCTCGAGAATAGCCGCAGTCTACTGCGTGTTGCTTTGACAGTTGAGATGAGATCGCGCAATCAGGGAGTCTACGTGTCGATGAAGACAGGACAGCCGCTCGGTGGGTCGTGCCTCGTCCCCTCGCTGGCAGGGGAAGGAAGGGGAGAGCTTCGGCGTTTGCGGCTGGCCAGCGTGTGGTGGTAAAGGATGGGAAAGGGTGGCATGCCTCGCGTACGCGACGCCATGCGTGTGGCGGAAGACGACTTTGCCGGTGACCGGCCGTCACTGTCGGCTGCGACGGACCACCCTTCCCGAGAGAGCATGATCGGTCGTGAGCTCTCCCACTACAGGATCACCGCCAAGCTGGGCTCGGGCGGGATGGGCGAGGTCTTCCGCGCGGAGGACACCAAGCTGGGCCGCGCGGTGGCGTTGAAGGTGCTACCGGAGGAGATGGCCTCGGATGAGGATCGCCTGTCCCGCTTCCGGCGCGAGGCGAAGATCGTCGCGGGGCTCAATCACCCCAACATCGTCACGCTGTACTCGGTCGACAGGGCGGATGGGCTGGACTTCCTGACGATGGAGCTGGTGGAGGGCACGACGCTCGGCGATCTGATGCCCCGGGACGGCTTTCCGCTGGAACGCATCTTCGAGCTGGCGATTCCGATCATCGATGCGGTTGTGTGTGCGCACGTAAAGGGTGTGGTGCACCGCGATCTGAAGCCCGGCAACGTGATGGTCACGGACGAAGATGGTCGGGTGAAGGTGCTCGACTTCGGCCTCGCCACGCCGGTGGGGTCGACGGACGACGGTGAGCTCAGCGGTGTGGTGACGCTATCCATCGCGCGTGAAGGCCTTGTCGTCGGTACCCCCTTGTACATGTCTCCCGAGCAGGCGCGCGGTCAGGAGGTGGACCAGCGTTCTGACATCTTCGCTTTCGGCGTGATGCTGTATGAGATGGCGACCGGGGAACGACCGTTCCGGGGTGCCAACTCGGTCGAGCTGCTGTCCTCGGTGCTCAGGGACGACCCACCGCCGGCAACGGATGTGCGTTCCGACCTGCCGCCGCATCTTGCGCGAGTGATCCGGCGTTGTCTCGAAAAGGACCCGGACGACCGCTATCAGACAGCCCGCGATGTGCTCAACGAGCTGCGGGTCCTGAAGCTCGAGGTGACCTCGGGCTTCGATCGAGCACCGATCAGTGAGCTGGGTGCGCGAAGAGCTTCGGGCCGCGGGTCTGGCATCAGGAAGCCGGTGCTCGCTGCAGCGGCGGTGGTGATTGCCAGTGCGGCAACGCTGTCCGTCATGCTCGGCCTTCCCGGGGGTGAACGACCGCCAGCGTCGGGCTCTGGACGTCAGGTCGTCGCGGTGCTGCCCTTCGAGAACCTCGGGAGTGAGGACGACGAGTACTTCGCGGACGGCGTGACGGATGAAATCACGTCGCGGCTCGCGGTGATCCAGGGGCTGGCGGTGATCTCCCGCACCAGTGCGCGGCTCTACAAGGGCACGCAGAAGCCCGCCAGGGAGATCGGTAACGAGCTGGGAGCGGACTTCATCCTCGAGGGTACGATCCGTTGGGATCGAAGCGGCGACCCGAGCCGTGTGCGGATCACGCCGCGGTTGATTCAGGTGACGGACGACACCCAGCTGTGGTCGGACACGTACGAGCACGAGATCATGCAGATCTTCTCGGTGCAGACGGAGATCGCCGAGCGGATCGCCGGAGCGCTCGACGTGAGGTTGGTGGCCGACGAACGCCAGGCGTTGACCGCTAAGCCCACCGACAACATCGAGGCCTACCATGCCTATCTCCGCGGGATGAAGCAGCTGGTCTCGCCGGGATTCGGCAAGGAGGCGTTCGAGCTGGGCGCGCAGATGTTCGAGAGGGCGGTCACGCTCGACCCGGGTTTCGCGCTGGCCTGGGCCCGTCTCTCCTCGATGCACTCCCGCATGTACCACTACGGCTTCGACCGTACTGAGGACCGCCTCGAGAAGGCCAGGACGACCGCCGGGCGCGCGCTCGCGCTGCAACCGACTCTTGCGGAGGCGCATGTGGCCCTGGGCCACTACCACTACTGGTGTGAGCGGGAGTACGCTGCCGCACTCGAGGCGCTGGACACCGCCCAGGAGCTTGCGCCGGCAAACAACGAGGTTTGGCTCACGAAGGCCTATGTGGCGCGGCGTCAGGGAGACTTCGAGGGGGCCATCGAGCTGTTCAAGCGGGACTCCGAGCTGAGCCCTCTCGACCCGAATGCCACGATCGGGCTCGGTGAAACGTTGGGCACCCTGCGGCGCTACGCAGAAGCGGAGCGCGCCTTCCAACGCGGCATCGCGCTGGCGCCAGCGGATCCGTATCCGTACACGGAGCTTGCTCTTCTGTACCTGCGCTGGCGAGGCGACAGCGCCGCCGCTCGGTCGGTGCTGGAGGCGATGCCACCGGTCAACAGCACGGAGGTCTGCCGCGTGGGCTTTCTCACGGAGCTGTTAGATCGGCGCTACGAGGCAGCGCTCGAGCTTTTGGGGGAGTGCCCGGAGCCGGTGCTGCAGGCGGGGATCTTCTCGATCCCGGTTGCGCTGTTCGAGGGTATGGCGCGCCAGCTGATGGGTGAGCCGGAGCAGGCGCGCGCGGGCTTTGAACGGTCGCGGACACTGCTCGAGGAGCGGCTTGCGAACGACGATCTGGACCACCGGACGCACAGCGCCCTCGGATTGACCTACGCCGGGCTCGGCCGAGCCGAGGAGGCGGTTCGCCACGGGCTGCGGGCGGTGGAGCTGTACCCGCTGTCGAAGGACGCGCTCGAGGCACCGTCGTTGATCACCGATCTGGCACTGATCTACACCATGGTTGGCCAGGAAGATGCGGCGCTGGACCAGCTCGAACGGGTACTGTCGGTGCAATCGATCTTCTCGGCGTCGTGGCTCGAGCAGGACCCACTTTGGGACGCGTTGCGCGACAACCCGAGGTTTGAGGAGCTGCTGCGAGAGCACGCCGTCGACACGGGAACCTGAGCAGGTCAGGGCTCGATGTTCGGCGCCTGGCTGAGAATTTCCTCGAAACGTCTCTTCTGGTGCAGCTCCGTAAGACGCGGA
This sequence comes from uncultured Thermoanaerobaculia bacterium, assembly GCA_964512045.1. GTDB lineage: Bacteria > Acidobacteriota > Thermoanaerobaculia > Thermoanaerobaculales > Sulfomarinibacteraceae > CAZEJK01. The sequence continues at coordinate 11,177 of CAZEJK010000042.1, forward strand.
TCGATGCGGAGCAGCGACGGGCTCGCGCCCGGGTTCGGGAAGGACAGCAGCTCGGCGACCTGGTCGAGGGCGGCGTCGACCTCCCCGGCCCGGGTGAGCGCGATCACCCGATTGCGGGCGACGATCGGTCCGGCCCACGCGTCCTTCGAGATCGGGTAGAGCTCGACCGCCTCGTTGGCGAGTCGGATGGCCTGCTCGGTGTTGCCGAGGCCGGCGTGCACGAGGCCCAACGCCATGCGGATGCGGAAGTCCCCGGGCCGGGCCTTGAGTGCCTGCTCGAGCGTTCTCAGCGCTTCAGTGTACGCAGTGCTCGCCGACTCTGTGTTGCCCGCCAGCTCATGGGCCCAGGCGATGACGAGGACGAGAGGAATCGTCTGGGCATGCGTCTGGTAGGTGTCGCCGCGGTAAGGCTCCAGCTGCTCGATGGTGCGGTCGGGGTTGCCTTCGAGGAGCTCGTGAAAGGCCCGAAACCAGATGGTGCGAGTATCCTGTCGAGACGGCATCTCCTCGAGGATCGATCGCACGGCCTCGAGGTCACCGTTCCAGAGGTACTGATTCCGAATCTTGAGTGTGTACGGCCCGGTGCTGTCGGGAGCGATCGAGATGGCCAGGTCGTAGTAGTGTCTGGCACGTTCGAACCTCCACATGCCGAGGTGGGTGTTGGCGATCTCGACCGCTAGGCTGGGGTCGCGCGGACTGAGCTCGAAAGCTCGAATCAGGGTCTCGGCGGCGCGAGCCGAGCTGCCCTGGCGTCGGAGGATGTAGCCGCGCGCCTCGAGGAAGGGCGGGTTGTTTCGTGTCGCCTGTTCGACCGCGTCGAGCTCGGCCAAGGCCTTCTCGTACTCCTTCAGCCCCCAGTAGTAGAAGTAGGCCATGGCCAGCCGGGTCTCGTTGAGGTCGGGCTCGAGGTTGGCGGCGCGGTCCGCAGCAGCCTTTGCGAGCGCCAGGCGCTGCGGGGTGCGGTCAAACCCGAGATGATAGGCGCGGGAGTGGAGTCGCGAAGCTTCCGCATGAGCGAGCGCGAACTCCGGGTCGAGGGCCACGGCACGCTCGAACATCGACAGGCCGAGCCGCCATGCGTCCTCGTTGTAGTCCGCTGTGCGAACGGACTCGAGACCGCGCAGGTACGCCTGGTACGCCTCGAAGCTCTCGGTGGGTTTGAGCTCGATGCGCTCGCGAGTGGCGGCAAGCAGAGTGAGGTTGAGCTGCTCGATGACCCGGGAGGCGATCTCCGATTGAGTTTGGAAAAGGTCGTCCAGGACGTGGTCGTAGTGATCGGACCAGACGTAGACGTCGTCTGCTGCGCGGATGAGCTGCGGCGTGATGAGGACGCGGTCGATGTCGGTTGTTCGGTCCCAACGCACCGTTCCCTCGAGCACGTAGTCGGCGCCGAGCTCGCTGGCGATGTTCTTCACCGGCATCTTGGAACCCTTGTACCGACGTGTGCTCGTGCGGGAGATCACCCCGAGCTCGGAGACGTTCGAAAGGCGGCCGCTGATCTCCTCGGCGATGCCGTCGGCGAAGTACTCGTCACCCGGCAGCCCGAGGTTCTCGAACGGCAGGACCGCGATCATGATCCGACGCTGCTCGGAGGTTGCTACCTCGCTTGCGGTTGGCTGGCGCAGCACCTTCCAGGCGAGCAGGACCAACAACGTCAGAACGATTGATCCAGTCGCCAGGATGATGGTCAGTGTGCTTCGCTGTTGGACGTGCTCCATGTTCCGTTCGCAGGTGGAAGGGTACAGCGTCGTGAAGCGGCGCTGCAAATCGAACAAGGGGGTCACCCGAGGAACCGTTTGCCGCGACCGTCGTGAAGCTGTGACTTTGCTATGAGAGCAGTGGGCGGCGGGATCCCGCAGCGCGCGCAAGCGAGTGTCTCTTGGATCGCATCCCTGTTATCGTGGTGCGGGAGAACCATGCGTTCCGTTGATTGGCGCCGAGGAGTACTGGGGGACCTGGCTGCAGCGCGTGTGGCTCGAGCCTCATGCAAGATGTGGCCTCAAGCCGTGCTTCTCGCACTGGCGATTCTGCTCGCATCCGCCGTTGGGCGACCGGTAGCTGCGGCGACCGAGTCGCCGCAGGCGCCCGTGCGAAGCGCCAGCGAGATCGCGTACCCTCCGTTCAGCGTCGTCGGCGAGGATGGGCGGGCGGACGGTTTTTCTGTCGAGCTGATGCGCGCTGCCCTGGCGAGGATGGGACGCGAGGTCACGTTCAGGACTGGTCGCTGGGCGGAGGTGCGCGGCTGGCTGGAGCGCGGCGAGATCGACGCCCTCCCGCTCGTCGGCCGTACGCCCGAGCGGGAGGCGCTGTTCGACTTCACCGTACCGTACCTGACGATGCATGGAGCGATCGTCGTGCGGGAGGGGACGGACGACGTGACCAGCCTGGATGATCTTCGCGGGCGACGGGTCGCAGTCATGAAGGGAGACAACGCCGAGGAGTTCCTGCGTCGTGAGGACCGGGGCCTGGAGATCATTACCACACCGACGTTCGTGGATGCGTTCCGCGTCCTGGCCGACGGGGGCTGTGAGGCGGTCGTCATCCAGCGCCTCGTTGCGCTTCGGCTTTTCGAGGAGAGCGGTCTGAGGGGGCTCACGATCGTTGATCGACCGATCCGAGAGTTTGCGCAGGACTTCTGCTTCGCGGTTCGCGAGGGCGACCGGGAGCTGCTGTCACTCCTCAACGAAGGCTTGGCGCTCGTGGTGGCGGACGGTACGCACCGCCGGCTCCACGTGAAGTGGTTCGCTCACCTCGAGCTGCCGACCGATCGGCCGATCATCGTCGGCGGGGATCATGCCTACCCGCCGTTCGAGTACCTGAACACAAGGGGAGTCCCGGCCGGGTACAACGTCGAGCTGACACGGGCGATCGCAGCCGAGATGGGGCTCGACGTCGAGATCCGTCTGGGGCCGTGGGATGAGATCGTGGAGGGCATGGAGGATGGTGAGGTCGACGTCCTGCAAGGCATGTTCTATCTGCCGAGCCGCGATGCGAAGCTCGACTTTACCCAGTCGCACGCTGCGAGCAGCTATGTGAGTGTCGTCCGCGCGGACGACGGCACGCCGCCCACGTCGTTCGCCGATCTGACCGGCCGGCGCATCGTCGTGCAGCGCGGCGGCGCCATTCACGAGATCCTCCATCAAAAGGGGCTGGATGCGCAGGTTGCGCTCGCCGACAGCCAGCAGGATGCGCTCCGCCAGCTGGCCGAGGGCAAGCACGATTGCGCGCTGGTGGTGCGGGTCAGTGCTCTCGCCCTGATGGATGAGAACGGGTGGACAAGCCTGAGGCTTGCCCGGCAGCCGCTCGTGACCCTCGACTACTGCTATGCGGCTCTGGATGACCGCGAGGCGATGCTGGCGCAGTTCAGCGAGGGCTTGACCGCACTGGAGCGGAGCGGCGAGCACCACCGGATCTTCGAAAAGTGGCTCGGTATCTACGACGAGGCGCCAGTGACGCTGCTGACCGCGCTCCGTTACTCGGCGTTGATCCTCGTGCCGCTGCTGGCTGTTCTCGTGCTCGCGCTGCTCTGGTCGTGGTCGCTGCGTCGGCAGGTGGCATCCCAGACCCGGCAGCTGCGGGAGAGCCTGAGCAGGTTCCGGTCCGTGTTCGAGACGGCGAACGTCGGCAAGTCGATGACCGCGATCACCGGCGAGGTGGACGTGAACCGGGCGTTTGCCGAGATGCTCGGGTATACCACTGCAGAGCTGAGCGGAGTCAGGTGGCAGGAGCTGACGCCGCCGGAGGACGTGGAGACCATCGAGCGGCGGATCGCACCTCTGCTCGATGGTCGAGAGCGCTCGGCGCGCTTCGAGAAGCGGTACCTTCGAAAGGATGGGACGACTCTGTGGACTGACGCCAGCGTGACGATTCGACGCGACGACGGCGGTCGGCCCCTGCACTTCATTACCACCATCGTGGATATCTCCGAGCGCAAGCAGGCCGAGGAGGCCCTGCGCGCCAGCGAGGAGTACCAGCGGGCCATGATCGCCTGCTCGCCCGTGGCGCTGTACAGCGTCGACGCGGAGGGCGTCGTGCTGACCTGGAACCAGTCTGCGGAGCGCGTGTTCGGCTGGCGTGCCGAGGAGGTCGTCGGTCGGCGGTTGCCGACCGTGCCGGACGGGAGGCGCGAGGAGTTCGCAGCGCTGCGCGAGCGAGCGTTGGATGCCGAGGGTTTTGTGGCCGAGGAGCTTGTCCGGCAGCGGAAGGATGGCTCGCTGATTTTGATCCGCCTGTCGGTGGCGCCTGTGTTCGACAGCGAGGGGAGCATGATCGCCATCCTCGGCGCCGCCGAGGACATCAGCGCTCGCAAACGGTCGGAGGAGCGGATCCGTCACCTGAATCAGGTGCTGCGAGCGATCCGGGATGTCAACCAGCTCATCACCCACGAGAGCGACCGGGAGAGATTGTTGGAGCGGACCTGCGAGCTGCTCGTGAGTGCCCGCGGATACCTCAGCGCCTGGGTTGCCGCAGTCGATGACGATGGGAAGCTGTGCGTCGCCGGTGAGTGCGGCGTGGGCGACGGCTTCTCGGCCGTCCGGCGTGCGCTCGAGCGCGGCGAGTGGCCCATGTGCTGTCGTCTGGCCTGGGAGCAGCCGGATGGCGTCGTGTCGATCACCGATGTCGAGCAGGGGTGTCGTGGCTGCGGTCTGGCGGTGAGCTCGCGTGGCGCGGCCGTGCTGGCCGCCGCCCTGAGCCACGCTGGCCGCAGCTTCGGTGTGCTGGTGGTGAACCTGCCCCTGGAGCTGGCTGAGGACGACGAGGAGCAGAGGTTGTTTCGGGAGCTCGTGGGCGACGTTGCCTACGCCCTGCACAGCATCGACGTGGCCCGGCGCCGTGATGAGGAGCAAACGAGGTTTCGCAGCTACGTCGAGCATGCTCCGTTCGGGATCTTCATCGTCGACAGGGACGGTCGGTACGTGGATGTGAACCCGGCCGCGAGCGACATTACCGGGCACACCGAGGCCGAGCTGCGGTCACTCAGGATTGCGGATCTGCTGCCTGCCGAGAGCCGCGATGAAGGGCTGGGGAGCTTCGAGAGGCTTGTCCGAGAGGGACGCATGACCGCGGAGATGAGCTTCGTGCACAGCTGCGGCGAGGTCCGGCAGTGGCGTGTCACCGCGGTGTCGCTCGATGACGAGCGGTTTCTGGGGTTTACCGAGGACATCACGGAGCGCCTGCGCGCGGAGGCGGAGCGCGAGGAGCTGCAGGGGCAGCTTCTGCAGTCGCAGAAGCTGCAGTCGGTGGGACGGCTTGCCGGGGGTGTGGCGCACGACTTCAACAACATGCTCGGTGTGATTATCGGCCGTGCGGAGATGCGGCTGCGTCAGCTGGGTCCGGACGACGCCGACCGGTCGACCCTCGAGGCCATCCTCAACGCTGCCACCCGGTCAGCGGACCTGACCCGCCAGCTGCTGGCGTTCGCGCGGCAGCAGACGATTGCGCCGAAGGTGCTTGATCTCAACGAGACGGTGGAGGGTCTGCTGAGTATGATCCGTCAGCTGATCGGAGAGGACATCGATCTGGCGTGGCAGCCTGCACGATCGAGGTGCCCGGCGTACCTCGACCCGAGCCAGCTGGATCAGATCCTGGTCAACCTGTGTGTGAACGCCCGCGACGCGATCGACGACGTGGGCAAGATCACCATCGAGACAGGGCGGGTCTCCCTGAGTGAAGACTACTGTGCGTACCACGTCGAGGCCATGCCCGGCAAGTACGTGCTGCTTGCGGTCAGCGACGATGGCTGTGGGATGGACGCGGGGACCCGCGCCCAGGTGTTCGAGCCGTTCTTCACGACAAAGGAGAGTGGCATGGGCACAGGTCTAGGTCTGGCCACCGTGTTTGGCATCGTGAGGCAGAACAACGGCTTCATCAACGTGTACAGTGAGCCGGGACAGGGAAGCACGTTTCGCATCTACCTCCCGTGTCACCTGGAGGAGATCGCAGGGTTATCGCCGGACGCAGTGGATGTCGCGCCGCTAGGGTGTGGCGAGCGGGTCCTGTTGGTTGAGGATGAGCCGTCGCTCCTTGAGATGATCCAGAGTGTGCTCGAGGAGCTTGGCTACAGCGTTGTGGTGGCCAACGGCCCCAGTCAGGCTCTCGAGGCCACTGCGGAGCAGCAGGACCACTCGCTTGATCTGCTCGTAACGGACGTTGTCATGCCTGGAATGAACGGCAAGGAGCTGGCGGATCGTCTGAGGGCCAAGCTGCCGGACATGAAGGTCCTGTTCATGTCGGGCTACACGTCGAACGCCATCGCTCACCATGGCGTGCTCGACACTGGCGTCCACTTCATCCAGAAGCCGTTCTCCATGCACGAGCTTGCTGTGAAGGTCCGGGAGGCCTTGCGCTCAGATCAACCGTGAGTCTGATCGCGGCGCCGCACGTCGCGATGGCGCAACGCTGGTGCGAGGCGCCATGCAGTGCAACGATTGAGGGGCACGCTCACATCAATGTCCTCGGAGACGTCGCGGGCGAGCCGGGACTGCCAAGTCGCTTGCCATTGAGCTCTGCCTCACCGCGTTGACCGCTTGCCCGGCGTTACTCCTGCGAGGAACACCGTCGATGTGGTTGGCGCCGCTGGATGCTGATGTGGTGTCGCTGTGGCTTACGCCGCGAAGAGCTTGCGGACGGTGGTGATGGCTGCCACCGCGTCCTCGGCGACGGCGTCGGCGCCGATCTCGGTGGCCAGCTCTGGCGCCATCCGGAAGGCGGCACCTCCGACCACGATGCGCGGCCGGTCGGATGCGCGTTCTCGCACCGCCGCAACCAGCTCGGCGACCCGGGAGACGTTGAACAGCATGGTCGCTGAGATGCCGAGCAGGTCCGGATCGTGCTCGTCGATCGCGGCCAGGACCGCTGTCGAGGGCACGTTCGCGCCGAGGAAGCGGACGTCCCAGCCGTCGGCCTCGAGCATGTCGGCGACCATGTTGGCGCCGAGCTGATGGGACTCGCCTTCGATTCCGGTGACCACCGCGCGGCCGCGCAGCTGGTCAGGGATCTCGATCTGTTCGTACAGGTTGGCCAGAACATACTGAGCCACTGCGGTCGCCAGGTGCTCGTCGGCAACGGTGATCTGGTTGTGCTCCCAGCGCCGTCCGACCTCGTACATCGCCTGCTGGATGATGTTGACATACACCTCGGCGATCGAGTCGCTTCGCCGTCGTGCCTCCACCACCACCGCGATCGCTGCGCGGCGGTTTCCACTCAAGATCGCCTGCTCGAACAGCTTCGCGTCGAGGCCTACCTCGTCTTTCGAGCTGTCGTCCTCGTTGCTCAGGGTGTCGCGACCGTACTGAAGGACCTCGAGCACCACGTCATCGTCGAGTCGTGCCGTCAGGGCAGCGGCGACGCGATCGAGTGACTCGAGGAGGACACTGCCAGGGACTCCTCGCGAGGTGAGGACGCGCTGGGTCCAGCGGACAAAGTCTGCAAACGCGTCGGGCGACCTTGCCGCTACCGCACTGGCGAGAAACTCGAGAGTGTATCCGAAGTCCTCGCGCGTTCGTTGGCGGGCCTTCGAATGCCGGGTCTCGAACTCTGGGTGGTCGCGAAAGTAGCTCTCGGTCAGTAACGTTGCCAGCTCGTCGCGGATCGTGGTGACGCGCTCGGCGATCTCGAGCCGCTGCTTGAGGGGCGTGTGGAGCAGTTTCGGCGTGGGAGAGGTCATTTCTTCTCAAGTCCCCAGTCGCTGCGCATTGTCTCCAAGCAGTCCGGGCACAGCCCGTGAGAGAGGAAGAGTGAGTTCCTCTTCAGGTAGTCGACCACTTGCTCCCAGCTGGAATCTCCCGTCTTCACCCGGCCACAGACCGTACAGATCGGCAGGACCTCCTGGATCTTGCGCAGATGCCAGTACGACGTATCCAGCTCCTCGAGCGTCGCCTCGAGCTTTGCCCGGGCCTGCTCCAGTGCTTTCGCCTGCCGGGCCTTCTCGCGGGTCATGACGGTAAGCGAGTTGTTGAGCTCGAGCAGCTGCTGTTGGAGCGCTCGTTCCCGCTCATGGACGGGCTCACCGAACAGCAGGAGCTCGTCTTCGGTGGCCCCAATCTGACAGCGGAGGCTGTGCGGCGCCTGTGTCGTGTCAACGAAGTTCAGCAGCAGCTCCGAGACGTCTTTCTGCTCGAGATACGCGCGCAGGGTGGCGGCGTCCGCTTCGGTGAGCAGCTCGTGGACAGGCTTGCCAGTGACGTGGCGTGCGTCGAGCTGGAGCAGCGTGGCCATCGCCTGATTGCACTCTGTGACAACGCCATCGCGATGACCTCGCAGGAAGCAGACATCCTGGGCATGCGCAATGAATGTCTCGGTGAGATCGGCCGACGTGGAGCGCTCGGCGTGAGGATCGCCCGCGGTGTCCAGAACATCCATCGCCAGCACGGAGGAGCTGTCTTCGCGTTCGCAGCGATCCGCCCACTGTTGGGCCGACCTCTGCGTTCTCCAGTACGACAGCACGGCTGCCCGATCGTACGGTGCGGCGAGCAGGTCTGCTTGGACGCAGTCGGCGTCTCGGCTGGCCTCGGTCTGCAATGATCTGGCCGTGCCGGCGTCTCCGATCGTGCAGAGAATCAGGTGCACGAGCCGCCCAGGCGTGAAAGCCCGAGCCACACGCTCGGTCCGGATCCCACGATCATGGTTGGCAGCGGTCTGCGGACTAACACCAGGGAGAGTATAGCATCGAGGAGGTGACGATTGAGCAAAGCTCGCACCAAGGCGCGCGCGGACCGTGCCCGGCTCGAAGATGGGGTGGTCTTCGACGGTGCTCGACCGCGGGCTCTCGCAGGTGTAACGTGGTAGTGCGCACAGTATGCTGGGGATGATCATTTTGTTTCTTCCCAATGCCGACTGATGGAACCCCGGCGAAGGAAACCACACATGAGGGATGCCTCGACTTTGGCCGGTCTTTCTGCGGTGCTGAGATGGGCACTGGCGGCTGCCGTGCTGCTTGTCATTGTGTTCGGGGGCTGGCTGATCGTCGTCGAACGTGGTCAGGAGCTGAGGACGGTCGAGGCCCGGCTCGAGTCGGTGGCGCAGCTCAAGGTCAGCCAGATCAGGGCGTGGTGCGAGGAGCGGATTGCGGACGCTGCGGTGCTAGCCGAGTGGGAGGCGTTGCGTCGGGATGCCCGCGCGCTGATCGAACGAGACGACCTCGAGGCTGCGTCCGAGCTGCTGCGCAGGATGCAGAGTGTCGCCGACCACTACGGCTACCACGATCTGATGCTGGCGGATCCGTCCGGTCGGGTGTGGTTGAGCCTCAGCGGGCTGGACGGCGGTGCGGAGGCGCCGGCGCTGGTGGCTGCCCTCGTCGGGAGCGGCTCGCGCACGCCGGGCCTGTCGCCGATGCACTCGGGCGACCTCTACCCGTTTCCACATATCTCGGTGGTGACGCCTCTCTCTGACTCTGTGGACGACGAGCGATCGTTTGCGGTGCTGATTCTTGTTAGCGACGCGGAGCAGTTTCTCTACCCGTTGATCCAGACGTGGCCGGTGCCGACCGAGACTGCCGAGACGCTGCTGGTCCGCCGGGACGGCGATCACGTGCTGTTTCTCAACGACCTTCGCCACCGCGACGGTGCTGCGCTGGAGCTGCAGATCCCGATGTCTCGACGCGATCTGCCGGCGGTGATGGCGGTATCGGGAACCCATGGCGTGGTGCAGGGACGCGACTACCGCGGCGAGCAGGTCGTTGCGTATACCGCTCCGGTGCCGGGGACGTCATGGTTCCTGGTCTCGAAGATGGACCGGTCGGAGGCGTTGTCGGCCTGGCGGTCTCGGGCGCGCTGGATCGTGTTGCTGATGGTGGGGGCGACGGCGCTGATCGGCGTTGGGGGCCTGGCGTTGCACCAAAACGAGAAGCGGCGCCATCTCTGGGCGCGGTACCGTGAGGAGGCCCGCCTCCGGCAAGCCGCCGAGCAGGCACGGGTGACGTTGGAGGCCATCGGCGACGGAGTGATCGCCACTGATGATGACGGCTCCATCGAGCTGATGAACCCGGTGGCGGAGATGCTGACGGGCTGGCACCAGGATGAGGCTGTCGGCACGCCGTTGGAAGCGGTCTTCCGAATCGTCAATGAGGAGACGAGAGAGCCCGTGGAGGCGCCGGTGAGACGTGTGCTCGACGAGGGCACGGTCGTTGGGTTGGCGAATCATACGCTCTTGATCCGTCGTGATGGTGTCGAGATACCGATCGCCGACAGCGGCGCACCGATCCCGGGGCCCGATGGCGAGACCACCGGCGTGGTGCTCGTGTTTCGTGACCAGACCGAGGAGCGTCTGAACCAGCGGTTGGTCCGGAGCCGGCTGAACCTGATTGAGCACGCGCAGCGACACAGCCTCGACGAGCTGCTGTCGCGGGCGCTGGATGAGGTGGCGACGCTGCTTGGCAGCCAGATCGGCGTGTACAGGTTCCTCGACGTTGATGAACGCACCGTCACGATGGAGGAGCGCTTCAGTCGCGCGGACGACGTCCGATCGAGTGATATGGACCAGCTCGAGGCGTGGGGCGAGTGTGTCCGCCAGCGGCGCCCTGTGCGAATCAACGGTCCAGGCGACTGGCCCGGAGGCGACCGGTCTGAGCCGGACATGCCGTTCACTCGCACTCTCGGCGTGCCGGTCCTCCGTAATGACCGCGTCGTGGCGGCGTTGGGGGTCGGCGGTAAGAACGCAGGCTACACTGACACGGATATGGCAACCGCGGTCTTCCTCGCCGACGTGACGTGGGAGATCGTCGAACGGAAGCGGGCTCAGGAAGAGCTGGTGGAGCGCACTGCGTTTCATCGGGCGCTCATTGAGGCCTCTCCGCTGCCTCTGTTCAGCTTGACGCCCGATGGCATTGTGGAGTTCTGGAACCGAGCGGCGGAGCGCTTGTTTGGATGGAGCGCGGAGGAGGCGGTGGGGCGCCTGCTGCCGATCGTGCCGGAGGACACGCTCGAGGAGTTTGCGCGGCTGCGGGGTCGGGTGATGGAGGGTGAGCCGGTCTCCGGTGTCGAGGTGACCCGCAGGAAAAGGAACGGCGAGGCGGTCGAGCTGCGCCTGTTTACGGCGCCGGTACGCGATGAGTCCGGCCGGTCGGTCGGGATCATGGCGGCTGCCGAAGATCTGACGGCCGAGCGCGAGGCCGCAGCCGAGCTCAGGGAGAGCGAGGAGCGGTTCCGCCACCTGTTCGAGCACTCGCCTGTCGGCATCAGCATGACCAGCCCCGACGGTACTGTCCACGGCAACAGTGCGTACTACCGGATGATGGGCTACGAGGAGGCGCCAGGTGCGCTCAGCTGGGCCGACATCACCCACCCTGACGACGTCGAGGAGAGTCGCAAGATCGTCAGCTCGCTGGTTGCCGGTGAGCGGAGCACGGCTCGCTTCGTCAAGCGGTACATCCACCGGTCGGGCGGTGTGCTGTGGGCCGATGTCTCCGTCGTGCTGCGTCGCGACTCTGCGGGCCAGCCGATGTACTTCCTGACCATCGTCCTGGAGATCACCGAGCAGCGAGCGCTTCAGGAACAGCTGCTCCAGTCGCAGAAGATGGAGTCGGTCGGCCGGCTTGCCGGCGGAGTGGCGCACGACTTCAACAACATGCTCGGAGTCATCATCGGCCGGGCCGAGATGCGGCTGCGGCAGCTGGCGCCGGACGACCCGAACCGGGCGACCCTGGAGACCATCTTGAACGCGGCCAACCGGTCGGCCGACCTGACTCGGCAGCTCCTGGCGTTTGCGCGCAAGCAGACCATTGCGCCGAAGGTGCTCGATCTCAACGAGACCGTGGAGGGTCTCTTGAAGATGCTCCGCCGGCTTATCGGCGAGGACATCGATCTGGTGTGGCAGCCCGGCAAAGCTCCCCGCCCGGTGTACATGGACCCGGGTCAGCTGGACCAGATCCTGGTCAATCTCTGTGTGAACGCTCGCGACGCCATCGGGGGGGTCGGTAAGATCACCATCGAGTCGGGATATGTCGAGGTAGACGCAGAGTACTGCGCGATTCACGCCGACGCTCGTCCAGGGGAGTACGTGCTGCTGGCGGTCAGCGATGATGGTTGCGGCATGGAGGCGGCGACCCGTGTCCAGGTGTTCGAGCCGTTCTTCACGACCAAGCAGGAGGGCGAAGGCACGGGTCTCGGTCTGTCGACCGTGTTTGGTATTGTCCGGCAGAACGACGGCTTCATCAATGTCTACAGCGAGCCAGAGCAGGGAAGCACATTTCGCATCTACATCCCATGTCACGGCGCAGAGGATGTTGCGAGATCAGATGTACCGGTCATCGAGATTCCGCATGGGCGCGGGGAGGCCGTGCTGTTGGTCGAGGACGAGCCGTCGCTGCTGGAGATGACACAGAGCGTGCTCGAGGAGCTGGGATATGAGGTGATTCCGGTTGGCGATCCCGAAGCGGCGTTGGCCGCTTTCGAGTCGAGGGACACGCGCGTCGACCTGCTTGTCACAGACGTGGTCATGCCAGGCATGAACGGGAAGGAGCTGAGCGAGAGGCTGCAGGAGGCGAGAACGCAGCTCAAGGTCCTGTTCATGTCCGGCTACACCAGCAACTCCATCGTCCACCACGGGGTGCTCGATCCCGGCGTCCACTTCATCCAGAAGCCGTTCTCGATGTACGAGCTCGCGCTGAAGGTCCGCGAGGTCCTTCACAACACCGCGTGAGGCGCCTCGGTCTCTGTCACGAGCAGCTCGTTGCCGGCTCGCAGAAGCGATCGTTTGGCGGACGTCCGGAGGTTGAGAAGGAGGCGGTCGTGACTGTGCGACTGGTATGATCGGAACGTGACGACTCGATCGCAGGACGTGGACGAGCGTGGAGGTAGGATCCGCGCGCTGGTCCTTCTGCGGCTCACGCTCGTTGTAGCCACAGGCTACCTGCTGATCGCTGAGCTGGGAGCGGAGGGGTTTCCGTGGCAGCTTGCCGCGCTCCTCGGCGTGGCAGCGCTGTCCAACCTCGTGTTCACGATCGTTCCAGACCGGTGGCTCGACTCATCGTTGCTCTCGGGCGGCCTGATTCTGTTCGACACGCTGGCCATCACTGTAGCGCTGGTGTACAGCGGACGGTTCACCACCGAGTTCTTCTTCCTCTACTTCTTTATCCTGATCGTCGCTGCAATCGGCGAGAACCTGCGCCTGATCGTGCTCGGTGCGGTCGTGATCTGTATCAGCTACCTCGCGTTCCTGGTGCATCGGGAAGGCGTCTCCGCGGTGTGGTCGGTGTCGGCTCTGGTCCGTATTCCGTTTCTGTTCACCGTCGCGTCGTTCTACGGGTACCTGGTGGATCGTCTCCGGCGTGAGCGTGAGGTGATGTGGGAGGAGCAGCGGATCGTGGAGCGGTTGCGTGAGCACCAGCAGACCCTCGAGCAGACCAACCGGCGTCTCGAGAACGAGGTCTCGGAGAGGATGCAGGCGGAAGAGGCGCTGCTGAAAGCCAACGTGGAGCTGCAGCGCCTTGCCGATCTCAAGACCGCGTTCGTGTCAACAGTCTCCCACGAGCTTCGGACGCCGTTGACGGCCATCAAGAACGCGGTCTCCCTCTTGGGTCGCTCCCCGAAGCTGACCGGGGATGGTCGAGAAGGCCGATTCATCGAGATCATCCAAACCAACACGGAGCGACAGCTGGCGATTATCGGTGACCTGTTGGACCTCTCGAAGATCGAAGCAGGGAAGTTCCCTGTGGAGTGCAGCACGGTGGAGATCGGTCCGTTGATCGAGGGCCTGCTGTCCTCCTATGAGGCGCTGAGCAACAACAACGGTTTAGAGCTTGTCCTCGATATCGAGAACGGGCTGCCGCCCGTGTGGGTCGATGCACAGCGGGTGGAGCAGGTGATCACGAACCTGTTGAGCAACGCCCTGAAGTTCTCGCCATCGGGTACCGAGGTATTCGTCCGAGCTGCCCTGCGGTCGAGTGACGAGGTCGAGATCACTGTTCGTGACGAAGGGATCGGGCTGGCCGAGGAAGATCGAGAGAAGATCTTCGAGCCGTTCTACCAGGTTGGCGATGCGGTGACGGGAAAGACGAAGGGGACCGGTCTCGGTCTGCCGATATCGCGCGATCTGGTTCGTGCGCATGGAGGTGATCTGTGGGTGGAGAGTACGTTGGGCGTTGGGAGTACCTTTGCTCTGACGTTGCCCGTGGATAGCTCTGCAGGACGGGAGCGTGTTGCGCTTGAGAACGCGGTTCGCGAGGCGCGGTCCTACCCGTTCTTCGCATTGCTGGTGGTTCGGCCAAACAACGATGCGGCCGTTGCAAAGGTTGCAGAGACCCTGGGGCTATTGATGCCCCGCTCCAGTGATCGGGTGATCGCGCAGCCAGCGCTCGGTCAGATCGTGCTGCTGCTCTTGGGAACGGGAGCTTCTGGCGGGAAGGTGGTTGCTGGGCGGCTCGAGAGGCGGCTCGAGGAGGCCGGTCGTTCGGCAGCTGTCGCGGGGCCGGCAGTGTACCCCGATGCGGGCGTTTTCGGCGGCCAGCTGATCGCCGCGGCATTGGGCGCCCGAAGAGTGTGAGCACGCTACAATGAGGCGTGCCAGGCACCGAGGTGCTGCTGTGGGGCGAGATTGGAGGAGACGGTGGCGAAGGCACGGATTCTTCTGGTGGACGATGAGCCCGATATCGTGGAAACGGTTCAGTATGCGTTAGAGCGCGACGACTATGAGGTGATCACGGCCACGAACGGCGCCGAGGCGCTCGGGACCGCGCGGATCGAGCAGCCGGATCTGGTCGTGCTCGATGTCATGTTGCCCAAGGAGAACGGCTACCGCGTCGCGCGGTTGATTCGCGATGACGAGAAGGCGGGGATCTATCCGAAACGAGTGCATATTCTCCTGTTGACCGCGAGAGACCTGAGCTACGATCCAGAGCGCGAGCGGATGTTCATGGAGTTCAGCGAGGCGGACGTCATGATGTACAAACCGTTCGATCTGGATGATTTGCTGCAACAGATCGACACTCTGCTGGAGACCGGGAAGCCGGAGCCGAGCCTCGGCGTGGTCAAGGAGGGCTGAGCGAAGCCTGGTAGGTCAGGTGTCGGATCATGCAGCTTCGTGGCGCGGAGGATAGGGTGCGGAGCGCGCAGAGCCTCAGAGAGTGGGCACTGGTTCTCCGCAGAGTCCCAGGCTCTTCTGGTCGGGGTGTGGGAGCATGAGCGGCCGATCGAAGCTTGCTCTCGAGCCGGGAGTGCTCCGATACCTGGTGGACGGAGCGCCGATCGGAATCCTCGTCGACTCGGAGGATGGCCGCTTCCTCTCCTTCAACGCGGCGTTCGCCGACCTGTTTGGTTACAGCTTGGAAGAGGTGTGGCGCCAGAACCATGCGACGTTGGTTCATCCATTTGATCGTGAGCGGGTGCAGAGGCTGCATGAGGCCCGCATTCGTGGCGAGAAGGTTCCAGAACGGTACGACTTCAGGGCGATGCGGAAGGACGGTTCGACGTTCGATGCCGAGGTCGCGGCGATAGCCCTGAAGATAGACGGGCGGACGCTGGGGACCTGCTCGTACATCTGGGATGTCTCCGACCGGAAGCGCCTGGAGACGGAGCTCACAGAGAGTCGGACGAGCTTCAAGGCGATTACCGAGCACAACACCGAAGGCCTCCTGGTGGTCGACTCACTGGGTATCGTCCGCTTTGCTAACCCGGCTGCGCGTTCCCAGTTCGGTGGGCGGGAGCTCGTCGGTGAGGCATTTGGCAACTCGCGAGTTCACGGCGACTGCACCGAGATCGAGGTCTTCTCCTCCGATGGGAGCCACGGAGTGGCGGAGATGCGCACCACGGACACCGAGTGGTTCGGAGAGCGCGCTACGTTGGTGATTCTGCGCGATGTGACGGCGATGCGCCAGGCCGAGCAGCAGCTCCGGGAGCAGCAGCGACTTGCTTCGGTTGGTCAGTTGGCGGCTGGTATAGCTCATGATTTCAATAACTTGCTCCAGGCAATCACCCTTCAGACCGAGCTCGCAAGTCGACTCGTCGACGACGACTCGAAGGTGGCGGGCAAGCTTGGCTCGATCCTGTCACAGACGGGGAGGGCGGCGACGCTGATCCGCCAGATCCTCGACTTCGCACGCCAGTCCGCAAGCCAGCGTGAGCTGTTGCTACTCAATCCGCTGCTCAAGGAGATCGTCAAGCTGCTGCGTCGCACGATACCCGAACGTGTGACGATCGAGCTCGACCTCCCAGCTGAGGATCTCTGGATCACGGCGGACGCGGGTCAGGTCGGCGAGCTGCTGACCAACCTCGCGGTCAATGCTTCCGACGCCATGTTGGTGGGCGGTCAGCTGCGCATTGAGGTTGCCGAGGTGGAGGTTGGCGCCGACAGTATCCCGATCGAAGGCATGGCGCCCGGGACATGGGTGTGTCTGAAGGTCAGCGATACCGGTATGGGCATGAGCAAGGAGATCATCGAGCGGATCTTCGAGCCGTTCTTCACCACCAAGGATAGAGCCACTGCCACCGGCCTGGGTCTGTCACAGGCCTACGGGATTGTTCGTCAGCACGACGGCTTCATCGGAGTGTCCAGTACACCTGGCGAGGGCGCCACGTTCACCGTCTTCATGCCTGGCGCGCAGCGATCAGAGCCAGCCAAGGTGGAGGCAGAGGCAGGGCACGTGGTCGATCCGGATGGTGTCACGGTCCTGGTTGTGGAGGACGATCCCCTTCTGCTCGAGATGTGTCGCGATGGGCTCGAGACGATCGGGTTCAACGTCGTGAGCGCCGCCGATGGCCAATCCGCGCTTCGGCTCGTCGACAGCGGCGAGCATCGAGTCGCGCTCGTGCTGTCCGATGTGGTCATGCCGGAGATGGGCGGCAGGGAGCTTGCGCGGCGCCTTCTGCGACGTGGTCGTGATATCGCGGTGGTGCTGATGAGCGGCTATCCACCGAGCGACGATGCCGAGGTGCTGCGTCTGGAGGGAGTCACCAACTGGCTGCAGAAGCCGTTCACTCTGGAGCAGCTGAATGACGTGATCCGCTCGTCGCTTGGAATGCGGGTCACCAGCTCGGAGTGAGGAACGGCGGAGAGGGCCGGCCGAAGTGGTAGCCTTGCAGCAGATCACAGCCCAGATCGATGACAGCGTCCCGTTCGTTGGCGGTTTCGATGCCCTCCGCAACGACCTGAATGCCCAGATCACTGCAGATCTCGACCATCGAGCGAACCACGCGCTGCTTTGTCACGGCCGTGTCGATGTCCCGGATTAGAGACATGTCGAGCTTGACAACCTCGGGCTCGAGCTGGGCGAAGCTCGCCAGACCGGAGTAGCCTGCGCCCAGATCGTCGACGGCGATGCGAAAACCCAGCTGACGCAGATCGGCAATACGCTGTGGCATATCGGGGATGCGCCCCAGCTGAGCGCGCTCGGTGATCTCCAAGACAACCCGTTGCGCCTGGCGGCACAGCGGCTGATCGGGATCGATGAGCTGCGGATCGAGCAGGTCGCTCGGATGGAGGTTGACAAACAGGGCGAGCCCATCGACGAGCTCGGTGAGCGGCGCGGACACGATCTGACGAACTCGTCGGCCGACATCGTGGAGCCGCTCGAGGCGCTCGGCGGCCTCGAGCACGGCGCCAGGGTGGGGCAGCGCAGGTTCCTCGCTGCGCATCAGAGCCTCGTAGCCGTAGACGGCGCGGTCGGCCACACGTACGATCGGCTGAAACAGCATGTACAGGCTCTTGAGTGCGCCTTCGAGGCTCGCCTCCAGACCTGCGATGTCGGTCGCGCGCATGACGTCAGACCCGGTGAGGCGTGTGGCCTTGAGGCGCAGCTGCGCCATCCGGTGCTGTCGAACCGCAGCACGGACCACGCCTTCGAGCTCAGCAGCGCTGACGGGCTTCGTGATGAACCGGAAGGCCCCGTACTCCAAAGCCCGCGATGCGAAGTCGACGGTGGGCTGGCCGGTGACCACGATAACTGGTACCTCCAGGTCGTGCTCGCGAATCTTGCGCAGGAGCTGGAGCCCATCCATGCCCGGCATGACGATGTCGGTCACGACCGTCTGCCAGCTGCCGGACTCGACGTGGTTGAGCGCCTCTGCAGCTGTTGAGGCGGTGGACACGGAGAAGCCGCTGTCCTCGAGGAGCTCGGCAAATGCCTCTCGAACCTCGGGCTCGTCGTCGACGACCAGGACTCGTGGTGACTCCTCTTCGTCAACCGCTGCTGGCTCTGGTTCCATGAGAGTCCCTCCCGACGTGGGCTGCTAGATCAGTCTACAAGATTGGCGTCATTGTTGATACCCGACGGCGGGGAGGCGGGTCAAGAAGGTGTCAAGTTTGGGAACGGTCGGAGCCCGTCCGCACACGACGCAGGGGATGCGCAAGCCAGCGGAGGTGCACGCGCTCGCGGCGTGAGGGGCAATCGAG
>CAZEJK010000043.1:0-29162 GCA_964512045.1 uncultured Thermoanaerobaculia bacterium
CCCAGAGCCGCTCCTTCGGGTTCGAGCAGTGTACGACGACGAGTTCGTCAACCTCGACGGTTCGGACCACCTAGCGCTCCTCACCCATGGGTTGCGAGAGCTCGATCAGGACTCCGCCGGCAGACTTTGGGTGGACGAAGCAGACGAGGCAGTTGTGTGCTCCGCGGACGGGCTCCTCATTCAGAAGCCGGTAGCCTTTCTCCTCGAGAGCCCGCATCGACTCGCGGATGTCGGCCACCTTGACGCACAGGTGGTGCATGCCAGGGCCGCGCTTGTCGAGGTGCCGAGCGATCGGAGAGTCGTCGGCGGTCGGCTCGAGCAGCTCGATGCGGCTGTCACCAACGGGGAGGAAGGCCACCTTCACCTTCTGCTCGGGAACCTCCTCGGCGCCCGTCACCTGCAGTCCAAGGCTCTCATAGAAGCCAACGCCTTCTTCCAACGAGGTGACGGCGATTCCGATGTGATCGAGAACGGGTGCGTCCATCACAGACCTCCGCGCCGTGAGTATCGCGGTTTGCGCTCCACGTCAAGCCCACCGACGCACCTCTCTTGAGTTTTGAGCTCGCAGCTCTGAGGTGTCAGTTCCGCCCGCGCACCCCTTCATTCTGCGCGACAGCTGCGTTTGCAGTCACGAATGCTCGCTCGCAGAGGCGACAACGCTTCAAAGTACTCCCGGAACCGGACCAGATCCCGGTTCCGGCCCCGTCAGCCGGATCCTGGCAATCCGGTCCACGGCGAGAATGCTGCGCATGCTCGAGGATTCTCACGGCAAAGGCGCCACGAGCTGAGAGCTCAAAAGAACGCGGGAGGGCTCGTGCCCTCCCGCGTGTGCCGTTGCTGGTGGTGGCGCTTACGGCTGGTAGGTTGCCGTCAAGGTGAAGTTGGCGGTGTTCCAGGTCTGGTTGGTGTAGTTGAAGACCCTGATCTTGTAGGTGCCGGCCACTCCATTAGTGTCGTAGGTCAGAGTCTCTGGCTTGTTCGTTGTGAGGCCAGAGGCCACCTGATTGTCATTGGAGTCGTACAGGTACAGGTCGAGGTCCATGCTGTTGTCCCAGGTGAGCGAGAGATCGATCACGCCGCCTGTCACGGACACGTTGTAGTACTTGGAGGCTCGACCGGCAACGGAGCCGTCGACCGTGGCTGTCTGGGTGCCGCCACTGCTGCCGGCCTCGTAGCTGGCGACGAGACTGACCCCGCTGAACGAGCTGTAGGCCCGAACCATGATGTGCCAGGTCCCGGCGGCCGGGTTGGAGACGCTCACTGTCTCGTTGTTGCCGTTCAGGTACGGTCGGTAGTCATACGAGGAGGTGGTCGGCGCGCTGCCGTACTTGACGTACAGGTCGGCGTCGCCGGAGCCACCGGAGATCGCGATCTCAAGGGAGCTCATGCCCGATGGGACGTTGATGTGGTACGACACCGAGTTGCCGGTGCTGGCCGACAGGTTCCCCACCGGGACACCGTTCTCCAGCTCGGTCGGATCGCCAGAAGGTGCGGTGACGGTCACGGACTTCGTCACCTGATCGGTGGCTCCGTCGTTGTCCGTCACGGACAGCGTCACCGAGTAGGTGCCTTCCGAGGAGTAGGTGTGGCTCGGGTTCGCACTGGTCGAGCTCGCGCCATCACCGAACACCCAGCTGAAGCCGGTGATCGAGCCGTCCGGGTCGGAGCTGGTGCTCGTGAAGCTGGCGGTCAGATCGCTCGCGGAGTACGTGAAGTTGGCGGTCGGCGGCTCATTGGTGGTCGGCTCGTCGAAGCTGGCCACCAGCGTCACGCCGGAGAACGCAGCGTATGCCCGAACCATGATGTACCAGGTGCCGGCCGCTGGGGAGGGCACATCGACGCTCTCGTTGTTGCCGTTGAGGTACGGACGGTAGTCGTACGACGAGGTCGTGGGTGCGCTGCCACGACGCACGTACAGGTCTGCGTCGCCGGTCCCGCCAGAGATGGCGACCTCGAGGTTGGACGCTCCAGACGGCACGTCGATGAAGTAGTGCAGCTCTTCACTCTTGGCAGCGCTCAGGTTGGAGACCGACACGCCGTTGGCGAGCTCGATCGGTCCGCTTGCCGGCTCGGTCACGGTGACAGACTGCGACGCCTGATCGGTGGCGCCACCGTTGTCCGTCACGGTGAGGGTCACGGTATAGGTGCCTTCCGAGCTGTAGGAGTGGATCGGGTTCGTGCTCGTTGAGGTGGTTCCGTCACCAAAGCTCCATGAGTGGCTCGCGATGGAGCCGTCCGGGTCGGAGCTGGTGCTGGTGAAGCTGGCGGAGAGGTCGTTGACCGAGAAGGTGAAGCTCGCGTTCGGCGGCTGATTGGTCGACCCGCTGTCGAAGCTGCCCACCAGCGAAAGCCCTGAGAAGCTGCTGTACGCCCGGACCATTACGTACCACGTGCCGGCTGTGGCTGAGCTGACATCAACGGTCTCGTTGTTGCCGTTCAGGTAGGGGCGGTAGTCGTAGGTCGATGTGGTGGGCTGGGCGCCGAAGCGGACGTAGAGGTCCGCGTCGCCGGTGCCGCCGGAGATCGCGAACTGCAGATTGGAGGCGCCGGAAGGAACGTCGAGACTGAAGTGGAGCTCCTGACCGGTGCTGGCCGACAGGTTCGAGACGGTCTCACCATTGTTCAGCGGCGTGACCTCGGTACCTGGATCCGGACCACCCGGGACACCAACCGCGTCCCATGCCTTGTGGACGGCGTCCACCTCGGCGGAGCCGTACAGGTCTGCGGCCGCCTGCGCAGTGGTGTTCCGCCCACCCTCGAAGTTGGTCGATGAGGTCATGTACTGGGTCAGCGCGCGGTAGAAGATGTTCTGGGCCTTTGTGATCCCGATGCCAGGCACGTTGATGGAGGTCTTGCCGGTGGGATGCGTGCCGCCCTCCGACAGGAGGTAGAACGCCAGAGCCCCGATGCCGGCGTTGATGTGCACACCACCGTAGTCCTGAGTGCCCGTGTAACGCTCGGGGTAGTAGTCCGGGGAGGAGCCATCTGCTGCCGGGTCGTTCATGTACCGCAGTGCGTCACCGGACGTTCCCGGCGTGTAGCAGTCCTCGCCCATCTTCCAGGTGTCCGAGGTCACACCACCATCGCTCCACGCCTCGATCGCAGCGCCGTAGATGTCAGAGATCGACTCATTGAGCGCTCCGGACTCGTTCTGGTAGGTCAGGTCGGCGGTTGATGAGGTCACGGCGTGCGCGAACTCATGGCCGGTCACGTCGAGGGCGTAGGCGATCGGGCCGAAGGTCGAGCCGTCGCCGTCGCCGAACAGGAACTGCTGGTAGTAGGAGCTCCACGCGGCGTTGTTCGGCGTGGTGGAGTACCCGGAGGAGAAGACGCAGTGCACGCTGGACTTGATCTGGGCGCCACCGTCGTTGTATGAGTCGCGTCCGAACACCTGGCTGTAGTAGTTGTACACGATGCCGGTGTTGTTGTAGGCAGCCATGGCGATCTGATCCGACGACGAGCCGCCCTCCTCGAACATCAAGGTGCCTGGGACGTTCGTTGTCTGGTTCGCGGTGTAGATCTTGCGGTACAGGCCGGTGTGGAGCAGGCCATGACGTGCCAGGATCTGGCCGCCGACGGCGTCCACATAGACGCGGTCCTGATGGAGTCCTTCCTCATCGGAGAACTCGACCACGGCGCGCCAGGCGAGGCGAGTGGGGTGCTCGTGGGACGCGTAGTACACGAGCTCCGGGCTCTCCAAGATCTCGAGCTGTGCCTCGTTGACGGACAGGCGGAACATGTGGAGGGCTTCATGGCCCTGGAGCGCTGGTACGGGCGGCTGGGTGATGTCGTCGGCCACCAGACCGTTGAATGTGCGGACCCGACCGTTGCTGTCGACGTGGAGGTAGAAATCGGCGCCGTCCACCTCCAAGCCGTGGTGTGTCTGCTGCATGCGGATGTGTGTCATCCCCAGGCTGTCCTGCTGGATGCGGACGACGTTTGCATCGCTGCCCTGGCGCATCGCGATCACGCGGGCGGCGTCCTCCCGTACGAAGACCTCCGCGGCTGTGGCCGTGTGCCCAGGGGGCAACGCTCCGAGGTTGCCGTGAGCCCAGGTTGTCCTCCCGCTCACATCGTCGACCGCCACGCGGTCGATGCGCACGTTCGTCGGCGTTTTCTGCACTCCGATCGGTCCGATCTGCTGATCTAGGGACGCCAGCGCTGGGAGCACGATCAGAGAGATGATGACGACGGAAAAGACGAGCTTGCGCACCGTTCAACCTCCTTGAAGATGAGAAAAGAAAAAGGCACGCCCCGACCCGAGGTCAGGCAAAAGCCTCAAGCTCGTTGTCGGGGCGATGCGAGGACGGATCACGCACTCATAGTGCGAAGCAATGGGGAAGGCGTCAACGGCATACTCGAAGGTATTACACACGTGTGACGTTGTTTTACGCTTCTGTGACAGATGGTCCGTTCTTGCGACGGATTCTTGGCTGGCGTGCTAGAAAACGCTACTCACGGCGGGCCAGAGGTAGCGGAGGGCAACCGTGACGATCACTGCAGTCAGCATCCACTTGATGAGTGCAGCGGGAACGAAACGCTGCAACCGGGCCCCGAAGTACATCCCGGCCATCCCGCCGAGACCGAAAAGGAGGCCGAGCGCCCAGTCCGGTGCAATGGAACGCGCTGGCCAGATGAATGCGAGCACCTGATAGAAGCCAACGCCGGCCACCGAGGTGACGAAGGTGCCCATAAGTGCAGCCCCGGCGACGGCGTAGACCGGAAGGCCGAGAACGCTCACGAAGAACGGCGCCACGATCGCACCGCCACCGATTCCGTAGATGCCACCCACGATGCCCACGACGGTGCTGAGGATGAAGATCGCCGAGGTCGAGGTAGAGAACTGCTCTCCACCGAAGTCGAAGGCGATTCTCTGCAGAGAAACCGTGGCGTTGCGTACGCTCCCTGGATCAGCCGGTCGCCGAGCGCTTGGCTGCTGTCTGCGCTCAGCGGACCGTTTGCCGGGTCGTCCTGTAAGGTCTCTGAGCAGGCGGCCGCCGATATACAGCAGAACACAGCCTGCAAACGCCTTGAACCAGGTGGGATCGGGGAGCCACAGTACACGGACGACGGCGCCGATCAGGACGCCTGGGAGGGTTCCCGCGACGACGATCCAGGTCAGGGGCCAGACCATCCGCCCCTCGCGCATATACCTCAGAACGCCTGAGGGGATTGCCACGACGTTGAACAGCTGATTCGTCGCGCTGACGGACGGCGTCGTGTATCCGAGAACGCTCATCTGGAACGGGAGCAGCAGGAACGCCCCGGAGACGCCGCCCATCGATGTGCACAACGAGACAACGAACGCTACGAGCGGCGGAACGAAAGGGGAGACGGTGACACCCGAGACAGAGAAGTCCATCGGGCGCTCAGACCACGGCAGCCGGGCCGTTCGCGAGCCGCTCGACACCGGCTCGGAGCAGCTCCTCGCGCTTGCCGAAGCTCAGGCGCAGAAAACGCCCTCGGCGATCCGGCTTGCCACCGTCGTCTCTCGGCAAGCCGTCCCACAGAAAAGCCGAGCCCGGTACGCCGGCGACTCCGTGCTCTGCCGCAAGACGGATCGCCCACGAGCGGTCGTCAGGGATGTCGAGGTCGCGCAGGTCGACCAGCAGGAAGTAGCCGCCGTCCGGCCTGTTGACTCGCCATCCTGCGGCAGTCAGTCCGCTGGAGAGGATGTCGTGCCGACGCCGGTATACCGCCGCGGTCTCGGTGTAGTACGAGTCGGGAAGCCGCAGCGCTTCCACCAGAGCGTGCTGGAACGGGGCAGGGGCGCAGACTGTCATGAAGTCGTGCACCTTCCGGATCGAAGCCATCAGCGGCTGCGGAGCTGCAGCGAACCCGACGCGCCAGCCGGTCACCGCGTAGGTCTTGGAGAACGAGGCGATGGTGACCGTCCGCTGCGCGAGCGCACGGACGGTGGCTGGAGGAATGTGGGTGACGCCTTCAGCGGTGATCCACGCGTACGTCTCGTCCGTCACCAGCGTCATGTCGTGGCGCTCGATCAGCTCGGCAACCACCTCGAGCTCGTCAGCGGTCCACACCTTTCCGGTCGGGTTGGCGGGGGTGTTCAGCACCATGACCGACGCGCCTTCGCAGCATGCGGCAAGGGTGCCGCTAGCCCAGCGGCCGGAGAACGGGTCGATCGGCAGGATTGTCGGACGGGCTCCGGCGAGTCGGGTCGCAGGCAGGTAGTTCTCGTAGATCGGCTCCGGGATCACCACGGTGTCACCGGGCCTGAGCAGCGTCATCAGACTTGCCATGATCGCCTCGGAGGCTCCACAGGTGATGACGATCTCCTCCTCGGGATCGAAGCGAAGCCCCCAACGGTCGGCGAAGAAGCGAGACAGCTCCTTGCGGAGTGCCGGCAGGCCCCAGGTTCGCGTGTACCGGTTCTCGCCGTTCAAGATCGCGGCTCGGGCTGCCTCACGGACCGGCTCTGCCACCGGGAGCTCGGGGAAACCCTGGGCGAGGTTGACTGCGTCTGTCTCCTCGGCCACGCGGGTCATCTCGCGGATGATCGACTCGTCCATGTACGTGACGGCTGGGTTGACGGGTCGCATCGGTTCCCCTCGACAGCCTAGGTTGCCATTGCCCGCTCGAGCACGCGCACGACCTGCTCGTAGCCGGTCCAGGAGACGTCCGAGAGCGTGCGGTGGAGCAGGGCGACTGCAGTTGCGCGGTGGGCCGCCGGGTCCGAGGTGGCGCGAACCAGCGACCCGAGCTGGTTCGCGATCCGATCACAACGTGTCGTCGAGCCGGTCGTGGTCATGGAGCTACATCTCCTCTGGGATCGGAATTCCCAAGAGCTCTTCCAGGAGAACGTGCATCTCGCGCACGAAGACGGTGAACGTGGCGCGCCGGATGCGTCGTACCTCGGCGTCCTCCTCCCTGAGGATCGGGTGGCCATGGTACAGCTTGTGGAACATCTGGGCGAGACCGTGGGCGTGCTGAGCCAGCAGCGAGAACTCCAGGTTGCGCACGGCCTGCTCGATCACCTGACTGCGCAACGCGGATTGCAGCACCAGATCCCAGAGATCATCGGGAACCGAGGCGTTCTGCAGCTCGCGTGCTTCTGCATCGTCCACGTGACCCTCGCCGATGGCGTCCTCGAGCTTGCTGAATATCTTGCCGGCGCGGACTGCGGAGTACTGGAGGTACGGTCCGGTGTCCCCTTCGAACGCGAGCGCGTCGGCGAAGTCGAACGCCAGAACCCGGTTGCGGGACTGGCGCGCCATCAGGTAGCGCAGCGCGCCAACCGCGATCGCTTGCGAGCGAGTGGCCAGATCCTCGATGTCTCCTCGTTGGCTGGTTCGCTCCGCGACCGCCTCGCGAGCGGTCTCCTCGAGGACATCGAGGAACTCATCGGCCTTGACACCGATGCCGCGCCGGCCCGACATCTCCACGTACGCCTTGGCGAGGTCTTCGTCGGTCAGCCCGAACGAGCGTCCGCTGCGTTCCTCGAGCACTCGGACCGCGGCCGGTGTCAATGCCACCATCTCGTAGGAGAAGTGCACTGAACGATCAGCGGCCTCCTCATGGCCGAGAACACGTACAGCCTCCCGGACGACCTTTTGTGGGTACGACTGGCGCACATCGATCACGTTGTAGACCGCGTCGCCGGCTCCGAAGGTGGCGGACCCGATACGCTCTGAGGGGTTTGGGGTGGTGACGGCCAGCGTTTGCTGACCGTGGTCGTAGACCACCGGCGATGCCGGGCCCGGCTGCTCCCAGTGGGTGAGCTCCCGATACCCGAAGTCGTGTCGCGAGCCGTCGGGATCGCGGAGCAAACCGAGCTTCCAAAGCTGATAGGCGATGTCCTTGGCGGTGTAGGTCACGGTGCCGTTGGAGCGCACCAGAATCTTGTCAGGATCGTCCATGTCGGCGAACTCGGGGCTGGCGGCCAGCGACATGACCCAGCACCCCGCGTTCTTGCCGCTCTCTTCCAGGCGTAACGCTCCGGACTGACGCAACGCCTCGAACGCTCGCTTCCAGAAGCCGAGGCCGAGGATATGCGACTCGTGCGGTAGGAGATCGTACGCCACGCCGAGGCGGGCCATGGTGGCCAGGTGGCAGCGGACGTTGCTCTCCGCCACGGCCGCCGCGAAGCGCGCCACGGCATCGATTGGGTAGCTGCTCGAACCGTGGGCGGCGGCACCGAGCGCCGCAACGGCGGTGTCGAGCTCCAGGTTTTCGCCACCGGCTTCGAGGGCGTGCAGGACCTCGGCTCGGCGGGCTGCGAGCGCTTCGTCTGACTCGTATCGGCGGGTGACCTTCGGGTAGAGCTCCCAGCAGAGGTCATCGAAGTCGTCGAGACTGGCCTGCGGGACCCGGTGCATCGGCATCCGCTGGACGACCTGCTGGAGAAGCGCTCCGCGGGTCGTGGGCTCGACACCCAGGCATGCAGCGATCTCGGTCTCCGGGAGGTACAGCAAGCCGACGACCACGTCGGCGACCTGCACGCCGGTGTCGTCGATGTAGTTCTGGACCTCGACCGGATGGCCCATGGCGCGAAGACACCGTACCAAGATGTCACCGAGCACCGCGTTGCGCAGATGGCCGATATGTGCCGCCTTGTTCGGGTTGATGTTGGTGTGCTCGACGATGACCTTCGAGCTGTCTGCTGGGTGGGAGGCTGCTGAGCTCTCGTTCGCGAGGACCTGGGCCAACACGTGACCACGCTTCAGGCGGAGGTTGAGGAATCCGGGCCCTGCAATCTCGACGGACTCCACCTCGTCGGGCCAGCTCGCTGTGTCGGCCACGGTTTGTGCGATCTGGCGAGGGGCGGTGCGCAGCACCTTGGCCAGGGGGAGCGCACCGGGCCACGCCAGATCGCCCAGGTCCCGACGGGGCGGCACCTCGAGAGCGATGTCCGGGTGCTCGAGGTCGTATACGGACGATAACGTTTCGGCGATCGCGTGACTGGCTCGCTCGATAATGGACTGCAGGGGCATACGGAACCTCCGGTGTCGGCGTTGGTGGCACAGGCGAACCCGCGAGCCGATCCGCCGTCACGGCTGACGATTGTACTCGAGCGACGGTCTGTGGAGTGCTCAGCACAGAGTGGGATGCCACCCGGTTGTTACGGGGTGCACGACCGATCGGGATCGGGGGTCAGGACGGCAGGTGTGTCGCACCGAGGCAGGCGAGGCGGAATGCGAAGGAAGCCGGTCGAGTTGATCCGCTCGGAGAGTAGGGATCTCGAGCAGGAGGGGACCGAGCATGGAGCATCGCGCCTTCATCTTCGATTGGCCGACGTTCGAAAAGGAGCTCCTGCCGGCTCTGGCTGCCGGATTAGAGGGCGATCGAGGGCCGCTCGAGGAGTTCGTGGCCGAGCAGCGGGGGCTGCTGGTGGACCCGTCCACCGCCGAGCCGGTCAACGGTCTCCAGCTCGAAACGGTGGGCGTGGACCGGCTGGGTGAGATCGCCATGACCCGCTACTACGATCCAACCGCCGATCACGGGTTCGGAGCACAGTGGGACGCGATCGAGGGTTCGCTCGGAGAGCAAGAGCGTGCGCTCCTGTTGGGCGAGCCGATCTCGGTGGCAGGGCGGACATTCTCGGAGGGAACCGTCTTTCAGAGTAACGGGCGAGTCCGACTGTCCTACAAGCGGGTCCGCGAGCTGGATCGACCGGAGCTACGGGCGTTCGGCCGGACGCTCAGGATTGCCGGCGTGTCACAAAGAGGTCTGATGGTTCGAGTCGAACCGTGATCCGACGGCGCGGATCACAGCAAGGGCAACGCGAACAGGGCGATCGTCGCTGCGAAGCCGATGGTCCAGATGCTCGACCGCAGCACATGCCAGTCGGCCAGGTAGCACGGCACGTAGACAACGCGTGCGATCAGAAACGTGACGGCGAGGCGGGTGGCCCAGGTCGGATCTCCGCCAGCAGCGTGTGCGACAAGCACCGCTGCTGCGAAGCCCGGGAACGCCTCGAACGAGTTCAGATGGGCCGCCACAGCGCGACGTCCCCAGCCGTCCAACCGTTTCTGCTGGTCTCGTGGCTGGTGGTTATCGTACCCGCCCGGCTGGCGGGCCATTGCAACTGCCACTGGTCCCTTCGTCAGCAAGGTGATGACAAACGCAAGCCCGACGCAGAGCAGTGGAACGCTCATGCCCGCCTCCAGTCCATGATGCGACCTCCCTGTGAGATTCTGATTCCTGTGTCGCTCGGCCGAGTATATCCTAGGGCGACGAAGCGCCGGGCGACGTCGAACCCGGCAGGAGCGGGCGGCTCGGTGTGCTGTCGCCCACGAAGCGATGAGGTTGTTCGTAGAAAGGAACGGTGATGCACGAGAACACGGTGCCGTGGATCCTCTTCATCGGCTACATGGCGGTGATCGTCGGTCTGGCGCTCTGGAGCCGACGGAAGGCGCAGAGCATGCAGTCGTATGCGGTCGGCAGCCGCACGGTGTCGCCGCTCATGGTCGGTCTCTCACTGGCAGTGAACATGACCAGTGTGGCGACGTTCGTCATCAACCCCGGTCTCGTGTATGCCTACGGTTGGGCCGGTCTTGTGGGCTACGGCATGGCGGTTCCGGCCGGCATCTTCGTCGGTCTCGTCATCGTGTCCAAGCGCTTCCGGCAGGTCGGCGACAAGGTGACGGCGTTGACGATCCCACAGTGGGTAGGAGATCGCTACGGCGAGAGCCGCCTGACCGTCGGTTTCGCCGCCATCAGCCTCCTGCAGGTGACGTTTCTGGTGCTGATCGTCGTGGCGATCGTACGAGTGCTGATGACCATCCTCGGCCTCCCGCTCGGGGTGGCACTCATCCTGGTGGTGCTGTTCAGCTACGGGATGATCTTCCTCGGTGGAGCGAGCGTGCATGTGGTCTCGAACACGATCCAGGGCACGATCATGCTGGTGGTGGCGGTTCTGCTCGTGGCCTCGGGAGCGGAGCTGTTTGCTGGCGGGCTGGGAGGGTTCTTCGAGCGGCTCGCCGAGGTGGGACCCCACTACGGCAGCATCGTCAATCCGGACAGCTTGCTGTTCCGCGATCTGTTCGAGGTGCTGGTGGCCAACTTCGTGATCGGGCTGGCGATCATCATGCAGCCCCACATCATGTCCAAGGCGCTGTACCTGCGCTCGGAACGGGACGTCAACGCGTACCTGGTGACGGCCGTCGTCACCGGTACGATCTTCACCACAGTCATGCTGGTGGGCCTGTACGCTCGTCTCGATCTCGGCGGCGCTCTGCAGCCTGATGCCGCCGTTGCGACCTACATTGCCACCGAGTTCGCGCCGGCACTGCGCGCCTTGATCATGCTCGGGGTCCTCGCGGCCGGGTTTTCGACCCTGGAGGGTGTCGCTCTTGCCCTGTCATCCATCGTGGCCAACGATCTGTACGGGGTGCTGGCGCGCCGAGCCGGGACCGATCCGGAGGTCGTCCGCGGACGCCTGCTGCTGGTGGGGCGACTCGTGCTGGTGGCACTGGTGCCCGTGACGTTGCTGTTCTCATGGGATCAGCTCGTATCGCCCGAGCTCAGCGTGGCGATCTTTGCCCAGAATGGCGTCTATGCGCTCTTTGCGGCGACCTTCGCACCTGTCCTGTTCGGGGTCTTCTGCCAGCGGGGCTCTGCAGGCCTGGCAGGAGCGGCCGCGGCGATAGCTTTGCTGGTGCACTTCGGCATGACCTATGGCGAGATTGGGCCGTACTACAACAACCCGGCTGTTCCCGCGGCGTGCGCGATCGTGATCAGCACTGGAGTCATGGGGATTGGTGTGCTTTTCGGTGGCCACGGCGCTCCGGGGCCGGACAGCGGATCCACGTAGCGGTCACGCCTTCAGCCCGTAGGGAGGGTACCATTGGTGAAAGGAACCGCTTTTGGTGGATCATAAGGAGATGGTGCCGTCCGACGACGCTGAGAGCACGCACTTGTTGGCGCGTGAGCAGACGACGCCGTACCGCTCAGGGGATGTAGCCTATTCCCGGACGAGCTCGTCTGAGTGGCCGGCGCCGGAGTGGGACCGCTACGAACCGATCGAGTTCCTGGGCGCAGGCGGAATGGGGCGGGTATTCAAGGCGTGGGATCGCTCGCTGCAACGGCAGGTGGCGATCAAGCTGCTGACCCCTGGCAATCCGGAAACGGTTGAACGGTTCAAACGCGAGGCGCAGAGCCAGGCTCGGGTCGAGCATCCGAATGTGTGCAGGGTGTATGAGGTGGGGGAGGTCAACGGGTTCCACTACATTGCCATGCAGCTGGTGGACGGCGTGCCGCTCGACCGGCTCGCCGATCAGCTGACGTTGGATGAGATCGCCGTCCTGGTGCGTGGTGCCGCAGAAGGGGTTCACGCCGCCAACCGCCTCGGCCTCGTCCACCGGGATGTCAAGCCAGCCAACATCATGGTGGCCACCGGTGAGGATGGCCAGCGGCAGGCGTTCGTCGTCGACTTCGGCCTGGCGAGGGATGTCGCCGCGCCGAGCCACACGCTGACCGATGTCGTGGTCGGAACGCCGGCGTACATGGCGCCAGAGCAGGCGAGGGGACGGACCGTCGACCGGCGCACAGACGTCTACGGGCTCGGAGCGACCCTGTATGCGTTGCTCGGCGGGAAACCCCCTGTGGTCGGCGAGAGCGCTGCGGAGATGTTGCTCAATCTGCTCAGCACGGAGCCGGAGAGCCTACGCCGCCGCAACCCCGCGATCCCTCGCGATCTCGAGACGATTGTCATGACCTGTCTGGCCAGCGCTCCGCAGGAGCGGTACGAGTCGGCCCGGGCTCTGGCCGATGACCTCGGGAGGTTCCTGGACGGTGAAGCCGTTGCGGCACAACCTCCGTCACTGCTCTCGCGGTGGGCGCGCACGGCGCGTCGCAACCGTTCGCTGGTGGCTGTGTCTGCAGCGGGCGTTCTCGTTGCCGCAGTGCTGCTCGGCCTGTGGCTGCATGCGATCCACAGTGCAACCCGCCAGGCGGAGCTGGCGCAGCAGTTCGGGCACGAGGTGGAGAGGATCGAAGGCATGCTGTGGCGGGCGCGGTCGCTGCCGCTGCATGAACTCACCTCAACTCGGCAGCGGGCCGCGATGCAGATCGAGAGGCTCGAGACTGAGATGCGGCGTGCGGGCCGCATCGCCCAGGAGCCGGGGCACGCTGCCATCGGCCAGGCGTTGTATGCGCTGTACGAGTTCGAGGAAGCCCGGTCGCATCTCGAGCTCGCGTGGGACGCCGGTTACAGGAGTCCCGAGGTGGCGGAGACGTTGGCGCGAGTCCACTGGGAGCTGTACCGGCGCGCGATGGGCGAGCTGAAGAAGATCGGCGATGATGAGCTCAGAGCGAAGCGCAGAGAGGAGATCACGCGGTCGTTGCGCGACCCGGCTGTGCGGTACCTGGACGGCGTGGTCAGTGCTGGTGGGGAGGGCAGCTCTGCAGGTGCGCTTCGGGCGGCGTTGGAGGGACGGCCTGAGGAGGCGATCGAGCTGGCCCGAGCGGCGTTCGATGCCGAGCCGTGGCGTCTGGATGCCAAGGTGCTCGAGGCGGCGGAGGAGATGCTTCGGGCTGGAGGGCTGATGGATCGGGGTGCGTATGCCCAAGCCGCCGATGCGTTGGCCCGTTCTCGAGCTGCCGCAGAGGACGCGACTCGTGTCGGTCGCAGCGATCTGAGGGCGTGGGAGACGCTCTGCTCGACTCTCGAGAGTACGCTGAACCTCCAGGTCTGGCGGACCGGCGATGCGACCGAGGACTCCCACGCCGCAGTCGTGGCGGTGTGCACTGCTGCGATGGAGATCGCGCCGGATCGACATGCCGCGAGACTGACCCTTGCGCACGCTCTGACGACGTGGTCGGAGCATCTGTGGAGCATCGGTCAGGACCCGACGGCATCGCTCGAGCAGGTGATCGAGCTGACCGAGGCTGTCCTCGATGAAGATCCGGATCAGCTGCATGCCCTGGTCACAGTCGGTGCAGCGCACTGGCAGCGTGGCAAGCTGACATGGCTCAGCGGAGCCGGTTCTCCTGTCAAGGACTTCGAGGCCGGGGCGGCAGTGGCGCGGAGAGCCGTGAGCCTCTATCCGTCCGATGTTCAGGCGAACCTCAGCCTCGGGTTGGTGCTGATGGAGCTCGCGAACTACCAGATGCAGACCGGTAGCGATCCGACCGCCGCCGCCGACGAGGCTGCTGCTGCGTTTGCGCGAGCGCAGACGTTGTTGCCGCGATCGGCAGCTCCGGCGATCAACCACGCTATGGTCCAGATGGTTCTCGTACAGTTCCTCATCGAGGACCAAGAGAGCTCAGATGAGGCGAACTTCGAACGCGTCTCGGCTTTGCTCGACGAGGCGGAGGAGCGCTTGAGCTTCGCTCTCGAGCTCGACCCGGCCAGCTCGTGGGCCCGGCGTACGATGGCGGAGGTGCTGTGGTACCGCGGACGCTTGAGCACCGACGATGACGAGCTTTGCAAGCTCACGGATCGTTCTATCGAGCATCTCACCGCAGCCGTCGAGGTGCGGCCTTCAGATGCGGCGGCGTGGCTGTTTCTGCTGCGCAATCGAGGATCGCAGGTGTGGTGTGCGGCGCAGCGCGGGGATTCGGAGCGTGTCCGGGAGGTGGCTGCAACGGCTCGAGCGGAAGCCGACGCGGCGTTTGCGGCGATTCCCGAGCTGGACAGCCCGGAGAGAAGGTCGTGGGTCGAGGATCTTGTGAGGGTGCCGTAGCGACTCACGGAGCCGTATCTTCGAAAATTCGAAGCATCCGCCGGGTGCCGGATGGCCGGGATCCGGCTGTCGGGGCCGGGACCAGGACCAGGACCGGAGCCGGGCTGTGGCGTCGTGGCTTCTGCGTGTCAGAGTGGGTGGGTGGGGGAGCTCATACCCAGCGGCCACGACCTTACAGGTACGCGGCCGTGGGACGACCGGCACCGTCGGAGGAGTGCTTCGGTTGCGGCCCGCGGCCGCGTTGGATGACAGAGGTCAGCCGGGAGGCCAGTCTGTCCCGGGTCACGAGCTCGAAAGGTCGAGGCCGGTCTCAGAGGGCGGTGGGAGAGACAC
Source organism: uncultured Thermoanaerobaculia bacterium (assembly GCA_964512045.1). Taxonomy (GTDB): domain Bacteria; phylum Acidobacteriota; class Thermoanaerobaculia; order Thermoanaerobaculales; family Sulfomarinibacteraceae; genus CAZEJK01. The sequence continues at coordinate 14,979 of CAZEJK010000043.1, forward strand.
CAGGTGGCGCTGGAAGATTGGAAGTGATCTGGGAGCTGACACGCTCGATCCGACCGTGAGAGTGCCCCAACCGGGAAGGCCCGGTTGGGAAGGACCAGCGACTGTCTTGCCTGATTGCCCCGACGTCCTCGCTTCGATTATCGCAAGGTGCTGAGTGCTGTCAAGGGGGTAAACCATCCTCTTTGAGTACGTTGTGATGTCCGTCACTGTTCCGTTTGTGCTACAGCGGAGGCTGGGGGGTATGTTCTTGTACAGTTTGGTGGTCTTGAGCTTCAGGAATGTCGCAGAGACGCGGGGGATGGACGGCAGCAGACACGACCGCCCCGACCGTCGTACACTGGATCCATGGTCTGCGTTGGGAGCCGCTGCGCCTTTGCTCTGAGGGCGATGCGATCGTTCGCGTGGGTCGTTACTGCGGCGGTGACAGCTATTGTGATCTGCGCCACGTCTGAGGCCCGGGAGGAGTACGCAGAGAGAACTGGTCGCGACTGCGCCGTCTGCCACCGTTCGGCCGACGGTGGCGGGGAGCTCCGGCCTGTCGGTCACGCGTTTCTGGAGAACGGGCGGGAGTGGCCAGGCGCTGACGGTCCGTGGTGGGCTGGTGGTGATGACGGTTCGGTGCTGCGCTGGCTCTGCGGCGCGGCGCATGTGCTGCTGGTGGGCGGCTGGTTGCTCTTGCTCGCGGTCCATCTGGTTGGGGCTGGCTCGAGAGACGGCGCATGGGCGACGAGCACGGGCTGGAAGCTCGAGCCGTGGCTGCTGGCTCTGGTCGTGGTCACGGGCGCAGGGGTAAGCGTGCTCCGGCTCGGGGATCTCCGTCTTTTCACGGGAACGGCGTACGGGTTGACGGTGATCGGGAAGTCGGTACCGGCAGGGGGCCTGCTGCTCGCTGATCTGGTTCTCGGCGTCAATGGCACGCGTTGGCACCGTCGACCACACACCCGCGCCGTCGTGGCAGCGGTGGTACTCGGACTGACGGTCGTCGGCTGGTTTCTCGCCTGAGAGCAACCCGTCTCGAGCGACGCTACGGCAGCGTTCCGGCCAACGCGCCGCGGCGCGAGACGCCTACCGCTTGATACCGGTGACGAGGAGAAACGTCTGCGGATCGAGGAGGATGTTCAGGTCCTTCTCCATCATCTTGCCGTGCTCCTTGAGGACGCGAAGTCGGATGCGGGTGTTGTGCGGCTCCAGGCTGAATGCGACGTCCACGATATCCTCGAACGCCGCTGCAGGCTGAGGCAGATGCCCCGGTGTGCGAGGATCCTCACGGTGTGTTCTGCACGCGAGCCAGAGCTCCGCTCCCACCTCGCCAGCGACCGCCCTCAGACCCTCCACCGTCTCGCGAGTCGTCTCCTCCTCCTGCATGCGGTCGACGAGTATCACCTGCGGGACGTACTCCATGGCGTCGCGGAGGAGCTCGACAGCAGCGCGCAAGCGATCGATGGAGAACGAGCTTCCCACGTAGGTATGGATGTGCCGACGGCGTTCCACCTCGAGCTGGATGGCAGCCCAGTGCTGAAGCTTCTTCTCCTGACGGAGCATCTCTTCGACGAGATCGTCGTACCACGCACGGACATTCTCCACCGATCGGTCGAAGGTGATATGGAGCACGTTCTGGCCACCGAGCATGGCGTCGACGCCGATACCGGTCAGAAAGGCGGTCTTGCCGACACCGGCCCGTGCCATCACCAGGGCCAGCTGACCCGGTCCCGGCCCGGGGTGCCCGTCGCGTTCGAGCAGGACACGGGGCGAACGGCGGAGCTCGATCAGTCGCTCTGCGTCAGTCATCACTCATCCTCCTCGGCGAGCTTGCTCTTGTAGGTTACGAGCAGCTCGGTGGCTACCTCGTTGGGGACTGGAGCGTAGCGGGCAAACTCCATGGTGAACTCAGCCTTGCCTTGAGTGGCGGACCGCAGCTCGGTGGCGTAGCCGAACATCTCTGCGAGAGGGACCTCGGCCTCGATGCGTGCGAAGCCGTTGTCCTCTGCAGAGCCGACGATGTTGCCCCGACGCTGCATCAGCGAACGGTAGATCGCCCCTTGAAACTCGCCTGGGCCTTCGACTGCGACTCTCATCACCGGCTCGAGGATCTTCGGCTTGGCCTTCGGGTAGACCTCCCGAAACGCAGCACGGCAGGCGGTCTGAAAGGCCATGTCGGAGGAGTCCACGGCATGCGAGTTGCCGTCCACGAGAACGACACGCATCCGGACCACCGGGAAGCCGATCAGGCGGCCCTTCTTGAGGGTGGAGCGGAACCCCTTGTCACACGCCGGGATGTACTCGGTGGGGATCGCACCGCCGCGGATGTTGTCGACGAACTCGTAGTCACCTTCGGCGAGCGGTTCGATGTAACCCACGACTCGCGCGTACTGGCCCGAGCCTCCGGTCTGCTTCTTGTGCAGGTAGTCGAAGTCGGCGCGCTGCGAGACCGCCTCGCGGTACGCCACCTGGGGCGCTCCGGTCTCCACCTCGGCGTTGTACTCGCGTCGCATCCGTTCCACGTACACGTCCAGATGCAGCTCGCCCATCCCGGAGATCACGGTCTCGTTGCTCTCGGGGTCCAGCTCCACACGAAAGGTCGGGTCCTCCTTCGAGAAGCGGGTCAGCGCCTTGCTCATGTTGGCCTGGGCCTTGGTGTCGGAGGGTGTGATCGACAGCGAGACCACAGGCTCCGGAACGTGCATGGAGGTCAGAGTGAGGCGGGGGCCAGGTCCGACGAACGTATCACCGGTCTGACAGTCCACTCCGAACAGACCGACGATATCGCCCGGGCTTGCGGTTTCGATGTCCTCGAGCTGCTCTGCGTGGACTCGGACCACCCGGCCGATGCGGAGCTTCTTGCCGGTCCGCGTCTGGATCAGAGTATCACCCTTCGACAGTGTGCCCTGGTAGACCCGGAGCCAGGTCAGCTGACCGTAGCGGCCGTCGTCGAGCTTGAAGGCGTAGCAGACCGTCTGTCGCTGGGGATCGGGGGTCAGGTCGACCGATGCGCCGTCCTGGTCCAGGTCCAGCGCCTGATGCGCGATGTCTCCGGGGCCCGGGAGGTAGTCGGTGACGCCGTCAAGCAACGGCTGGACACCCTTGTTCTTGTATGCCGAGCCGACCATGACCGGAGTCAGCTCCAGGCTGAGCACGCCGGCACGGATGGCCGAGCGGAGCATCTCCGGAGTTGCGGCATCCTCGAGTGCGGCCTCCAGAAGCTCGTCGGAGAACAGGCTTGCGGTGTCGATGAGCTCGGCCCGGCGCTCCTCGGCCAGCTCCTGGAGCTCTTCGGGGATCTCGCCGTACTCCACCTGCTCTCCGCTCGGACCGTGGAAGTAGATCGCCCGCATGTCGATCAGGTCGACCACTCCCTCGAAGTCTGCCTCAAGCCCGATCGGGATCTGCAGCAGGACGGCCCGGTGGCCCAGCTTGTCGCGCAGCGACTGCACCACTCGATCGGGATTGGCGCCGGAGCGGTCGCACTTGTTGACGAAAGCGATCCGGGGCACGTTGTACCGGCGCATCTGGCGGTCCACTGTGATCGACTGCGACTGGACCCCGGCGACCGCACACAGCACGAGGACTGCGCCGTCCAACACTCTGAGAGCCCGCTCGACCTCGATGGTGAAGTCCACATGGCCTGGAGTATCGATGATGTTGATGTGGTGGTCTCGCCAGCTCACCGACGTGGATGCGGAGGTGATGGTGATGCCGCGCTCACGCTCCAGCTCCATGTGGTCCATGGTGGCGCCCACGCCGTCCTTGCCCTTGACGTCGTGGATCGCATGGATCCTCTTGGCATAGAACAGCACTCGCTCGGTGAGCGTGGTCTTGCCGGAGTCGATGTGGGCAGAGATGCCGATGTTTCGTATCTTCTGCACGTCCAGGGCCATGATGTCAGTCCTTCTCGTGGTGCGGGCCGCGGTACGTGGCCGACGGCTCGGAGGGGTTTGCGCGGGCCTCGGCGGATCGCCGCCGGGCTCGACGCCGGTAACTCGATGGGCGTGACGGAGATTCCCGCTTCGCTCGAGCGACGTATCCTGGTCCGTTTGCCGCGAGTTGTCAAGACCTGGAGGAAGCTCCCGCTGAGCGACAGTGTACCGACCTTCTGGGTCGGCTGTCGTGCTGATCAGCCGGCGCGCCTGAGCCGCGATTGGAGATCGAAGGTGTACAGCGCCAGCGCAGCCCAGATACATGGGAAGGCGATGGCATGTCCGAGCGTGAACGGCTCGCCATACAGCGCGACCGCCAGCAGGAACTGGCCAGACGGCGCAATGTACTGGAGGAGCCCGAGGGTGGACAGTGGCAGGCGACGGGCGCCGAGGGTGAAGAGCAGCAGCGGCACGATCGTTACGGCACCGGCAATGATCAACAGAAGATCGGTACCGAGAGCTTCTCCAAATGCTCCGACGCCCGCGTGCTCGCGGTGGATCAGGAAAGCGAGGGCGATCGGAGCCAGGATGATTGTTTCGACGGTCAATCCGGTCACGGAGTCGACGTTCATGGTCTTCCGCAAGAGCCCGTAGAACCCGAACGTGAGCGCCAGAGCCAGCGAGATCCAGGGCAACGACCCGATCTGGATCGTGAGGGCGAGCACACCGAACGTTGCAAGCCCGACGGCGATGCTCTGTGGGCGAGACAGGCGCTCGCGCAAGAACACGAAACCGAGGAGCACCGTGAGGAGCGGGTTGATGTAGTAGCCGAGGCTTGCCGACAGTACCCGGTCGGTGGTGACTGCCCAGATGAACAAGAACCAGTTGTTGGCAATACAGACAGTGCTGCCGATGAGCGCAAGGACGTTCTTGCGCACCCTGAGGGTCGCGATGATGATGCTCCATCGGCGCGCAACGCTGTTCCAGAGCACCAGAAGCACCATCGACCAGAGCACTCGATGAGCGAGCAGCTCGAACGCCGAGACGTGCTGCAGGAGCTTCCAGTACATCGGCGAGAGACCCCAGATCAGGAAACCCGATGTGGCGCACGCCACCCCCACACGCAGGGTGGTGGTGGCGTCCTCGGCGGGTGACAAGGGTCGGACGTCGTTCATGGATGCTCACGCTCTCCAGGGCGGAGGATACTGCCTCGTGTCGTCGGGAGGAAGCACGGTCTGAGTCGAAGCACCGGTGAGGAGCCGCTGCAGTGAGTGCTGTGGCCGGCGGGAGGTGGGAGGTCGGGGCGTGTCGTCCACGTCGCGGCAGGGAGAGAAAGGGGAACGGCCCGGACCAGTGGGTCCGGGCCGTTGGAGGTTGGCTGGCTCTCCGCGTTGCGGGGGCGATGGGAGAGTCAGCGTTCAGAAAGCACGAGACGCAGCCGGCTGTGCAGCCAGTGAGTCTCGCGGGCGGCACCTGTCACAGGCGGCTACGATGCCGCCTTGGTCTCGCTGTCGATCGACTCGGCCAGCTGGATCGCCTCGTCGGAAGCCTTCTCGTACGCCTTCTTGGCGGACTTCTCGCAGCCGGTCTTCTCGTAGGTGGCGTCGTACGCGGCCTGCGCCACAGCGTGGGCGGCGGAGGTCGTGGCGGTCGCCGAGCAGCCCGACTTCTCGGCCACGGCCTGGTAGGCGGCCTTCATGGCGGTCTTCGAGCAGTTGCTCGAGTCATACGCCGTGTGGTAGGCCTCGACGGCCACCTGGTTGTACGAGGCCTTCTTGTCACAGCCAGCCTTCGTGGCGCCGTCGCTCGCCTTGGACGCAGACCAGTCGCAACCGGCGTTCGTGTTGGCGGCGGTGGTCACACCCTTCTCGGCGCTCGTGTCGCAACCGCCGTTCGTGGCCTTCTGGTAGGCGGCCTTGGCGGACTTCTCGCAGCCGGACGTGGCCATCTCGTGATCGTACGCGGCCTGCGCGACGGCGTGCTGCGCGGCGGTCTTGGCGGTCGTCTCACAGCCAGTCTTGGCGTGAACCTGCTTGTACGCGGCCTTCATGGCGGTCTTGGAGCAGTTGCTGTCGGCGTAGGCAGCCTTGTAGGCGTGCTCGGCCATTGCGTAGTTCGCGGCCTTCTTGGCCGTCTTCTCGCAACCCGTCTCCGACATCGTCTCGTCGTAAGCTGCCTTGGCGGCCGAGATCGGGCAGCTGGCGCCCTCGGCCTGTGCGGTCTTCGTTGCGCTGTCGCAACCCGGACCCGCCCAGGCGGCTCCTGCAGTCAGCACTACCAGCGCAGCAACCCCAATCACGCTTGTCATGGCTCTCATCGTCGCGGCTCCTTTCCAGTACCATCATGTTTTGAGAAGGGGATTGATTCCCCGTCTCAGTTAATTCTACCACACGTTTACGCGCAAGGAAGGGGATTGGTTACAGGAATCCGAAGATTGTTCAATTAAGCTTCTGCGGTCAGATAGCAAACACTGAGCTGAAGTGCTTTGACGGCCTCGCGTCAGAGTTTTCGAAAGGTCTGGCGGAATCGCCGAGGGGCCGCAGAGTCGGGATCCGGATGGCGGGCCCGGGATCGGGGCCGGGCCAGGACTGGAGCCGGGCAGTGGCGTCGTTGCTCCTGCGAGCGGGTCTGGGTGGGTCGGGGGCATTCTGAACGCTGGCTGAACTACGCTTCGGGCTTTCGAAGATACGGCTCTGTCAGCCGCTACGGTGTGGGTTCGTCAGCCTCGTGCCAGGTCCACCGCACGCCGTCATCGTCCGAGACCCGCCTGATGCTGTACACGCCCATCCCGGCGGCGATCGGCTTGTCCTCGGCGTCCGGATGGAACGCCCGCAGCTCGGCAACGCCAACCCGATTGCCGATCCGCACGACCCTGGCCACCGCGATCATCGGCTCGCCGCGGCCCGGACGCAGGTAGTCCACCCGCAGGTCGATGGTGGAGACCCGGTCGTGCGGTCGCAGCCGAGACCACACCGCGAGCCCGCCGGTTGTGTCCAGGGTGGAGGAGATCGCGCCGCCGTGGAGGGCGGGGATCTCCGGGTTTCCGACATGCTCCTTGCGAAACGGCAGCTCCACTCGGACGAACCCGTCCTCGATCAGCAGGCACCGCAGCCCGAGGTGCTGATTGAACGGAATGTACTGCTCGAACAGGCGGGCCAGATACTGTTGGTCGTAGACCGTCATCGACGCTGCTCCCTGCGCGCTCGTGGCCGTTGCGGCCCGAGGAGCAGTATACGACGGTACGTCGCGCTGCGGCATCGGGTCGGGAGCCAGAAGAGCTCATCCGTAGCGCTCAACCGAGGTACTGCTCCGGGACCGGTAGGCCCTGCCGCCGGAAGAACGTGAGCTGGTCGAAGTAACCGCGTTGTAACACGATGAAGCCGTCCTGGACGTGGAAGAACCCGCAGCCGCGCAGCCCATTCGGGTCGACCCACTCGAGGATCGCCCACTCGCCGCACTCGAACAGGTTCTCGACCTGGCACACCATCTGCGCCCGGGCAAAGTCGATCTCGAACATCTTCCGAATGGCATCCCGGCCATGCAGGGGCTCCTCGAAGACGACCTGGTGGTTGACAGCGTCCTCGGCGTACAGCGCCATCAACCCGTCCGTATCCGCTGCGTTGAATCTGGTCACCCAGCGACGGACCACGTCTGATGGAGAGAGCGGCATGATGGTTCCTTTCGGCTGAGAGAGTATGGCACGTCCCTTGCGGATGCCGTGATGAACGACTGAAGACCGCTGCCTCTTCGAGAGAGCTAGCTGGCGAGGCCTGGTCGGGTTTCGGGACTGCTCCGAGGCGTTGTCGCTGCTGCGAGCAGTCCCTTCACGGACGGTTCGGCTTCCCCATTCGCGCATCGGTCCCGTGCGGCACGGCCGCGGCCCGGCTCGGCGACATTGCGACCTCCCTGGAACCTCTCCAGTATACCGCGCAGCAGCAGGACATAGAGCTGATGGGAGCGGGGCGGTTGTGTATGATCACGAACACGAACTCTCCGGGCACGCGGGACGTTCTGCTGGAGAAGGAGAAGCAACATGTCATCAAGTTATCGCGCGCGAGGTCTCTGCATCGGGATGGTTGCAGTGGCGCTGATCGCGCCCACTGCCAGCTTCGCAACGGGATCCGATGCGCCGGCTCGGGACGCGAAACCGCTCGAGCTGGACACGCTGGTCTCTCCCGAGTGGCTGAGTCAGCACCTCGACGATCCGGATCTCGTGGTGCTGGATTGCACCGTCCGGGTGGAGATGGAGGAGGACGGGGGGTATCTGGTCCTGAGTGGGCGGGCGGACTACGAAACTGGGCACATCCCCAGCGCCGGGTTTGCCGATCTCACGGGCGAGCTGCGGGCCGCCGATAGCCCGTTGGAGTACGGTCTGCCGACCCCGGAGCAGCTTGCCGCAGCCATGGGCGCGCTGGGTGTCGGTGACGACTCGCGCGTCGTGCTGTATGACGCTGGCATGTCGGTGTGGGCCGCCAGGGTGTGGTGGATGCTGCGCTGGATCGGCTTTGACCGGGCGGCGGTGCTCGACGGTGGCCTGGCGGCCTGGAAGGCTGAGGACCGACCACTGTCCACCGAGCCCGCCGATCTACCGGCGCGGAAGCTGACACCAGATGTGAGACCGGAGCTGATCGCCGACCGGGACGAGGTCTTTGCTGCCATCGACAACGAGGCGGTCCGGATCATCGACGTCATGCCGGAAGCCCACTACCGGGGTGAGATGTCGATGTACGGCCGGCCCGGCCACATCCCGGGGGCCGTGAACAGGCCGGTCACCGAGCTGCTGGACGAGGCGAGCCGCTTCCGGGCGGACGGTGAGCTGGCCGCTGTGTACGACGGCGATCGCAATCTGCGCGCCATCACCTACTGTGGCGGCGGCATTGCGGCCTCGGCGAGCGCCTTCGTCATGACCCGGCTCGGGTTTGACGATGTCGCCGTGTACATCGGTTCCCTGCAGGAGTGGGCCGCCGACCCGGCCAACCCACTGGAGATCGAGGCGCCCTGAGGCCAGTACAAAGACCGTTGCGCTCGACCATCCACCAGGCCTGCAGGCACGGACCGCTGCCCGCATGACGGTCCAGTCTCCGCTCACGAGCCACGCAACGAAGGCTCCCCGGCGCCGGTCTTCGTCCGGGCCCCCGCCCGGGGAGCCGGCAGCCGGCTGTCGCGGCCGGGTCGAGGGCCAGTGCTGGGGCCGGACCCTGCGGTTCTCCGACGGGATCTCCACACTGGAGGGTACGCAGCACCGGGTGCGGGGCGTTTGAGGGGTGGGGTGTCCTCTGCTTCGCCACGGAGGCTCGGTCGAGATGACTCGGCTTCGTTCTTCACCGCCCACCCATCGGCCCTTGCAGCGAGCGCGCTACCACCCTTCGATGCCGGAGATCTTCGGAGTAGGCTCTGGGCCGGGCGGACGGCATTCTGCACGCTGAACTCTCGACTCTCGGCTTTGCTTCGAATTCTCGAAGATGTAGCGGTTTTCAGTCGCTACAGACCGAGGTAGTCCTCCCGAACCGGCGAAAAGACCTCGATGACGACTGTGTCCTCGAGTGCCTCCGCGCCATGAGACGCTCCGCCGGGCAGGTTCCAGCTATCGCCCGGTCGCACGATCCGTTCCCCAATCTCGCCGAAAAAGCGGAGGGATCCAGAGATCAGGTACCCCGTCTGCTCGTGCGGGTGCTGGTGCTCTGGTACCACCGCCCCTGAAACCAGCCGGACCTCGGTCAGCAGGGTGCGCTCACCGTGCGCCCGGAGCTGGACGGTACGTACTGGGTGGCGGGAGTCGTCGAGAAAAATGGGGAGCCGTGCGTTCGGGGAGTCCAGGTCGGCGATCGTCTGATCCGAATCGGCGAGCTCGAGGTGACCGGCGCCACGATGGGCACGGTGGTGGAGGCGCTGAGCGGCGAGCCGGGTACGCAGCGCTCGCTCCTGGTCGAGCGGGACGGACGCCACATTCGGGTCGAGGCGCCGGTGGAGCGGCTGCCGTAGGGCTGCTACCCCCGAGGATGGGGGTCCCGTGCGACGCTGCGGAGACCGCAGCGTCAGGTGACAGACGATCGGTCAACTGAACTTGCCAGGCGGGAAGCCGTACGTTTCGACCATCGTCTTCCGTTCGTCTTCGGGCAGGGACTTCATGTAGGCCTTCCATCCCGGGCAGAAGTTGGCGTGCCAGCGCCACAGTCGTCCCAAGAAGGACGTCGGCTTGTCGTCGTACTTGGCTCTCCAAGGGCAGGCCGCGCAACCTGGTTCACTCATCGAGTGCTCCCTCCTCCGCGTCCCCGCAAGCCTATACGATCAGAGGTTGCAGGTGATAGCGAAGCCGTCACCGGAGTACGGTGGCCGTGCAACGGGATCGCACGATGATTGTGACAGCACGTGAAGCCGTCATGAAAGGTCCAGGAAGCCACGCTCGAGCATCGACTCGAAGAATGGCACGAGCTGCTCGAGAAGCTGGTTGACCGGACGACCGGTTGTCCGTGCTGCCTCGGCGGCCAGATCGCGCACGGTTCGCTGTCCGTTGCACCTGCCGAGCAGCATGGCGCCGAGAGGGTCGATCTCCTGACGCTCCGCGAGCCCGGCGATCAGGTGGACGGTCATCTGCTCCTTCGTCCAGCCCTCGTCAGTCGGCACCAGCTGCTGTTCGAGACGTACGGTATCGGCGTGTCGCGGAGTCAGTGAGAGGAACTCATCTGGCGTGTCCAACGCTTGCAGTCGGTCTCGCAGCTCGAACCGTCGGGCGATCGTTTTCCCCGTAGGTCCGATCATCCGCATGGGGATCTCTTGCGGACCAAACCAGTTGCGTTCCCCCGTACGCCGACGCGCAACCAGGATGCCGGAGCTCACCTCGTCGATCTCCAGCTCCCGGTACGCCTCCAACCACCGCTCGAGCGTGGCGCTGCGCTCTGCCGCTCCGGCGAACTCGGTCTGTCCCACCCAGATCGCTGCATAGCCGGAGGCAGGCATGGCCGTCGTGCGGAGCGCGAGGACATCGCAGCCGGTCCCCGAGAACCACCGCGCCAGGCGCTCCGGCCACGGCTGGCCGGCCACCGTGGCCCAGTCGCACACCATCTGAAAGAATCCGCCCTCCTCGAGATGGCCGCCCGCGCTCTCGGCGAGCCTCCGGACGACGCCGTCCCCCTGGAGGCCACCGTCACGGTAGGCGTACGAACGGTCGGGAGTGATGACGAACGGGGGGTTCGCCACGATCAGTCCGAACCGTTCACCAGCGACCGGTTCAAAGAAGCTTCCGAGACGGACGTCGATGGTGTCGATCCGGTTGAGCAGCGCGTTGAATCGCGTCATGTTCACGGCGCGCTGGTTGATGTCGACCGCCACCACCTCATCGGCGTGACGGGCCGCCACCAGGGCCTGGACGCCAGTGCCACAACCGATGTCGAGGGCGCGTGCCACGGGTCTTCGGATCGTCGCCCCGAGGAGCGTTCTCGAAGCGTTCGCTGGTGCGACGACTACGTCTGGTCGCGAGTAGTCCGTTGGTGGGTCCGACGCCACCAGCATCCCGTGGCACGGTTCGATGCAGACGCAGGGCAGAACACAGCCCGCCTCGGGTCTGAGGATGCCGACTTCGAGCCAGTCCTCGAGCGCCATCGGAGCGATCGCTCGAGCCGCCACCTTCTTTGACACCGGGAGCCCCGCGATAAACAGGCGAGCGAGTGTCGAGAGAGGTCTTTCGTCGACGGTCCGTGCCACCAACAGGGCGAAGCTCTCGCGACGCGGCCCGCCTCCGTAACCTCCGTCGGTCAGAGCAGCCAACACCTGCTCCGAGAGCTCGACCGACCGGAAGACATCGCCGATCCGACGAACCCGATCGGGGGGATCGAGCGACAACAGCGCCGGCTGGCTCGCTGCGTGCATGAGGCCCTCCTGGTGAGTGAGACTCCAACAGCCTAGCAGAAGACTGGCCGTTCGTGGCGCGGTGGTCGGTCGGAGGCTCAGGCTGCTGGTGCGTCCTCGTGTGTCAGTCGTCAAAGAGTGGCGCAAAGGACACGAACGATCACCTGGTGTGAAGGGCCCGGACGATCCCACACCATGAACCGCCGATCAGCCGGGCATGTTGGAGGTAAAGCTGCATGTTGTCGCGACCTCAAGAGACGATCAAAGCTTCCTCAAGTAACTCTCAAAAGGCGCTTTATGTGCTTGACGGAGTGATGGGCGCAGGCTAACGTTTCATCGAGGATTCTACCGAGGAGGCCCGATATGCGAAGCGCGAACACAGTCCTTGCCACGGTTGCTCTGATTGTCTGGACCGTCGCTCCAGCCGGAGCGACCGATATGCGGCCGCTGTCTGACATGCGGCCACTGTCGATCGAGCAGATCACGGGAGCGATCGAGATGGCTGACATGCCGATGTGGGACGACGTTGCCGCCGAGATCCACGCCGTCATGGACGGCGAGGGATTCGTCGAGGCCAAGCGCATCTTTGCCGGGAACGCCATGCAGAAGATGATTCCAGAGGCCGATCGGATGAAGCTGATGACCTTTCTGCCCCGGCACCGGATCGAGGCAACGGTTGTGCTGATGGCCATCGGCTCCTGGCAGCAAGGCAGGCTCGACGAGCTGCTCGAGCGAGACCCCAGAAGCTGGTGGAGCCCGGGCGACGACAACGGCTACTGCGCCTGCGAGGTGGTCATCGACAAGGAGTGCTGCATGATGGCGTCGACCTGCGCCTGGCAGGGCGGTCAGTGTGGGTGTCGATAACGAAGAGCAGTGACGACTGCATCGGAGATGGCGTGTTCGGCACAGCCGATCGCGCCTGCGTGGTCACCGCGCTGTTCGGTCGACACGACGTCAACCAGGAGAAGATCCGAGCGTCCAAGCAGTCATGAAACGCTCCGTGATGGTGACGGTCTTGCTACTGGGCTCGTGGGCAGTCCACGCCCAGGAGCTTGTGGATGTGCAGGTGCCGATGGGGGACGGGCAATGGCTCGCGGCGGATGTCTACCTGCCCGAGAACGACGAGCCGGCACCGGCCGTCTTGGTGCAGACGCCGTACAACAAAGACGGCTTCCGGAACCGGCAACGACCGATGGTCGATGCTGGCTACGCGATGGTTGTCGTCGACTGGCGGGGACGGTTCGGCTCCACCGCAGCCGGGGCGCTCGACCGGGACCTCGGCGACGACGGCTTCGACTGCGTCGAGTGGGTGGCGGCCCAGCCTTGGTGCGATGGCCAGGTGGCGACCTGGGGCAGCTCGGCGCTCGGGGTGGCGCAGTTTCGCACCGCCTTGCGCCAGCCGCCGCATCTGGTGTGCATGGTGCCGCGGGTGGCGGGTCTCGGTAACCACTACCACGACTACTACTCGCCTGGAGGCGTGCTGCGCCGCGCGAAGATCACCCAGCTTGCGCTGCTCGGCTTCGGTGACAGTGCGCCGGTGCTCGCCAACCCGGTTCAGAACGCTCTCTGGGACGTGATTGCCGAGGCGTTCAACCCGGCCGACGTGACCGTGCCGGTGCTGCTCATCGGTGGCTGGTACGACCACAACATCGGTACTGTGGTGCGGACTTTCGAGCGGCTGCGTGCAGCCGGCGTGCCTGTCACCGTCTCGACCGACGACCCGCCCTTCTTCCACACCACCATGACGGCGGAATACGAGGCGCTGCACGACGCCTTCGGCTGGGACGAACGCGATTTCCGCGAGATCGCCCGCACCGCCGCCCGCGCCGCCTTCTGCGACGCCGCCACCCGCGACCGCCTGCTGAAACGACTGGACGAGACATGACCCTGACCACCGACCACCTGACCATCGTCGACCACCCGCTGATCCAGCACAAGCTGACGATCATGCGCGAGAAGGATACCTCGACCGCCTCGTTCCGCCGGCTCCTGCGCGAGATCAGCCACCTGCTCGCCTACGAGGTGACGCGCGACCTGCCGCTGACGACCAAGGTGATCGAGACGCCGCTGGCCGAGATCGAGGCGCCCACGCTCGCCGGCAAGAAGCGCGCGATGCGGGCCGAGGTGCCGCTCATCGACCGCGACGGCGTCGACGTCGATCTCCGTCGCGTCGAGCAGGAACTTGTCGACGAGGATCGACTGCCGAGCGCCCGGCACGCGCGACACGTCGCTGGCGGCGAAGGCGGCGTCGATGTAGCGGTCGAGATCGTCCTCGTTGTTGCACAGCTCCATCGCCCGGCCGCCCAGCACGTACGACGGGCGGATGAGCACGGGGTAGCCGAGCTCCTGGGCGATGGCGCGAGCCTCCGCCCGGTTGTCCGCGATGCCGGCCGGCGGCTGGCGAAGGCCGAGCGAGCGGAGGATGCGCGAGAACGACTCGCGGTCCTCGGCGAGGTCGATGGAATCGGGCGAGGTGCCGAGGATC
>CAZEJK010000044.1:0-28845 GCA_964512045.1 uncultured Thermoanaerobaculia bacterium
ACATGTCGCTCTCTCGGATCGTCCTTCGTGCTCACGAAAACCACCCGGTTCGAGTGGACTCCGGCGAGCCGTTCCACTTGCCATGAGCCTTCGGTGAGACGGCGTTCGAGGGTGCCGTCGGGCGCATACAGGTAGATGTGACGCCAGCCGTCGCGTTCTGAGGTCCACAGGAAACGTCCGTCATCGAGCCAGTGGAGGTCGTCGCGGAGGTTGATCCACGTTGGATCGTGCTCGGTCAGGAGCGTGCTGGGATCGCCGCTGGCCAGATCGACCCTGAGCAGACTCAGGTGCTCCTGTGGACGGTCCAGCCACTGATACCAGACGTGTCCATCAGGGGTCCAACCCGCACGTGCGAGGTAGCCTTCTTCAGGAGGGGGATCGAACGACCACGCGCTGCTTCGATCCAGTGAGGTCACTCGCAGCGAAGCGGTGGGGTTCGGCATTCCCGGCTTCGGATAGCGCTGCTGGCTGATAGTGGCGTACAGGGGGATCTGATCCGAGATCGGGTAGATCGGAACCTCGCTGACGTCGTAGCGGACGAAGGCGATCCGAGCTCCGTCGGGGGACCACCAGAACGACCGTTCCACGCGGAGCTCCTCCTCATACACCCACGGGGCAATGCCGTTGAGGATCGTCGAGCTGCCGTCGTCAGTCAGCCGGTGTGAGGCGCCGTCACCGAGGTCGAGCCAGTACAGATCGTGATCGCGGACAAACGCCAACCTGGCTCCCGTCGAGTCGTACGTCGGGAACAGCTCCTCACCGATACTGTCTGTGAGGAGCCTGGCGCGGCCGGTTGTCAGGTCGAGGGCGAACAGCTCGCCTGCAGCGACTCCGACGAGAGCGGTGCCGTCCGGTGCAAGCGTGGATCGGGTGCGGGCCGACGAAGCCGCGTTGACATCGGAGAGCGCGGGAGCCTCCCAGTCCGGCCGCTGAGCCTGGAGATCCTCCAACATGGCGGTCCAATCGCAGACCTTCGTGCGCTCTCCGTCGAGGTGCTCGCGCCAGAGCCACAGTGAGCCTTCGGAGTCTTCGAGCCGGAAAAGGAAACCCGAGCCGTCCGGAAGCCAACGAATCCACGGTGGGTTCGACGACTCGAGCTGGTCCGACATGAAGATGTCCTCGAGCGTCAGATGCTGATCCGCGCAGATGAGCGCCGGGCTGGACAGGAGAGCACCAACGACGGTGGCAAGGAGCAGAGAGCGGTACACAGCGACTGGCATGTAGGACCTCCTGACGGCGAGTGTAGCAACTTGGCATGAGCTGCGAGTGGGCGAAGGGTGGTCGTGATGGGATGACGGTCAGGCCGTATGCAGCGCGTCCAGAGCCGTGACCAAGCGCTGCTGGCTGTCCTCTCGGAACGTCACGAAACGGAGGCCAAAACCGGCGAAGCCTTCACGCTCGGGATCGCTGGCACGAACCACCTCGGCAATGGCGGTGATCGGTTCCATCTCGGTTGGGAGGTGGAGTCGAAGCGGCAGACGTGCGCCGAGCGGGAGAGTTCGCTGCGAACGGATCGCCATCCCTGACTGCGAGAGGTTCTCCGTCTCGACCGCAGCCCCGGAAGAGGATCCCGGTAGCTCCAGGTCGAACACGACGGGGAAGCGGGCACGGATTCGTGGTGAGACCTCGAGCAGGTCCACCACCGCCTGCCAAAGGCGCGCTGCGGCCCAGTTCACTGCGACGGCGCGGTTGGCGCCGTGGTCGATGTACGCCAGTGCGGCATCCAGTGTGCCGGGCGCCGCGAGCAAAATGACGCCCGCCTGCTGACTCGTCGATCCTTCGCCGCGAACGGCATCGAGGAGTGCCTCGGTGGTCATCGTCCGCGGCGGATAGGCAGCCACGAGCAGATCGAACGGCGTACCGCGGATCAGGTCGAGCACGTCCGGATCATCGTCGACGGTGACCACCTCGAGCTGGGAGCGCTTCAGCACTGTCGCGAGATGCGCCAGGTGGTCGCCATCCAATCCGATAGCCAGAACGTGTCGCAGCGGTCGGGCCATACACTCATAGTACCGCGAACCCTTGCTCGATCCAACGGTTTGGAGTCGCGTTCGATGGGCTCTCGATGTGCGGTTGGCGAGTCCTCCCGGCGGTGGTGTCGAGAGTACGGTACCGTGGAGTTGCCATGACGCGAGCGATCAGTTTGGCAGCTCACGGAGCAGTGTCTTCGAAAATTCGAAGCATCCGCCGGAAACCGGATGGCCGGGATCCGGCTGCCGGGCTCGGGGCCGGGGCCAGGACCGGGACCGGCGCCCTCGGAGCATCACTTTGGTTGCGGCCCGCGGCCGCGTTGGGAGGTGTGATGTGAGAGAGCTCTCAGTGCTGGAGACGTGCCTGTACGCGGAGGATCTCGATGCCGCATCGGCGTTTTACGGTCAAGTCCTCGGCCTGCACGAGGTGACCCGCAAGGAGGGGCGCCATGTGTTCTTCCGCTGCGGTGGGAGCATGCTCCTGGTGTTCAACCCGACCGAGACGTCGACCGACACGAACGCTCCACCGCACGGGGCACACGGTCCTGGCCACGTCGCGTTCGCCGTTCCGCCGGAGGAGCTCGAGGAGTGGCGCCGATACCTGGAGGATCACGGGGTGCCGATCGAGGCCGAAGGAGAGTGGCGGGATGGCTTGAGCTCGCTGTACGTTCGCGATCCGGCAGGCAACTCGGTGGAGCTGGCGCCGCGGCAGATCTGGGGTTTGTGAAGCGAACTGTCATCGGTGCCATGGTGATCGTCCTGGATCGCGATGTGCGTGCCATCTGGTAGAGGTTGCAGGGAGCGGTCGAGCCTGGCTGTCGACCTGTCAGCCGAAGTGGGCTATCCTGTGCGGCCATGAGCGGGAAACAGACAGCAGCGTCAGAGCAGACACCGTTGCGAGCGGCAGTGGTCGGGGTGGGGCACCTTGGACGGCACCACGTCCGGATCCTGGCGGCCATGGACGGTGTCGACATGGTTGGTGCGTTCGACACGTCCTCCGAGCAGCTTCGTCAGATCACCTCCCAGCACGGTGTGCCACAGCTCGCGAGCGTGGACGAGGTGGCCGATCGGGCCGACGCGGTCGTCGTGGCAACGCCGACCGTCAACCACCGTGAGGTCGCGGGTCGGCTGCTCGAGGCAGGATGCCACGTTCTGGTGGAGAAGCCGATCGCAGCGTCCGTTGCCGAGGCCGACGAGCTGGTGGCGTTGGCGCAGCGGCAGCAGCGTGTGCTCGCCGTTGGTCACGTTGAGTACCACAACCCGGCGGTGCAAGCGGTGCTGGGAATGGCGGAGGGAGTGCGCTACCTGGAGACGCAGCGGCTTTCGCCGTTTACGGCACGGTCCATCGACGTGGATGTGATCCTCGATCTGATGATCCACGATCTGCAGATCACCCTCGCCGTTGCCGGGCAGGAGCCGAGCGAGATCCGCGCGGTGGGCGTGCCGGTGCTGACCAACAAGGTGGACCTGTGCCACGCGTGGGTCGAGTTCGCCAACGGTCTGGTGGCAAACCTCACGGCATCTCGGGTGTCGGCGGAGCGGATCCGCAAGCTGCGGGTGTTCGCCCAGGACAGCTACTACTCTGTGGACTACGGGGAGCAGCAGGTGTCGTCCGCTCGTCTCGTGCACGGCGACGGGACACCGCAGATCGAGCCGCAGGCCGTGGACGTGACGCCTGCAGAGCCCCTGGCGGCGGAGCTCGAGGAGTTCGTTGCGGGGTGTCGTGGGAGCCGCCGCAACTACGTCGACGGCCGGACCGGCGCTCGTGCACTGGCCGCAGCGGTCGCCATCCGCGAGGGTGTGCAGGCCCGTGGCGGGCCGGGATAGGCGCTCGAAGCGTGCGGGAGCTTGAAGTCCACCACAGGGGCGAGACCGCGTGAGCACGGTGCGAGCCTAGCGTCAGGAGTCCACGATGCTCAAGGTCCCGACTCGGGTGCGCGTCATGCTTCGGCGCGTGAACACGCTTGCCGGGGTGCTGGCCGCGATCATCGTGGTCTCCCTGGGCTACCGTTTCTACGACCTTGTGTCATCGCAACCGAGGAACGCCGAGCCCACAGGTTCGACGATCGTCTGCTTCGGTGACAGCCTCACCTACGGCACCGGTGCGCCTGCAGACGAGAGCTACCCCGCACGGCTCGCGAGACATCTCGAGGAGCCGGTGCTCAACGCCGGAATCCCTGGCGACACCACAGCGCGTGCCCTCAGCCGCCTGGACGACGATGTGCTCTCGCACGATCCGAGAATCGTACTGATCACACTGGGCGGAAACGACCTGAAGAACGGTGTGCCGCGCGAGCAGGCGTTCGCAAACCTGGAAACGATCGTCGAGCGCATTCAGTCGGAGGGAGCGCTGGTGGTGGTGGGCGGTATCGACGTGCCGCTGTATGGCCGCGGCTATCCCGAGGCGTACAGGGACCTGTGTCAGCGCCTCGGCTGCGTGCTGATCCCGAACGTCTATGAGGGGATCTGGGGTCGCAGGGAACGGATGAGCGACCGGATCCACCCGAACGGGGACGGGTACGAGGTGATGGCGGAGCATTTTCTGGAGGCGATCGAGCCGTACGTTGAGTGACACAGCCGGAATCGACTCCGGCTGGTGGTCGCGTCCCATCGCACACATTGCTGTCGAGCGCTGGTGCGTCTACCGTAGAAGATGAACGAGGAGTCATCCAATGAACCGGGTCGTGCGACTACTTCTTTTGAGTGCCTTCGTCGTGGGTGTCACCGCGGTAGCCGCCGCAAACGAGCAGCTGGTCGGGGTCTGGCAGGGCGAGGAGTACGGCGAGCTTCTGACAGTGCGGCTGAACGCCGACGGCTCCGGCGATATGGACGGCGAGCAGTTCACCTATGCGTTCAATGGCAGCACCCTTGTCGTTGACTATCAAGGTGAGTATCAGGTCCCGTTCGCTGCGAAGCTCGAGGGCGATCAGCTGACCCTGACCCTTGGTGAGGACGAGGGCTACATCCTCGTGCTGCATCGGGTGGAGCCGAGCTTGGACCAGCCGGCGCCTCGGAGGCGAACGGTTGCGTCGGAGGATGCTCGGCCCAGTGAACCCAGACCGTCGCCTGCGACGACCCGACACTCGACCGCCGAAGCGATGACCGGCGGTCTCGGTCCGCTCAGCGGTATCGGGTTCGTGCGGGAGGACGGCAGTACCGTCAGCTGGTGCGAGGTGGATCCTCAGACGGGGTCGGTGCAGGTCCTCCAGGAGTTCGACTCGACGGGGATCCTGAGCCCGGCGGTGTCCGCTGACCGATCCGTCATTGTCTTTCCGGTGGAGCATCCGCGCCAGCCCCGACTGATCGGTTCGGTGCACGGCGCACCGTTCGAGCTGCGTCTTCCTCCCGACCAGGAGTCGCAAGTGCGGCATCCGACCGTCTCGCGCGACGGAAAGCTGCTGGCGTTCACGATCCGCAGCTCGAAGCACGTGGGCAACGTGGACGTCCACGACTGGAACAGCGGTGCGTACGAGTCGACGTTCATGGCGGTTGGCACGTGGTACAAGGTGCTTTCGATCAACCTGAAGACCGGCGAGCAGCAGGCGGTGTACCACGACGACGCGCTGTTGCCGGACGTGATGAAGAAGCGGGGTCTCGGACCGGTGTTCTCGCCGACCGAGGATCTGTTGGTGTACGCCGATAGCTACCGGATCTACGTCTGTGACGCGATGACCGGCGAGAACCGTCACACCTGGGAGGTGCCGTCGGCGGACATGGGCGGGTGGACCGGCCAGCTGCTGGTCAGCGAGTACTCGGGGCTGGCGTTCGCGCCGGACGGCCAGTACGTCGCGTACCTCAGTCAGGGCCAGGCGGACATTGCGGTCCGTCCGCACGTCGTTGCGTTCGTGGATGTGCACAGCGGTCAGGGGAGCTCGATCACGCTGCCGCAGGAGGCGGATCTCAGCGGCGCCACGCCGCGCGGTCTGATCGCCCTCGACTTCTCGCCGGACGGTCGGTACCTGGTGTTCAGCGCCAGTGCCGAGGGGGCTGGCGGGACGGTCGGCCCGTTCCTGTGCGTTCTCGACCTTTCTACCGGAGCCGTGCAGGCCGTGGACGCCGTCGGTGTTGGTGCGCACTCGCCGGTGTGGAAGGGGCGGTAGCGCCCCATTCTCCTGCAGCATGAGACCGTTCGCAGGAGTGGCCAGGAGTACGCTGCGCATCAGCTCCGACGTCATCTCGACCGGGCTGTCATGCCTCCCGTCGTGCCGTCAGCCCACAGGCTCGTATGTGCACGGTGCCTGGAGGCCCGAGACGACGGGTGGGGCTAGCGCTCGGAGTCGAGCTCGAGCACCGGTGTGATCTCGAACGTCTCGGGGTCGAGGACGCCGATGCTGCGCGAGCTTCGCACCAGACGGTTGGCCAGCGAGCCCGGAGGGTTTGCCACCTGGGAGCCGCAACCGTACGAGCGAACCCAGGCGCTCGACCGAGCGTCCACGAGATAGATCGACGGGAACCGGACCCCACACCGACGGGTATGCCCTTGAAGAAGGAAGGAATGGTCGGTCACAGCTCGGACCCGGGAGACGTGGTCCAGCTGCTGCGGGCTGACCGCGGTCAGCCACACGAGGAAGCCGCCGACCAAACCGCACACCGCCACGACGGCTGCGGTGGCGCACCGTGCCGCCACCCGTGCCCCCCGGGAATGGTCACGGCGGGCTCGAGCGACCTGAGTGAGGATTGTGGCCACAAGGAGCGCTAGCAGCGCCAGGATGGGCGCCAGCGACCATGGAAAGAGGTGCCTCATGACGAACGGTCGTTCGCTGAGGAGATGGCCAACGAGCCACAGCCCACCGACGGTGGTGAGGATCGGGAGCACGCTCCATGGGCTGCGTGCGGTGATGAAGGTGTGGAGAAGGTGCGACAGCACGATCAGGAGGCTGAGGATGAGCGCCATTGCGGGCAGGAACTGCGTCCATATGGCGAGCCAGTCGGGATCGAGAGGATCGAGGAGGTAGGAGGGAAGACATCCCAGAGTCACCACGGCCAGCGACATGAGCAGGGCAACGAGGAGCTTGGCCGACACCAACGACGCGATCGGTACCGGTCGGGCGAGGTAGAAAGCGATCCGGCCGCTGGCGAGGTCGCGTCCGAGGATCGTGCCGCCCAGCATGGTCGCGACGACGCACGAGAAGGCCGTGGCGACGATGGTGGCAGCGAGGAGACGAAGCTCGGATGGATCACTTTGGGACACTCCGGGAAGGAGGGGTGCCAGCAGCGGCAGAACGCCGGCAACCGCCGCGGCGGCTGCGATCGGCCATCGCTCAGCGAGCTCGCGGGAAACAAGAGCGGTCCAGACGGTCATGCGGCACCTCCAGCGCTCGGGTCTTCGGTCAGGGCGATGAAGATCTCCTCCAGGGACGCGGGTCGAGCCTGGCTACCTGTGACGTTGGGGTGGGCCTCTACGGCCGCCCATCGATCTCGAGCGAACGAGGCGACGAGCGCCTCCGTGCCGAGCTCGCTGGTGTTGACCGTCAGCGGAGCGAGGTCGTGCACGATCTCCTCCGGGCGTGCTTCGGAGTCGCAGCGCAGCGCCACGAGCCGGAACCGCTCCTTGAGCGTCTCGAGGGGTTCGTCCAAAACCAGCCGGCCACGGTGGAGGATGCCGATACGGTCTGCAATCGGCTCGACTCCAGCCAGATCGTGGGTCGTGATCAGCACGGTGGTTCCACGATCTGCGAGCTCGCTGATCAGCTCGGCGTACACCGCCCGGCGCGCCACCGCGTCGATGCCGAGGGTGGGATCGTCGAGGACCAGGAGCTCCGGTCTGTGGCCCAATGCGAGCGTGAGCATCACCTGAGCTTTCTGCCCTTTGGAGAGCCGGCCGAACGGCACCTTTGTGGGAAGCTCGAACCGTGCTCTCCGGGCCGCCACTGCGGCAGTGTCCCACTCGGGGTAGAGCCGAGAGCAGAAGCGCTCCAGTGCCGGGAATGTCATGGACTCCGGAGCATCCGGATCTTCCGACACCACGCCGAGACGAGCCATGAGCTGTCTGCGTGCGGACCAGGCGTCGCCGTCGAGAAGCCGACAGGTACCCTCTTGAGCCCGCTGCTGTCCCAACAGCACCCGAACCAGCGAGGACTTGCCGGCACCGTTGCGACCGAGCAACGCGTAGACCGTTGCGGGTTCCACCCGGAGTGCAACACCGTCCACCGCTGTCACCGATTTGTAGCGGACAGTCAGATCGCGGATTTCGAGGGCGGCTGCAGGCTGCTCACTCATGACCGGCTCCCTTCTCCAGGTCGTGCCAGGCTCGCGCCAGCTCGTCTGTGGTGGTGGAGTAGTCGGCGCCAAGCGTTCGGGCGAGGGCCGCGTACCGGACCGCGCCGGCCGACAGCTCGCTGTGCCGGTCGCCGTTGCTCAGAGCAGGAGGTGACGCGGTGACGAACGTGCCTTCGCCGCGGCGGACCTCCAGGACTCCTGCGTCGGTGAGGCGCCGGTACGCCTTGGACACGGTTGCCGGGTTCACCTGGAGCTGTCGGGCGAGATCGCGGACGGACGGGACGGGCCCGCCGGGCGCCAAGGCCCCGGTGGCCACCAGTCGGCGGACGCCGTCCTCGATCTGCCGCCAGATCGGGACCGCGTCAGCGGGATCGACGTGCAGCGTGTAGCGCATGGTGGAACCTCGTGGGTTGCGGTGGGGAGGCTTGGTGTATCACTGATGTAATACACTAATGCACCATGCGCGCGCTGTCAAGCCCGCCTGTGTTCGTGATCGGGGTGACCGTACCGTGGTTGTGGGTTGGCTGTGGGCTTTCCGTGACGCTACGCCACAGAACGTCGAAAAAGCCGGTCGGCGTCGTCGCGGATCGCCTGCAGGCAGGGGATGATGAGCAGGCAGATAACGGTGGCCACCGCGAGGCCGGCGGCGATCGTGGAGGCCAGCGGCTGCCAGGTCTTCGACGAGCCTCCGAGGCCGATCGCCATCGGGAGCAGGCCGAGGATCGTGGTCACCGAGGTGAGGAGGATCGGTCGCAGACGGAGACGGCCGGCGTTGATGATGGAGGTGCGGGCGTCGATGCCAGCGGCCCGTTGCTGGTTGATGAAGCTCACCAGGACGATCGAGTCGTTGACCGCCACGCCGGCGAGCGCGACGAAGCCGTACAGGGTCGCGATCGAGAACGGGTTGCCCGACACCATCAGCCCGACCATTGCGCCGATGAACGAGAGCGGCACGACTGCCATGATGATCAGCGGTTGCGTCCAGTTCTTGAACTGGCCGGCCATCAGCATGAAGTTCAGCAGCAGGCCGAGGGCAAACAGCTTGGTCAGGTCCTCGAACGTCTCCCAGAACTCACTGAACTGTCCTCCCGGCTCGGTTCTGACAGCGGGGTAGAGGGGCAGGATCCGCGCCACCTCGGCGTCGAGCTCACGGTTGACGGTTGCGAGATCGGTCACATCCTCGTCGATATCGGCGGACACGGTGACCGCGCGTTCGCGGTCGTGGCGACGGATGTTCATCGGACCGTACCGGGTCTCGAGGCGTGCCACCGCCTCGAACGGTACGATCTCGCCCGCGGGGTTGACGAAGCGGAACCGGGCGATGTCGTTCCGACTGGAGCGTGCGGACTCCTGGAGTCGGACCACCACGTCCACCTCTTCGTTGCCCGAGCGGAAGGTCGTGGCGGTGGCGCCCGCGAACGCAGCGTGCACCGAGGCGGCGATCCGGGTCGGATCCAGGCCGTGCCGGACGGCGGCTTCACGGTCGACGACCACGTCCATGGAGGGCTGGCGGAGGTTCAGGTCGTCACGGACGTTCTCCACTCCAGCCATCGAACGCAGTGCAGTCTGGATCCGATCCGACACCTCGCCCAGCTCGTCCAGCTCTGGACCTTTGACCATCAGCTCGATCGGTGCATCGGCCGGAGGTCCCTGCTCGACCTTGTTGAACTCCACCTCCACCGGCCCGGGGATCGCGTCGGTACGCTTCCTCAGATCGGCGATGATCTCATCGATGGTGCGTTCCCGGTCGCGCGCCTCAACGACGTCGACCCAAACCTGGCCCACGTGGGGGCCGTGGTGCCACTCGTCCATCTCCTGGTACAGCCCCGTGTTGCCGATGACGCCCTCCAGCTCTCCTTCTGGGAGCCTGGACGCCGCCGCTTCGAACTGCTGCACAACGCTATCCGTGGCGTCGAGGCGAGTACCGTCTGGCATGGTGATACCGATCTGCACGCTTGACATCTCGTCGCCGGCGAACAGGTCGACGCCGATCAACGGAATCAGACCGACGGAGGCGACCAGGGCGATCACCGCGCCGGGGACGACCGCGTACCGCCAACGCAGCACGGCGTTGAGGCTGTGCTCGTACCGATCGGCCCATCGGTCGAACCTCGATTGTCCGCCGGCGTGCGTCTCCTTCAGTCGCACGATATCCACGAAGTGCGATGGCAGAATCAGCAGCGCCTCGATCAGCGAGGCGAGGAGCACCAACGATACGGTGATCGGGATGATCCGCATGAACTTACCGATGGTGCCAGTCAGTAGAACGAGCGGCAGAAAACCGGCCATGGTCGTGAACGACGACACCACGACCGGCGATACAACTTCGCGAACGCCGTCGATGACTGCAGTCTCCAGTCTCTTGCCCGACTGCAGATGGCGGTAGGAGTTCTCCAGGATCACGATGGCATCATCGACCACCATGCCGAGGACCAGGATCAGCCCGAACAGGGTGTTGCCATTGAGTGTGCTCCCCGTCCAGTCGAGTGCGACCACCGCCAGTAGGAAGGTAACCGGAATACCCAGTGCCGCACAGAGGGCGGATCGCCAACCCAGGAACAGGAACAGGGCAACGACGACCATCAGCAGGCCCAGAAGTGCGTTGGACTGCAGCACTCCGAGGATGATCCCCACCAGCTTTGACTCGTCGTTGGAGATGGCCAAATGGACGCCCGCAGGCAGCCGATCCTTCCATTCGGTCATGATCTCGCGGGCCCGGGCAACGATGTCGAGCGTGTTGCCGTCAGTGGTCTTGGTGATCGGTAGCGTGATCGATGGCTCGGCGTCGAATCTCGAGATCAGAGTCCGCTCCTCGAACCCACGCCGCACCTCCGCGACATCCCGGACCAGAACCCGCGTGCCGGCACCGCCAGCGCGCAGGGCGACGTTGGCCACGTCATCGACATCTGCGACCTCTGAACGTGTGCGAAGCAAGTACTCCTGGCCGCCCATCTTGAAGATCCCGGCGGGAAGGTTCAGGCTCGCCAGACGCAGCGCCAGCTCGACGTCGGCGGGATCCAGCCGGTGGGCCTCCAGCTTGCGAGGATCACAGGAGACGTGGATCACCGGATCGCGATCGCCAAAGCGGTCGACCTTGCTGACACCCTCGATATCGCGCAGGTCTTCCCTGAGCTGCTTGGCGATTTCGTGGAGCACGCGCTCCCCGGCGGTGCCGTGGACCACCACCGAGGCCACCGGTTGGAAGTCGTAGCTGGAGAACTCCTCCACGGTCGTGTCCTCGGCGCCGGCGGGCAGGTCGACGTTGGTGAGCCGTGCGCGAACATCGTCGACTCGCCGTTCGAACTCGCGCTCTGGAATCTGCTCGAACTTGACCCAGACGAACGACCCGCTCTGGCGTGACTGTGACGTGATGACGTCGATGTCCTCGACGGTCTGGATCTCGTCCTCGATTGGGATCGAGATCAGCTGCTCCACCTCCTCCGGGTTGGCCCCCACCCAGATCGTGTCGATGAACGCCCAGTTGAAGCCCACGCGAGGGTTGAGCTCGCGTGGGATGCTGAGCAGCGAGTAGATCCCCACCGCGACGACGAGAACGAACACCGCGTTCACCAGCGCCCGGTTGCGAACCGAAAAGGCGCCGGGGTTCATGGCGTGGTCACCTCCACGCGGTCGCCGTCCGTGAGCCGGTGTTGACCCTGGATCGCCACGGTGTCCCCGGCTTCGAGCCCGGAGATCACCTCGGCAACCTCCGGAGTCTGGGCGCCGATGACCGGTTCGACCCGTCGTGCGGTCGTGCCCTCGATGACGAATACGACGGGGACATCACCGCTTTCGATCAGCGCCATGCGGGGGATGGTCAGGGTCCGGCGCTCTCCGAGCAGCACCCGCACCGTACCTTGCATTCCTGGCAGGAGCTCTCCCTGGGACGATGCGATGTCGTGAACTGTGACCTCGACGGCGTAGGTCGCTGTCGTGGGGTCGGTCTCCTGGCCGAGAAGACGAACGGTGCCCTCGAACTCCGCACCGGGGAGAGCGTGCGCCGTCACCGCGGCCGGTAGCCCCACCCGCAGCTGTGCGCGATCGTGGGCGGACGCGGCCGCACGGACCTTGACCCTGTCGCGGGCGACGAGGCGAGCAACTCGTGTGCCGGGAGACAGGAGCGCTCCGATCTCCACGTGGCGCTCGCTGATGACCCCGGCGAACGGCGCGCGGATCTCCGTATCTCGGAGATGTTCTCGAGCGAGATCCCGGGCCGCTTCGGCTTCATCGCGCTGTGCCTCGGCTGTGGCCGCCGCCAGCCGCAGGCGGTCCAGCTCCCCTGCCGAAATGTCGTCGGTGGTTGCCAGGAGCTCGCCACGCTCCAGATCCGTGCGCGCCTGCGCCAGCTGCGCTTCGGCCGCGGCCAGAGCTGCCTCGGACTGGGCAACGCGGGCGGAGACCTCTGCGTCGTCGATGCGGGCTACGAGGTCGCCGGAATCCATCTGGTCGCCGACCTCCACCGGCAGGGCGACGACGGGGCCGCTGGTCTCGGAGGCAATCTCCACCGCAGCCCACGGCGTGACCTGTGCGGACAGCTCGACCGTATCCTCGAGGGTTTGAACCTGCGCCGTGGCGGTCACCACAACCGCCGGATTTGCCACCGGCTCGGCGCTGCTCCGGCTGTGGTTCACGTCGTCGGAGCAACCGAGCATCGCGACGAGGATGATCCAGCAGCCGACGAACAGCGAGTGTCGACGGGTCATGGAATCAGACCTCCCACGGGTATGTCGAGGGCGGGGTAGGCGAGCTCGAGCCGTGCCACCGCCGCCAGAAACTCTGTACGTGCGGCCACAACCTCGACCTCGGTGGACGCCAGGACGGCGTCCGCGTCGATCAGATCGAGGAGCCCGACCACGCCGACGATGTACTGACGGTCGACGAGCTCGCGGCGAGCGCTCGCTTCCGCGACGGCGCGCCGGGCAGACGCCAGGCGGGTGCGGGAGCGCAGCAGGTCCGCTGCCGCAGCAGCGATCTCCTTGAAGATTGCGGCTCGGGCGTCCTCCACGCCGATCTCGGCCATGGTGTGGCGGGCTCGCGCTGCGGCCACCCGAGCGCTCAATGAACCGCGCAGATCGAGCGGAACCTCCACCAGCACGGTGGCGGACCAGTTGTCGAACTCATCCAGTGCGAGGGTATCGTTCTCGAGCCAGCCGTAGGTGACTGCACCGTTGACCTGCGGACGGAGCGCGCCGACAGCGGCGCGCTGCTCCGCTCGAGCGGCCTCGGAGCGGGCCTGGGCCGCGCGGACCTCCGGAAGCTGATCGACCTCGATCTGGGCCTTCATGAGAAGCTCATGCAGATCGGTCTTACGTGCCCAACCGAGCAGGTCGTCCACCTTCCGGGGCGCCGGCAGGCTCGCCGCTTCCAGCGTGTTGAACGGGAGGTCGAGCAGGTCGGCGAGCTCGACCCGCGCGAGCAGCACCGACGCCTCGGCTGCGGCGACGTCCGCCCGGGCTCGCTCGACCTCGACGCGCCAGCGCAGCACCTCCTGTCGGGTGCTCAGCCCGATCTCGAGCCGGCGCTCGTTCTCGCTGAGACGGCGGTCGGCACGCTGCAACGCGACCTCGCGTGCACCAACTGTCGCCTCGCTGGCGGCCTGAGCGAAGAACGCGCGCACCACCGCGGCGCGAACGGTGCGCCGGCGTGCCTCTTCATCGGCCCACGCCGCGGTGAGAAGACTGCTGCTCGCTGCAACCGAGCTGGCGAGCTGGCCGCCGGTCCAGATCGGCATCTGTGCCTCGGCCTCGGTGCGGTACGAGTCCTCGAACAGGAACGGCGGAATCTCCATGCCGATGAGCTGAGAGAGCCCTTCCGCGGCGGCGTTTGCACGCTCGACCGTGTTGCTATCGACGCGGGTGAGGCGTTGGCGGAGCCGCAGCGATGGCCATCTCTGCGCGCGCGCCTCCCGGTGCAGGGCTTCCAGCTCGAAGGTGCGGGCGGAGGCAGTGGCAACAGCCCGGGAACGGAGGTCCGCACGCGCCAAGGCTGCGGTGAGGGTGAGCCCGTCGGGGCTCGGCGCGGCCGGGGACAGACTCACGCCGACAACGAGAAGCGAGGCCGTCAATGCGTGGGTGCGCATGCCGGGAGTGTACCTCAACCGTGGCTGGACACGAGAGCGCCGTCTGTCAGTGAACCCTGGTTCTGAGATCGGCTCGTTCTGCAGTCGAACTTCGGTGCAGGGCCCGGCGAAGCTGGAGCCGGCGGGTTTCAATGTCTGCAATGGCGCGCAAGAGGCGTTGGGTGACGTGGTATCCGGCGCGACGTACATCCTTCGATCTCGGCACGCCGGTGACCCGTACGGAGAACGCCAGCCACGGATCGGGAAGTGGCCCGACACCGATGTAGTTGACGTGGAACCCTGGCCACCGGTTGCCGCCGGTGCCGGTCTTCATGGCGACCTGGAAGCCGGTGGGGTCGATCAGGGCGGCGGTCCCGCCCCAACCGGTCACGCTGTCCATGGCACTGAGCAGCGCTCGTCGCTGTCGAGTGTCGAGGACCGGCGTGGCGGGTTCGCGGGAGATCGGCTCTGGATGCAGTCCCAGGGGTGAGTCCATGGCGTGGATGAGTGAGAGCTCTGGCAGTGAGCCGGTCGCCACCGGTGCGGCGAGCAGCGCCGCATGAACGGGAGTGATGTCGGTGGCGTTGAGCCCGATCGCCAGATCCGCGAGCTGACGACGGTTGCCGTCGGGATCCAGGATCCGGCCCCACCAGCCGCCGCGTCCGAAACCCCAGCGGTGGTGCTCGGCGAGTAGCCAGCGGCGGCCGATGCGTAGACCGAGCTCGGCGAACACCGTGTTGCAGCTGGCAGCAAATGCGTCGTCGAGACCGTGGATCAGCCCCTGCGCGGATGGACACCAGAGCATGCTGCCGTCAATCCGGAGCGCGCCGCTGCAGTGGCTGCCGGCGATCTCGGCGTCGACGTCGAGGCCCTTGCGAAGCGCGGCCGCAACAGTGAGCATCTTCATGATCGAGGCCGGCTCCAGACGTTGTCGGAACGCGGCGTCGTGGCGCCACGCTGAGGCGGTTTGAGGATCACTGACCGCCGCCAGGAGCTCACCGGTGCGGGCGTCGAGGAGAACAACGGTGCCACGCCATCCTTCGAGCGCTGCTGCGGCTGCGCGGCCGAGCTCCAGATCCACGCTGAGCCGGAGCGCGGGGAGTGCAGCTTCATGCGCCGATAGCAGTGACCTGTCCGGAATACAGGCCCTGTCGAGGCCTTTCACCAACCGGATCGTGCCGTCATCCCACGCTCCGCCGATCAAGAGGCCTTGGCGGTCGCGAACGACGGTGCCGTTGTGCTGGAGGATCGGGAGCGTTCGGTGGATCTCGCGTCCGAGGCGAGTGTCGCGCAGATGTCCTGGCACGTGCTCCCACGCGGCCTGAGCTACAGCGGGGTCGTACGGCGGCCGTGAGATCTGAAGGGCTGCACGGTACAGGTGACCGCCGAGCTCTCCGCTGTCGACGGCGAGCTGAGCCAGGCGGTGACACTCTTCCCACTGTCCTCGCTCCAATGCCGTGTGCAGCAGGCGACGGAGCACGAGCCGCTCTGTGACCGGGAGCGATCGGATCGGTTCGACCCGTTCGCCGGCCTGCGCACGGAAGATCGCCTGACCTGCGGACGCGGCGTCGCCGGCCCACCGCGAGCGTGCGAGCCGGGCGTAGGCTGCTCGGGCGTCAGAGATGCGAAGCTCGAGGGCCGCCGAGCGGGCGTCGGCAATCTCTGCGATTCGATCAGCGTGAATGGCGACGCCGATGGCTGTGGTCGCGAGCATAGCGCCGACGAGGAGCGCGGTAATGCTCCATCGCAGGATACGCTGCGGCGATCCTTCGACAGCGGTGGTGGCGGATCTCCACGGAGAGGCTCGTTCCGTCACGGCGAGAGAGTATCGCAGCGTCATCGGCGATGGTCCAGCCGTGGCGACGGTCCGGTGATATGCTGATCACCACGATGATCTTCTCGCAGGGTCCGCTTCGCCTCGCTTCGGCTGAAGAGTGCTTCCCTGTGGCGCTGTATGTGAGCACGCCTGAAGGCCGTCTCCTGGATGCTAATCGGGCGTTGGCACGTCTGCTGGGCTACGATGAGCCGAGCGAGCTGCTCGGGGTTCCGCTCGAGTCCGTGTACGTCGACCCAACAGATCGTCGGCAGTGGTTGGCGCGGCTGGTGACGGAAGGTATGGTGCACGGGTTTGAGGTCCAGCTGCGGCGCAAGGACGGTTCCTCGATTTGGGTGCGCAACACATCCCACGCTGCGCACGGTCCTGATCCTGGCTCGATTGTCCTACAAGGTGTCTTGGAGGACATCACACAGGAACGGTCCTTTCGTGATGAGGCGCAAGAGAGCGGTCTGCGGCTCACCGGGCTGTTCGAGTCTGCGCGCGACGCGATCTTCATGATCCAGGATGGGCGGTTCGTCGAGCTGAACCCGGCCGCCATCGAGATGTTTGCGGCAGCCGACGTGGACCTCCGCACGCACTACCCGTACGAGCTTTCGCCGCCAACGCAGCCGTCGGGACGCGGCTCTCAGGATCTTGCCTGGGAGAGGATCCGGGCCGCAGAGGCTGGCGAGCCGCAGTTCTTCGAGTGGCAGCATCGGCGGCTGAACGGCGAGGTGTTTGACGCAGAGGTCAGCCTCAACCCGGTTGAGCTCGCCGGCGAGCTCTATCTTCAGGCGATCGTACGAGACGTCACGCAACGCAAGGAGCTGGAGGCCTCTCGAAAGCGGCGAAGTGACATTCTCGACGCCGTGGTGTACGCCGCAGGTCGGTTTCTTCACGAGCCGTCGTGGGAGAGCGTGGTTGATGACGTCCTGGAGCGCCTCGGTCAGGCCGCCAGCGTCAGCCGGGCGTACCTGTACCGCGTCGATGAGCCGGATCGAGACCCGAAAGGGTTTCTGCTGGCCGAGTGGGTCGCCCCCGGAGTGTCGTCCACGTTTGCTGAGAAGGCGTTGGTGGACTCGCAGCAGGAAGGGGTCTACCGGTGGTTGCGGCCCCTGCTGGCTGGGACCGACATTGTGGGTAGGGCCGAGGAGTTCTCGGAGGATGTTCAGGACTTTCTCGCTCGGACCGATGTGCGCTCGCTTGCGCTGGTCCCGGTGATCGTGGAAGGCACGGTGTGGGGCGCCGTTGGCTTCGACCACTGCGATGATGAGGCGGTGTGGTCGGAGGGCGAGGTGGAGGCTCTGCGGGCCGCCGCAGAGATCCTCGGAGCCGCCATTCGCCTGGGAAACGTCCATCAGCGGCTCGAGGTCTCCGAGAACGAGTTCCGCGATCTGTTCGAGAACGTCGAGGACGTGATCTGTGTCCTCGATCTCGAGGGCCGGTTCGTCAGCATCAACGCCGCAGCGACCCGGGTGCTGGGCTACCGCCGCGAGGAGATCATCGGTCGGCAGCTGGTCGATGTGATCCCGACGCGGTACCACAACCGGATAGAGGAGTACCGACGGCGGATGCTCGCCGAGGGCCGGGCAGAGGGCATGGCAACGGTACGGACTCCGGCTGGTGATGAACGGGTGCTGGAGTTTCGCAACAACCTCCGGGTGGAGGGGGTGGAGCAGCCGCTCGTCCGAGCGATCGGGCGTGACATCACTGACCGCTGGCGGGCCGAGCGCGACCGGGAGCGGTATGCGGCACAGCTCGAGATGCTGCGAGTCGTGGACCGCGCCGTGCTCGCCGGCGACGATCCGCGAAGCATCGCACGGGCAGCGGTAGCGCGGCTACGGGATGTGGTCAGGTGCGATCGAGTCAGTGTGTACCTCTTCGATAGGGATCAGCATGCAGCGGAGCTCGTTGCCGTTGCCGAGGAGAGCACGGGGTCACTCGGCATGGCAGTTGGAGAGGTCATACCGCTCGAGTCTGCCCACGACCCCCTTCGCTTCTGCTCGACCGGTGTGCACGTGGTGACGGATCTTGCGGGTCTCTCTGATCCTCCTCCGGTTGTTCGGGAGATGCTCGCAGCGGGTGTCCAAAGCGTCGTTGTCGTTCGGCTCGAGGCCGAGCAGCGTGTCTATGGAACGCTGAACCTCGTGTCACAACGGCGCGGGGAGCTTGACGAGTCGGCTGCCGACATCGCTCGTCAACTGGGCGAGGAGCTTTCGGTAGCGTTGTTCCACGCCGAGCTGCGCGCCGCGGTGGCGGCGGAGAAAGAACGCTTTCAGGCGTTGCTGCAGCACTTGCCGGAAGGAGTTCTGCTGCTCGACGGTCAGCACCGGATTCTCGTGACGAACCGAGCCGGATGGGACGCTTTGGAAGCGCTTGGCCACCATCGTGCCAGCCACAGCATCGAGACGTTGGGCGGGGAGGAGATGGCCGAGCTCGTTGTGCGTCAGGGAGAGGGCGACGTGGAGCTCGGAGCGGTCGACGGCTCGGGCCGGTTCTTCGAGCTGCGCTCTGCCGGCGTTGGTGGCGAGGCTGGCGGGGAGTGGGCCTTGGTGGTCCGCGACGTGACCGAGGCGCGACAGGTGGAACGGAAGCTCCAGCTCCAGGACAGGCTTGCTGCGGTCGGTCAGCTTGCGGCGGGGATCGCGCACGACTTCAACAACATTCTCCAGGCGGTGCAGCTCAACGCCGAGCTGCTGGTTGTGGACCATGGGATTCCCGAGCCGACTGCGAACCTGGACGCGGTTCGCGAGCAGGTTCGCCGGGGCAGCGTCCTTGTTCGTCAGATTCTCGATTTCGCGCGCAAGACGGTCACGCGACCGGAGCCGATGCTGCTCGCGCCGTTCCTCGAGGACGCCTTCCAGCTGCTGGCGAGTGCGATTCCGGAGTCGATCGATGTGGACCTGGAGCTACTCGATCCCGACGTGACCGTGACTGCCGATATCGCACAGATGCAACAGGTGATCACGAACCTGGCGGTCAACGCTGCGGATGCGATGCCGGATGGGGGTCAGCTGCGCGTGTGCCTTCGAGAGATCAGCGTGTCGCAGGCGCACGCGCCGTTCCCTGAGATGGCCCCGGGACGATGGGTCGAGCTGAGTGTCGAGGACTCGGGCACCGGGATTCCCGAGGAGCTTCGCGAGCGCGTGTTCGAGCCGTTCGTGACCACCAAGGAGGCCGGCCGTGGCACTGGTCTCGGCCTGTCGCAGGTGTACGGTATCGTCACGCAGCACGGCGGCTTCGTCGACCTGGAGAGTACGGTCGGCGAGGGGACCCGCTTCCGCGTCCTGCTGCCGGCAGCCAATGGTGTGGATGCAGCGCAGCGCAGCAGGCGGCGCGAGCAGCCGGCCCGTCGAGGGGGTGGGCAGTGCGTGCTCGTGGTCGAAGACGACCCGTCCCTCCTGCAGCTCATCAAGAAGAGCCTCCTTACGCTGGGCTACTGCGTCGAGACGGCGGTGGATGGGGTGCATGCGCTGGAGCTGTATCAGAAGATCGGCAGCGAGCTCGCGTTGGTGATCTCGGATGTTGTCATGCCGCGGATGGGCGGCGTGGAGCTGATCGAGCGGATCCAGCGTTCAGAGGTTGTTCCGAAGTTTCTGTTGATCACTGGCCACCCACTGAACGAGTTCCTGTCCCAGGCGGGAGATGTCCGCTGCTTGACCAAGCCGTTCACAGTGCATCAGCTCGCCGAGGCCGTTGCCGAAGCGCTCGACGACGTGTGACGACCCGATGCGCCAACGCGGCCGCGAGGGTCGCACTCAATGTGATGCTTCGAAGGCGCCGGTTTCGCGTCCGCACAGCGGCCAGCCGTTCATGCCTTCGCCGTGAGGATCATCGAAACGGCGTGGCACTATCGCCGGTTCCCTGGGAGCCGGGATCCGGCTGGCGGGGCCGGTACCTGGGCCGGATCCCGGCCATCCGGTCCCCGGCGGATGCTTCGCATTTTCGAAGACACGGATTCTTGAGTTGCCAACGCGAGCGCGGCACCGGCAGCTTCGGAGCATGACTTCGGTTCTGGCCCACGTCCGCGCTACTCGAGCTCGAGCTTACGAATCAATGACCAGTCCAGGTAGCGCTCTGCTCCGCCGGCGAGCACGACCACGCCATCGTTGTTCTCGGAGACGTCCTGGCCGTCCTCGAGCTCCAGGTTCTCACCGTTGTGCAAGGTGATCGTTGCGCCGTGGCGACCGTTCGGTTCGATGGAGGCAATGGAGGCGAACGGGATGTTGTACTCCACGCCGTCTGCGGAGCCGTTGAGCATCTCCCAGCTGAACTGCTCGTCCACGTCATACACGAGCTCCCCGCGCACAGTCTGCCCGTCGGTCGTGGTGACCGTCGCGCGGAGCACCGAGGGCTTGGCGTATGAGTCGTAGGCCCGGCCGCTGTCGGAGGCAACACGGAGCTCGATGCGCTCGAACTCGCTCCAGGGGATCTCCACGCGACCGTAGCGGGCGTCCTCGACCAGGATCCCGCGGTTGTCATCGTTGACGTCGTTCGTCCCGTCGAGGACGAGCTCGCGACCGTCGTTCAGGGTCACCCGAGCGGCCGAACGGCCATGTCGCTCGATCGTCTGGATCTTGCCCATGGGAATCGACAGGCGTCCGTCATCAGCATCGCCGTCGAGCTCGTCGGTGGAGAGGCACTCCTGCTTGTCCCACTGGATGTACCCTTCGAACTGACCGGCATCGGTCTGGACGACACCGTACAGGCGACGTCCTTCCGGGCGAACGGACTCCGGTGTGGCCGCAAACTCGATGGTATCGATCTTCTTCCACTTCAGCTCGATGTCGCCGAGGGAGGCATCGCGGATCCAGATCGGTCCGCCGACGTCGTTCGAGTAACCGCTGACCTCTAGCTCGGATCCGTCCTTCAGCACGAGTATGGCTTGATTGCCGCCGGTGACGGTGATCGAGCGGATGTCACCGAACCGGACGATGACCACCCGCGACGGGTTGCCGTCGCCGAACTGCATCTCGATCTTGCGTCCGAGGACCTTCCACCACGGCCTCCGCTCACCGTCACCGCGACGGTCGCGAGGCGCCAGGTGGGCGTACGGGAGCTCCACCTTGGAGGAGTGGAACAGGTCGTCCCAGAACGCCTCCTCTGTGTCCCACCGCATCACTCCGGTGTAGCTCGTCCCGGAGGTTGTCGTGATCGTTCCGTAGATGTAGCCGTCCGTTTCCGCGGCATCCGCAGCGGTTCCCGCGAAGGTCGTGAGAAGTGCGACGGCAATCAGGGTTGAGGTGAGTCGAGTGCTCATCGGTGACTCCATTTTGTGTGTCTCGGAAGCTCGGTGGGTGTTCCTGAGCTCAGTACCAGGTTCGCTGCTGGCCCGTTGGGTCGTCTGCCCCCCGGGAAGACCAGCGGGTCCGCACGATGCTCTCCTCGTCGAACGGTGCGGCGGGGCCCTCTCGACCGCCCTCGAAGACAAAGGTCTGACGGTTCACGGCGGTCAAGATCTGATGCATCTTCAGGTGATACTGCCGGTCCGCCTGGAGCAGCTCGGTGGTGAGCCGAAGAAAGCGGTTATCGTCCATGGCGCCCCGGTTGCCTTCCACGGCGACCCGCACGATCCCGTCGTCCGGGAGCTTCGGCAGCTGTGTGCTCTGGTGCCCGAACCACCACCCTCCGACAGCGATCAGACACACGGCTGCGACCTGCACGAGCGCACGCCACCACGGCACAGCGAACCTGACGACTGCGGAGCCACCCTCCTTCGGTATCCGCGCAGCAGCCTCGATCCTCTGCCACAGATCGTCCGGGAGGGTTGCATCACGAGAGGCCAGCTGGGCCGAGTCGAGGGCTCTGGCCAGTGAACGTCCTCCCCGGTAGAAGGCGCGGCACCGATCACAGGACAGAAGATGGTCCACGACTGTGAGTGACTGCGTGGCGGTGAGCTCGCCGTCAAGAAGGGCTGAGACCTCAGCCTCGAGGTGCTCGCACTGCGTTGTGGTCATGATCGATCCTCCCTACCTTCCAAGTACTCGGCAAGCTCCTCGACGATCCGCTTCCGTGCCCGGTGAACGTTGACCTTGACCTGATTCGTCGTCCAGCCGGTCTGGCGCGCAATCTCCCGGTACGGCAGCCTGTCGAGAACACCAAGCTCGAACGCGCGGCGGTGAGCTGGGGGCAGACCTTCGAGTACGGCGCTCAGGCGATCGACGAGGCTGCGCAGCCGCGCGCGAGCATCCGAGGTTGCCTGGGCGGCGAGCTCGAGATCGGGATCCGTGCTGACGAACGGGGACGTGTGGGATCGGCGGTGGTGGTTGCGGACGAGGTTGTGGGCTGTCGTGAACAGGTAGCTGCGGACCTTGCTCGCGTCTCGAAGCCGGCCACCGGAGCGGATTGCGCGAACGAACGTCTCCTGCATGAGCTCCTCCGCTTCCTCGGCGCCGCTCAGGCGGCTGCGCAGGAACCCGAGAATCGCCGGGCCATGGTCGACGTAGGCATGTCGCCAGAACGTTGCGTCGATCTTCTCATCCGGCACGGATGGGGCTCCGCTGCTGGTTGCTTCCACGCCTACTATGACACTCGACGCGACGGATGGTTACAACGGACCCCATGACGCAACGAGGTCGCCCGGCGGCGGTACTGCTCCGTCACGTCCTGACGGCCCCCGGACCTCCGAAGCCCGGACCATCTGTTTGGCTTGGAACCTCACTGGTCGCGCACGCCACGGTCTCTCCGTTGCAAACTCTTTTGGCTCAGCGTTCCGCGTCCGAGCGATACTCGTCCCATGCTTTCTGCAGGCGCAGCAGACGTTGTCGGACCGGCATCAGGCGGGTCCGGACGACACGGTCCACCTGCCGTGCGGTGTACTGCAGCTCCTCGGTCCATGTGCGACCCATCTGCGCACGGTCGCGCACCGCGACGACGCTCAGGGTCACTCGAGAGGTGTGCTCCAGGTCGCTGCGACCCATGAACTGCAGCTGTCGCTCACCGATCTTGTGAGTACGCACCAGCACGAGGACGTCGACGCCTCGCCGCTCGAGGTGCTCGGCAAGCGTGCCAGGCGGCAGATCGTCCCGCGAGGCGATCAGCTCGGCCAGGTGCGTATCGCCTGACGTGTCGAACCGCGGGAGGCCGACGCGATCGAGATGGCCCTCCAGGTTCTGGCCGATGGCGGCCGTCAGCAGCGGTTCGCCCACCGCGATGACCGCAACGCGCGGTGTGGCGGGAAGTGGTTGGGAGGAGCGTCCGGGTGTGATGGGTGTGGGCTCTGGCTCCGGCTCTGCTCTGGACGGTCTGGTCGCGTCCGATGGCGCGGAGACGGCGGGCTGCTCAGCCTCGTCAGGCTCGGTATGCTGCTCGGTTGAGACGGCCTCTTGCTGGACAGAGGGTTGTGGCGATGGCTCGCCAGAGGAGGGCTGATTGCCGTTGCTTTGGAGCTCGGGCGGCACCGTGGCTACGGGTGGAGGGGCATCTTCGGGGGGTGCAGGTGTAGCCGCATCGGAGGTCGATGTGGTCGCCGGAGAGTCGTCCGTCTCCGAAAGCGCGGGATCAGCTTGAACCGTCTGCACTGTATCCCCTGGGTCTCCGTCTTCGGATCCGGCAAACCGCTGCACGAGCAGGAACCCGCCAACACCGACGAGAAGTGCAAGAACCGCCACGAGAGGGATCAGCCAGTACGGTCGTCGCGAGCGCGTCAGCGGGCGGTGGGGTGGTCCTGCGGCGGCGCCGGTCTGCGGTGACTGTGGCGGCGGCGGAGACGGAGTACGATCCTCTGTGGCGGCGCCGCCGGCCTGCGGGGGTGGTGTTGGGGATGATGGCGGCGGTGGCGGGGTGGCGGGCGCCGGCGTCGGCGCGGGCGGAGGACCCTCGAGCCGCTCCGTGGCCGGGGCGCCTGCAGTGTCTCCAGGAACGGGCGGTGGCGTTGCAGGCGGTGCTCCGGCGGGAGGTCCGGGTGGCAGCTCATCCGCTCCTGAGGCCACCGTTGGTGCTGCATCGGAGTCTTCGGACCACTGTGGAGCTCCCGGCCCGCCCGGAGTGATCACCGTGGGGGGCTCTGTGGTCCTGGTCGGAGTCAGGCTCCGCTGCGGGCCGAACCGCTCCTCGAGGTCGGCGAGCAGCTGATCGCAGGACGGGTAGCGGGCGTTCCTGTCCTTGGCAATCATCCGGGCGATGATCTTTGCCGTTGCCGGGTCGACGTCTGGGTTCAGCTCGCGTGGGTCAGTGGGCTCGGTCTCCATGATCTGGCGGATCAGGGCGAGCACGCTCTGGGTCTTGAACGGCATGGTCTTGGTGACCATCTCGTAGAAGGTCATCCCGAGCGAGTAGATGTCGGTGCGGGCATCGAGGTCCTCGCCGGAGCATTGCTCTGGCGAGAGGTAACCGGGAGTGCCGAGGAACATCCCGGAGGCCGTGAGCTTGGTGTTGGCGTCCATCAGGAACGCCAGACCGAAGTCCGCGATCTTGACGTGATCACCGCGGGTGACCATCAGGTTGGCGGGCTTGATATCTCGGTGGATGACGCCGAGCTCATGGGCGGCGGAAAGGCCTGAGGCGGCCTGGCGGATGATATAGCCCGCCCGGTCACAGTCGAGTGGTCCGTCGGTCCGAATCAGCCGTCCGACCGAAACGCCGTCGACGAACTCCATGACGAAGAAATGCTTGCCCGCATCCTCGCCGATGAAGTAGATCTGGATGATGTTTGGATGGTTGAGTGCCGCTGCACTCTGTGCCTCCCGTACGAACCGTGCCACGTAGGTGGCGTCGGTGGCGAGATGCTCGCCGAGCACCTTGATGGCAACATAGCGGTTGAGCGAAGCCTCATGCGCTTTGAGGACGACCCCCATGCCGCCGCGGCCGAGCTCCTCGACCACCGTGTAGTGACCGATCCGGTCCATCCAGTCACCTCCGTTCGGCTACGGCCGCCCGCGGAGAGTCCATCGGGGCGTCGTGGCACCGACTGCACGGCCATTGTACGCCTGGCGGTCGTGGGCAGCGCCCTGCTCAGTCGGCGAGTAGGCATCCACCATCCGGCGGGGACGTCGAGCTGCGCGAGAGCTCCCCGCTGTGCCGAGCGCTCGGCGGCTCACGCCTGAGGCTTCGAAAGGAGTCGCACCGCTCCGATTGCGCACAGGATGAGACCGACCACCGTGCCGGTGATCTGCTTCCACCCAAAGCCCGGCGCGTTGCCGACACCGATGACATCAGCTCCGGCGAACACCACGATGCAGACGAGACCGACCAGAAGCAGTACGACGTTGAGAGCTTTTGCGTCCATGGAGCCATGGTACTCCGGTTGATGTCCGTGCGCTACAGCTCGTCGCCGTAGTGCTTTTCCTCAGCTGCGCCGGCTTCCGCCGCGTCGGCCTCGACGTCTCGAGAAAGGGGACCGCGGGCCTGCTCCCGATACCACTCGTGGGCCGCGATGGCGCTCATGATCTCGTTGGTGCCGGTCCAGATCGAGGCCAGTCGGAGATCACGGACGATCCGCTCCACGGGGAAGACGTTGGTGTAGCCGATCCCACCCATCACCTGCATCGCGTTGTGCGCAGCCCGCTGGCACGACTCGGTGACGAACTTCTTGGTCTCGGACACCATCCGCCGGATCCTGTACGGCGACTCGCCGCGGTCCACCGCGCACGCGGTGGTGTATGCCAGGCTTCGAGCGGCATCGAGGAGCATCGCTGCCTCGGACACCTGGAAGCTCACGCCCTGGAACTGGTGGATCGGCTGGCCGAACGCCTTGCGGCGTGTGGTGTAGCGAGTGGCGACCTCGAGCGCTGGCCTCGCGGCGCCGATGGTCATGGCGGCGGTGCCGAGGCGCTCCGGGATCATCATCGTGTTGAACACGTGGATGGCGCCGTTGAGCTGGCCGACGATATTGCGTTTCGGGACCTCCACGTCCTTGAAGACGAGACGTCCGGTGCCGCCGCCGCGACACCCCATGAGGCCGTACAGGTACTCCACCTTGACACCGGGGCCGCGGTCGACGATGAAGCAGGTCAGCGTGTCTTGCGGCCGAGCCTCGGGTTCGTGGTTCGTCTTCGCGTAGACCAGGAAGTAGTCGGCGCCCTCGGCGCCGACGATGAACCGCTTCTGTCCGTTGAGCAGGAAGTACTCCCCGTGGTCTTCAGCGGTTGTCGTCGAGCCGAAGAAGTCCGATCCGCCCCTGGGCTCTGTCAGACACTCCGCCGCGAAGATCTTTCCCTCGAGGAGCGGCCGGACGTACTGCGCCTTCTGCTCGTCGGTGCCGTGCAGGACGATGGCGTCGCAGACCAGCTCGGCGCCGACCCCGAACGTGCACGCGAAGATGTAGCCGAGGACTCCCACCTCCTCCATGACCATACAGGTGGTGGCCCAGTCCATCGCGCGACCGCCCCACTGCTTCGGGTAGCGGCAGCCCATGAGGTTGCGCCGTCCGGCCTCCTGGAGGAACTCCTTGGGAAAGCGGATCTCGTCGCGATCCATCGCCAGGATCATCTCCCGCGGTACCCAGCGCACCAGGTCTCGAACCTCTTCGCGGAGCTGCTTCTGATCGTCGTTCATCAGCCAGTCGAACATGGTTCCTCCCTCGCGCGCTGTGCAGGCTCTGGAGCATGCCGTCTAGTCGGCGTCTCCCGAGCTCAGTCTACTCTCCATGAGCCGAGTCAGCAGGGAGTTGAAGCGAGCCGGATTCGGCAGCTCGGAGCCTTCGGCAAGCAGGGCAGATCCGAGCAGAAGCTCTGCCATCTCGCCGACCGTCGGATCGTCGGCCCGCTCGGAGAAGCGCTGCTCGAGCTTCTGCACGATCGGATGGGACGGGTTCAGCTCCAGAATCCTCTTGCGCTTGGGGACGGCGTGGGGCGTGTGACGCAGCATCTTCTCCAGCTGAGGGCTGAGGTCGTGCTCCTCACCCACCAGGCAGGACGGCGACGACTTCAGTCGCTTGGAGAGCCGGACCTCGCTGACGTGCTCGTCGAGCGTCTTCTGAACCGTTTGCAGGAGGTCGCCGAGCTCCTCGGTTCGCTGCTGGAGCCGCTCCTTCTCGGCGGTGCGCTCCTGCTCGGTCCCGAGATCGAGCTGTCCCTTGGCCGCGGAGCGCAGCGGTTTCCCGTCGTACTCGGTCAGGTACTGCACGGCGATCTCGTCAACGGGATCCGCGAGGTAGAGCACCTCGTAGCCGTGCTCGCGAAACGCCTCCAGATGTGGGCTGCTCTCAATGAGGTCACGCGACTCGCCGGTCAGGTAGTAGATCGCTTCCTGCTCTGGTTGCATCCGCGTGATGTAGTCGTGCAGGGTCGTGAGCTGCTCGGGGTCATTCGATGAGGGGAACAGGAAGAGCGCTCGCAACCGCTCCTGGTACTCGTGCTCTCCGGTGACACCCTCCTTGAGCACGCGGCCGAAGGCGGACCAGAACTTCAGGTACGTCTCACGGTTGTTGCGCAACATCTCGTCGAGCGTCTTCAGTACTTTGCTCGTCAACCACTTGCGAATCTGCGAGATATGCCGATCTTGCTGCAACGTCTCTCTGGAGATGTTGAGGGGCAGGTCTGCAGAGTCGACCACGCCGCGTACGAACCGGAGAAACGGGGGTAGCAGCTCCTCGCAGCTCTCCATGATCATCACCTGCTTCGCGTACAGCTGGAGACCCCACGTGGTAGCGGAAAGACCGAAGTCGAACGGGGCCTGGGAGGGGATGAACAGAAGTGCTCGGTACTCGACTCGGCCTTCTGCTTGGAGAGTGATCGTCTCCAACGGCTCGGTCCAGTCGTGTGCCACGTGGCGGTAGAACTCAGCATACTCCTCTGTGCTGACCTCGGACTTGGGTCGTGTCCAGATCGGCTTCATGGCGTTCAGCGTGCGGTCCTCAACGACCTTTTTCGGCTCGGCGCCCTCGACGATCGTGCCTTCGGAGTCGCGCTCGTAGTCGGTGCGCTCCATCGGGCAGATGATCGGATGGGTGATGAAGTCCGAGTACCGTTTGACGATCCGCTGGAGAACGAACGGGTCTGTGAAGTCGAGCAGGCCGACCTCTTCATCGACGTC
This sequence comes from uncultured Thermoanaerobaculia bacterium, assembly GCA_964512045.1. Lineage (GTDB taxonomy): Bacteria > Acidobacteriota > Thermoanaerobaculia > Thermoanaerobaculales > Sulfomarinibacteraceae > CAZEJK01. Next base: position 28,037 of record CAZEJK010000044.1, read on the forward strand.
TTTCAGATGGAGCGTGACAGATGTTCCGCTCCGCTCCCTGCTGGCATCGTCCACGGTGAACTGACCGTCGCCGTGAGAGCGCCAGAGCGTGGCATTTTCCTCACGCGCGTGACGGGTGATGATCTCGACGCGGTCGGCGACCATGAACGCCGAGTAGAACCCGACACCGAACTGGCCGATGAGCTTCGACACCATCTCGCGGTTGCCACTCTCGGCGGCCTCGTGGATGAGGGCGCGAGTTCCGGACTGTGCAATCGTGCCGATGTTGTTGATGACCTCGTCGCGCGTCATCCCGATTCCCGTGTCGTGCACGGTGAGGGTGCGCGCCTCTGGGTTCGGTTCCAGCCGGATCTCGAACGGGTGGTCCGGCGGCGCCAGCTCCGGTGTGCTGATCGCTTCGAATCGAAGCCGATCGAGAGCGTCAGAAGCGTTGGAGATCAGCTCGCGCAGAAAGATCTCCTTGTTGGTGTACAGAGAGTTGATGACGATGTTCAGGAGCTGACTGGTCTCAGCTCGAAACTCATGAGTCTCCGCCATGGTGCATACCTCTCGATGTGTGGAGTGGGGCGCACGTAGCTGCACAGCCAGCGCAGCGCCCGGAGGCACAATGTAGAGCGCCACGCGAGGACGTGCAACCACCTGACCAGTGCGGCCGCCGAGCCGGTGTCCTCCACGAGCCACTTAGCGGCTCACGGAGCCGTATCTTCGAAAATGCGAAGGAAAGCTCCTGAGTAGAGTTCTAAGTTGTGAATTCTCAGTTCTTAATGCCGCCCTCCCGCCCCAGAGCCTGCTCTGCAATCTTCAGGCAT
>CAZEJK010000045.1:0-10012 GCA_964512045.1 uncultured Thermoanaerobaculia bacterium
AATCGAAAGGCAGTCAGTCCGGTTGTGGTGGCCCGCGTCTCGCGGGCCGGGTGGGCGGATCACGAGCTGCTCGACCACCGGGCCGATCGGAGCACCGACAGGGCTCGGGTGGCTTCGTTGCACGGCTCGTGGGCACCGGGAGCGCGCGCCTATGGCAGAAACGTCCGGTCGCAAAGGCAGGGCATGTCGTCTTCGGCGTACCCGCCGTCGCCGGTGCAGTCGGCGTTGCGCGGCGGGAGGTAGCTCGGGTCGTCGAGCACCCGGATCAGGTCGGCCATCACACCCGCGCCATCTTCCTCGCGCTGCTCCACCGTTGCCGCCACCGCGTACCAGCCCTTGGCGATCCGCTGACGACCGACCGTATCGAGGTGCCCTCCGTCGGAGGTATAGCCGTCATACAGCTTCTGGTACGTCTCGCCACCTGAGCTGAACGTGTGCTCCACGCCGGTCGGGTCATGCGCCTCCATGTCGGCGATATCGAACAGGAGGCATCCAGTGCTCTGGCAGTGCGCCCTGACGGCGTCGTTGTAGTCGTTGCGGAGGACGTTGTTCGCGTCCTCCGATGTGGTCAACGGAATCGTGGTGTACACGAACACGGTGCTCGGGTACGCGCTCTCCAGCGCAACCATCATGTCGATGTAGCTCTGCGCATCGGCGGTCTGGTCGATGTAGCACAGCTTGTCCATCGCCATGTCGACGGCATCGTACGACCAGCCGGAGACCCGCACCGAGCTGTCGAAGATGGTGAGCTTGCTCGACCAGCCGGGGTTGCCCCGCTGGCAGTCGTACACCGTCCCGGCGATGGTGGGATCCGGTGGATCGGCGGCCCGCTCCTCGCCGGAGAGGTAGCTCACCGACACGGTCTCCAGCAGGTAGCGCGTCGGGTCACTGCCGCGCAGATCGTCGAGCCCTGCCACCATGTTGCCGCCCACGGACGCATGCGTGAACAGCCACCGCTGCTCACCGATCGCATCCATCACGGCCTGTGACAGCAGATCGACACCGTCCACATCCTCGTGATCGACCACCTGCGCCAACGCCGGCGCCGACAGGACCAAGACGACGAGCCAGACTGCAACCGAGCATCGCATCACGGCCTCCTCCTTGCGACACAGCTGTGTCAGACCACTCTACTCCGAGCCTGAGCCCAAACCGTGACCGCGCTCACACCCAGGTGTTGCCAGTGTGTCCCGACGACTCACCTGTGAGTCTTCACGACCCGGACCCTCACCCTTCTGCCGGCTTAAAAATATCCTAAGTTACTCCGTTTGCATAACATAGAGAGACAACCTGGCATGGCATCAGGCTTGCTCTATCGGTTCGCAACACGGGGCCGCGCGATGGCCTCGACACCTGAAAGGAGTTCGTACCATGAACAGCATGATCACAAAGACCATCATCACAACCGTGACTGTGGCCCTGGCCACCCTCCTGGCGATCCCGGCTGCCCAGGCGCAGGGAGGAGCTCCGATCGGCGGATCAGGGGCTGCATGCCAGAACGCGCTCATCGAGTACCTGGATCTGCTTCCCGTCGGCGACCTCGAGCCGTTCGAGGAGAACGCTCTCCGCTACCTGCGCGAGGAGGAGAAGCTCGCCCGAGATCTCTACCTCACGCTCTCGCTGAGCTGGGAGCTGCCGATCTTCTCGAACATCGCCCGCTCCGAGCAACGCCACATGGATCTGGTGGCACTCGTGATGGCACGCCATGAGCTGGCGGACCCGGTTGGCGACAACGCGGTCGGCGTCTTCACTGACCCGACCCTGGCAGCTCTCTACGATCAGCTCCTCGGCGAAGGCCAGGCCTCTCTGGTGACCGCTCTGGAGGTCGGCGCATGGTTCGAGGAGACCGACCTGGCCGACCTGGCCGCACTCGGCGCGGACAGCGATGAGCTCGACATCGACCTCCTCGTCGAGAACTTGGCAGCGGGAACCCGCAACCACCTGCGTGCGTTCGTTGGGGCCCTCGAAGCCCAGGGTGTCGAGTATCAGCCCCAGCAGCTCGATCCCACGACGTTCGCCGAGATCATCTCGAGCGACTTCGAGCGCGGTGTGATCTACGATGAGTTTGGCGAGGTGCTGGCGGAGTGCGGCGGCCCGCGCCAGGCCAATGGCATCAACGGGTACCAGCATTGCGATGGCGCCGGCGGCTGCGACGGAGACGGTCCGAGCCACGGCCCTGGCCCCGACAACGGTACCGGGAACGGCGATGGCAACGGTGACGGGCATCATGGCGACGACAACGGAAACGACGACACTGGGAGTGGAGGTCCCCACGGCGACGGCGGCAATGGCGGTGACAACGGCGGCGGTAACGGTGACGGTAACGGCGGCGACTGTGACGGGTCCGGCCCGAACGGGTCCTGATCTGGAGACCTGCCGAAGCTCCTCGGATGAGGCAGCGCCCGCGCCCGATGCGTCGGGCGCTGCCGCACGTCTGCTGAGGCTGTGATGCGAACGACTGCTCACCGGTGTGCACCGACGGACGATCCGGTCCAAAGCCTCCGGGCGACTCCGGCGATCATCGCCGGCGTGACCGTCGCGATCCTCCTCGCCTGGCTGATCGGATGGCTCGGGCCCCTGGAGCGACCCGTGGGCGACCTGCTCGTCCGGACGGCTCCGGCATCGCGTGTCTCGTCGCCACCGGTGGTGGCGGTACTGATCGACGATACGTCTGTTGCCGGGCTCGGACCCCTCCCCTGGCCCCGCGCGCGCCTCGCCGCCCTGATCGAGAGGCTTCGCGCGCACGGCGCCAGGGCCGTGGTCCTGGACCTCCTGCTCAGTGAGCCGGGAGATCCCGCGGGGGACCGCGCTCTTGCCGACGCCCTCGGAGCAGGACCGGCGGTACTGGCAGCGAGCCTGAGCACCGACGGACAGTGGATTCTCCCGACCACCATCCTCCGTGGCGCCGCCAAGCTCGCCCACGCTCATGCCGAGATCGGTCCCGACGGAGTGGTTCGCGGGCTCTCGGCCACGAAGCAGGCCGAGGGGCTGAGCCTGCCGGCCATGGCCGTCGTCGCAGCCCGTCAGCTCGACCCGTCCCTCGCTGTCCAGCCAGGCACGGTGCTCCACCCCGCCTTCCGGCTGCGTCCTCGGTCGATTCCTTGGTTACGTGCCGCGGACGTGCTCACAGGCGATGGCACGACCCTTGACGTGGCAGACCGGGTGGTGTTCATCGGAGTCTCCGCGGCGGGCGCCGGAGACCAGTTCGTGACGCCGGTCGGGCCCAAGCGGATCCCCACCCCCGGCGTGCTCGTCCACGCCGCCGCTTCAGTGTCCCTCGTCCACAGAGATCTGCTGTCACTCCCGAGCCCGCTCGCCGCGACCGTGCTCGCTGCTCTGCTCGCCACCGTCGTCTCGATGCACCGTCGACGAATCGGCCAGCTGCGGCCGTTCCGCCTCCTCGCCATGGTGCTCGGGCTCTGGGGTGGCGCTGCCCTGTTGACCTGGACCGCCGGCGTGGTTCTGCCGGTGGTCTCCGCGACGGTGGCGATCGCACTGGCCACCATCGCCAACGAAGGGTTGGAGTCCCGACTCACGGCGCGCACCACGGACCGTCTCATCAGCGAGCTCGAGACCGAGCGCACGGGACCCGCACCGACCGCTGTGCCGCGCGGCGCCAGAGGACGGCTCGAGCGGCTCCGCCGTCTTCAGCGGGAGCTCGCTCGCCACGATCAGCTGCAGGGAGTGCTCCTCGAAGGGCTCGAGGAGGGGGTGGTGCTCTGGGACCGGGACGGGGCAACGCTGATGGCGAACGCGGCGGCCCGGCGTCTGTGGGGCGATCCGCCGACGCTGGTGGAGATCACAGAACGGCTCGGTGAGAACGGCGATCACGGCACACTCATGCGCAGTAGTCGTCAACTGGAGATCACTGTGCGGGCGCTCGGGCCGGGCTCAGGGCACCTGGGCGTCATCCGCGACGTGACCGCGGAGCACGAGCTGGAGATCCGCCGCCGGGAGGTGCAGCGGCTGGTCTCCCACGAGCTCAGAACACCGCTCGCCTCGATCGCCGGATTCGGCGAGATGCTCGAACGCTACGAGCTGTCGCGTGGGGAGCTTGATCGCGTCGCCGGCCTGATCCGAGGCGAGGCCGAGCGCCTCCAGCAGATGGTCTCGACCTTCCTCGATCTCGAACGGCTGAGCACGGATCACTGGTCCGATGAGTGCACCGTGCTGGACATGGCACAGCTGGCGTCAGAGCGGTGCGCGCTGCTCGAAGCCTCTGCCCGCGCCCGTGAGCAGCGCCTGCAAATCGAGCAACCACAGCGGATGAGGGTCTACGGCGCCGAGGTGCTGCTCGCGCGGGTGATCGACAACCTCGTCGGCAACGCCATCAAGTACGCTGGTGACGGCGCCACGATCCGGGTTCAGCTCTCGCATGACGAAGCCCTGGTGACGCTGACAGTCGCTGACGACGGACCCGGTATCGCATCCGATGCGCTGCCGAGGCTGTTCGAGCGTTTCTACCGGGTCCCGGGGCGAACTGAGACCGGCTCCGGCCTCGGCCTCGCATTCGTCAGGGAGGTGGCGGAGTGGCACGGAGGCGCCATCGAGGTTGCGAGCCGACCGGGGGAGGGCTCGTGCTTCACGGTCCGCCTACCGATCGCGGCGAAGGGAGACGACGATGCACGCGAGCATCCTGGTCATCGATGACGACACCGCACTGCGCGAGCTGATGGTGATGTCGCTCCGCAAGGAAGGCTTCGCGGTCCGCAGCGCAGCGTCCGCATCTGCGGCCATATCGGATCTCCGATCCGAGCACGCCGACCTCGTGGTGAGCGACATCTACCTCGGTGACGGCACGGGTATCGACATCGTCACGGAGTGTCAGAAGCTCCCCTCACCTCCCAAGATCATTCTCGTCACCGCGCGGGGCACGGTGGAGACCGCGGCACGGGCACGGCAGGAGGGCGTCTTCGACTATCTCGCCAAGCCGTTCCCCATCGCCCTCCTGATCGACAGGGTCCATGCGGCCCTGGCCCGTCAGGAGCCCGAGGGGCCTGCGGTCGAGGTCGGTCCCGCATCGATGATCGTTGGCAACGACCCAGCGATCGTCGAGGTGTACACCGCCGTGGCACGCGCGGCTGGGCTCCCGGTACCGGTGCTGGTCCGCGGCGAGACGGGGACCGGCAAGGAGCTGGTCGCGCGCGCACTCCACCGGTTCGGACGCAACCCGGACGGCCCGTTCGTACCGATCAACTGCGGCGCCATCCCCGAGCATCTCCTCGAGAGTGAGCTCTTCGGACACCGCCGGGGGGCGTTCACCGGCGCCACCTCGGATCAACCAGGGGCAATTGCCACAGCCTCGGGTGGCACCCTGCTACTCGATGAGGTGGGCGAGCTGCCACAGTCGCTGCAGGTCAAGATGCTCCGCTTCCTCCAATCGGGCGAGATTCATCCGGTCGGCGGCCGGGGCCCCATCCAGGTCGACGTCAGGGTCGTGGCGGCAACCCACAGAGACCTTCGCACCGAGGTGGCTCACGGCCGCTTCCGCGAGGACTTCTACTACCGCCTCGCGGCCTACGAGATCCGCATCCCCGCCCTGCGCGACCGCCGCTCGGACATCCCCCAGCTCATCGAGCACTTCCGCAGGCTCTACCAGAACCGGTTCGGGCTCGGTGAGATCCCCGGTCCGTCGCCAGAGGTTCTCGAGGTTCTCGCAGGCCACCCCTGGCCAGGGAACGTACGGCAGCTGGAGACCATCGTGCAGCGAGCGATCGTTGACCTCGGATCACTTCGCGACCCCGTCGGTGTTCGCTCGCTACTGCCGGCAGAGGACGGTCTCCCCGCACAACCGAAGACGCCGGCCATCGGCGACGACCTCACCCTCGAGGAGCTCGAGCGACTGCACATCACCGCGGTGCTCGAGCGCTATCACGGCAACCGGAGCCGGGCCGCGCAGGTCCTGGGCATCGAGCGCAAGTCGCTGTATCGGAAGGCGCAACGGCTCGGCATCGATCTCGACCCGTCGCGCACCGAAAGTGACGACGGGCCACTCGAGCCTGACTCCACCGGCTCAAAGAGCCACCAGGAGGTTCCATGAAACTGGCACTCACCGCTCTGCTCGTCAGCCTGCTGAGCGTTGCTCCGGCGGGCGACTCCGATCCAACGCTCGCCTACGAGGTCGCGCACGTCAAGCGCAAGCTCATTCACTACACTGCCGACGGGAAGGTCCGTCTCGAGGCGGGCGCCGGGCTACACTCAGGAGACCGCCTCCGCACAGGGTCGTGGTCGTCGGCCGAGATCGCGGCGCCCGCCTTTCAGGCTCGCTTCCGGATCGGCTCGAGCACGCGGTTCCGGCTCGCCAGCGACACGCCGGGTGTGCTCCTGGAGCTGGAACGCGGACGGCTTCGAGCAGTGTTCGAGGCTCTGCTCACACCGGATCCCCCAGAGCGCCTGATCCAGACCCCCTCGGCACTGCTGGCCGTCCGCGGCACCGAGTACGGCGTCGAGGTCGATCGATCGGGCACCACCACCCTGGTGGTGTTTCGCGGCACCGTGGAGACCGTCGACCTGGAGCGTCTCGGCGAACCGGTTCAGGTGACCGCCGGCCAGAAGATCCGGATCGAACGCGGCACGCCCGTCGGCGAACCGACCAACCACGGGATCTCACCGCAGCAATGGGACAACGGGAGGCGCCCGGGCGCCACCGACGACCGCTCCCGCTCGTGGTCCGAGGGTCCTGGCGGGACCGCTCCCGGCATGCCCGGAGGTCGCTCACAGCAGCAACCGCCGCGACACGGAGGAGGCGGAGGAGGAGGCGGCGGCCGCGGCTAGCGACCCATCCCCACCCTTGTCTGGAACGACCAGTCCGGCTACCTTCGTCGGGTGCACGAGATGAGCATCGCCACGAGCCTGTGGGAGACGTGTCACGAGGAGGTGGCCCGTCGCGGCGGGGGCCGGCTGGAGTCGGTCACCGTGGCGGTGGGTGAGCTGTCGGCTGTCGAGCCCGATCTGCTGGTGTTTGCCTGGGAGGCGATCGTCGCCGACACCGAGGACGCCGATGTCACGTTGGAGATCCGCTGGTGCCCGGCACGACAGAGCTGTCCCTCGTGCGGTGAGGTCGCCGGGGAAGGGATCGGCTGGCTCCGCCTCTGCCCCCACTGTCAGGGGTTTCTCGATGTCGCCGGCGGCGATGAGCTCGATATCGTGCAGCTCAGCTTCCAGCCCAGAGAGAGCCAAGACTCGCCGAATGGCGACTGCGAGTGACGGAGCAAGGAGGCCTCGATGCCGTCCACTGTCAACATCAGACGTAAGGTCTTGGGCGCCAACGACCGGCGCGCGGCCGAGCTCCGCACCAGGTTCCGCCGCTCGAAGACGCTGGTTATCAACCTGATCTCCTCGCCGGGCTCCGGGAAGACGACGCTCCTCGAGGCCACGATCAGCCGTCTGCGCGATCGCCTGTCGTGCGCAGTCCTCGAGGGCGACGTGGAGACCGAGCGTGACGCCGAGCGTATCCGCGCCCTGGGCGTACCGGCCCACCAGATCCTCACCTCCGGCGCCTGCCACCTCGATGCCCGGCAGATCAGCTCCGGGCTCGAGACCGCAGCCTTCGGCCACACGGACCTGCTGTTCATCGAGAACGTCGGCAACCTGATCTGCCCCACCTCCTACGATCTCGGTGAGGACTTCAAGGTCGCCCTGCTCTCCATCACCGAAGGCGATGACAAGCCGTTCAAGTACCCGGCCATCTTTGCGCGCGCCCAGTGCAGCGTGATCACCAAGATCGATCTACTGCCACACCTGACGTTCGATCTCGAGGCCGTCCGCGAGCAGGTACGAACCCTCAACCCGAAGGGGACGCTCTTCACGACCTCGGCAACGACTGGCGAAGGTGTCGACGACTGGTGCCGGTACCTCGAGGAACGGCTCGCCGCGAAGCGACCGTGACTGCCCCCGTTCGACTCCGTATCGAGTGCCACGGCGCCGTCCAGGGCGTGGGGTTCCGGCCAGCCGTCTACCGTGTCGCACGCGCTCTCGACCTCACCGGATGGGTGTACAACGGACCGGACGGCGTCGTGATCGAGGTCGAAGGTCCCGAGGGCGCCGTCAACCAGTTCGTCCCCACCCTCGAGAACGCCCTGCCGCCGCTCGCGCGCCTCGATGGCATCTTCACCCGCAGTGTCGAGCCCGCCGGCTCCACCCGGTTCGAGGTCATCTCCTCCGAAGCCGGGCCTCGTCAACGAGCGCTCGTGCCTCCGGACGCCACGGTGTGCGCGGACTGTCTCGCGGACATGGACGATCCTTCGGACCGCCGCGCGCGCTACCCGTTCACCACCTGCACGAACTGTGGACCACGGTTCTCGATCGTCCGCTCGCTCCCGTACGATCGCGCCACGACCTCCATGGCTCCGTTCACGCTCTGCCCCGAGTGCGAAGGAGAGTACACAAACCCGGCGGACCGCCGGTTTCACGCCGAGCCGGTGTGCTGCCCGGCGTGCGGACCGACATTGCAGCTTCTTGCCGTGGACGGCGTGGCAATCGCCACCGGAGCCGAGGCCATCGCAGAGGCTCGCTCCGCGCTGGCTGCTGGGCAGATCGTCGCCGTGCAGGGGCTCGGCGGCTTCCAGCTGGCATGCCGGGCCGACGATACCGAGGTGGTCCAACGGCTCCGAAACCGCAAGGACCGACCGTCGAAACCGTTCGCGGTGATGGTCGCCGATCTTCCGGCTGCGGAGCAGCTGGTGCACCTCGGTACCCACGATCGCGCCATGCTCACCTCGGCACGCGGACCGATCGTGCTGGCGCCGCAGCGCCGGTCGGCTGCCGTCGCCGAGACGGTGGCACCGGGCATCGAAGACGTTGGCGTGCTGGTGGCGACCACGCCGCTGCACGTGGAGCTGCTCCGCAATGCTCCCTTTAAGAGCCTCGTCATGACCTCCGGCAACAGCACCGACGAGCCGATCTGCAGAACCCCGGAAGAGGCCCACACCCGCCTCGCCGGCATCGCCGACACCCTCCTCGTCCACGACCGCGAGGTGGTTCGCAGGATCGACGACTCCGTCGTCCGTTCCGTTCCCGGAGGAGCTGTCATGGTCCGGCGCTCCCGCGGCTGGGTTCCGGAGCCGGAGACCCTGCCGGTTGCATCGCCATCGCCGCTCGTTGCGCTCGGCGCGCACCTGCAGGTCACGGCATGCGTCGCGACGGGCGATCAGGCGTTCTGCTCGCAGCACGTCGGCGACCTCGACACCGAGCCTGCCCGCCAGTTCCTGGAGGAGGTCGTGCGGGGTCTCGAGGAGTTCCTCGCGATCATCCCGGATGTCATCGTCGTCGACCATCACCCGGACTACCCCAGTCGATGGCTCGGTGAGCGCCTCGCGCGCGAGCGCGACGGCCGGCTCATGGAGGTCCAGCACCACCTCGCCCACGCCGCCGCGGTCCTCGGTGAGCACGGCCGGTTCCCGGCTGGCGCCGACCGGGCGCTCGCTGTCGCGCTCGATGGCACCGGTCTCGGCAGCGACGGAGCGCCATGGGGCGGCGAGTGGCTCACCCTCGACGGCTCGCTGCGCTGGTCGCGGATGGCCTCCCTGGAGCCGGTACCGCTGGTCGGTGGCGAGCTGGCCGTTCGGGAGCCGTGGCGCGTGGCGGTGGCTGCGCTGGTCAGCGCGGGTGGCGGGGAGCTGATCGGACGGACGCCCCTTGCAGAGCAGGTCGATCCGACGACCCTCGACCAGGTGGCACGGCTCGCCCACTCGCCCGAGACCTGGATGGCGGCATCGGGCGCTGGTCGACTTCTCGAGGCAGCGGCAGCGCTGCTCGGGCTGTGCGCTGTCAACCGTTGGGAAGGTGAGGCCGCAGTCCGGTTGGAGAGCGCTGCCGCGACCGCGGCCGGTCGGGTCGAACCGTGGACCGATGTCAAGATCGGGCACCGCGTTCCGGGCCCGGCGCTGCTCACGGCCGCCGCCCGCCGTCTGATCGATGGCGAAGACGTCGCGCGCGTCGCGGCCGGAGTCCACACCACGCTCGCCGATCTCGTCGCTCGAGGAAACGGCAGCTCGTGGAGACTTCTCGCCTT
>CAZEJK010000045.1:10022-28623 GCA_964512045.1 uncultured Thermoanaerobaculia bacterium
GCTCGCCGATCTCGTCGCTCGCCATACCGCCCGGGTCGCGTCAGAGCTCGGAGTCCGGGAGGTCGCCTTCGGCGGCGGATGCCTCGTCAACCGTCTCCTGCGCTCACAGATCACGCAGCGGCTCCATGCCGCCGGTCTCACGGCCCTGCTGCCGTGGAGGGTTCCGCCCGGTGACGGCGGCCTCGCCTACGGTCAAGCCGTGCTCGCGGCGGCGTCGTTGGCCCGGGATGTCACGCTCGAAGAGGTACCGTCGTCCTTCAGGGTCGGCTGAGACAGACGGCCTTCACCTCACAGCTCGCTCCGCAGCCCACTCCCCGTCCGGAACGACCCGCCGCAACCGGTACCGCCGCCCGTCGTCGAGGCGCACGATCACCTCCCGGGTCACCGGACAGCCGCCTGCCGCTGCGCCCGAGTACCGGTCACTCTCCACCGAAGCGACAGGGTGGTGCCGGCCCTCGATCTCGAGCGCCATCACGGTCTGATCCCGCGCACCATCGCTCCGACACAGGACGCGAACCTCATCGTTCGTCTCCGGTTCCATCACACCCTCAGCGCACCCGGCTACAGAGCACGACACACGAGTGGTGCTCGACTCTGAGCAGGCTGGCATCGTCCACGGTCGGCTCCGAGCCCGCTACGAACGCGTCCTCTGGCGAGCCCCTGGCGGTATCGACGACTCGCATCCACTCGCATCCTGTCGGTGGTGGAGGGAGCTCGAACAGGCGGGTGGCATCGGATCCGTTGATCGCCACGTACACGTCGGCGTCCGGCTCCGGGGCGTGAGCCCCGGCCAGGTGCATCGCAAGCATGCGCGAACGCCGGCCCCAATCGGGATGGTTGAGTCGCTGACCGTGCCAGCGGACATCGGGGATCGGGTGCTCGAGCGTGCCCCGGCCGGTCAGGAACGTCCTCCGTCGGAGCACCGGGTGCGCCTTGCGGAAGGCAATCAGAGTCCTCACGAACCGGTGCAGATCGGCGTGCGTCTCGAGCCCGTTCCAGTCATACCACGACGTCTCGTTGTCCTGGCAGTACGCGTTGTTGTTGCCGCCCTGCGAACGACCCAGCTCATCGCCGCCGAGGAGCATCGGCGTGCCCTGCGACACCAGGAGGATCGTCACGAAGTTCCGCACCTGACGACGGCGAAGCTCGAGGATCTCGGGATCCGTGGTCGGTCCCTCGACGCCGCAGTTCCAGCTCAGGTTCTCGGACATCCCGTCGCGGTTGTCCTCACCGTTGGCGATGTTGTGCTTGCGGTCGTACGCCACCAGGTCGGCCAAGGTGAAGCCGTCGTGGCAGGTCACGTAGTTGATCGAGTGGCAGGGGTCGCGCCCGGAGGTCTCGTACAGATCGGCGCTTCCCGCCAGGCGCGTTGCCAGCGCCCCCGTCCAGCCCGGCTCCCCGCGGAGGAACCGCCGCACCTCGTCGCGGTAGCGTCCGTTCCACTCGGCCCAACGTCCCCAGGATGGGAACCGTCCCACCTGGTACAGACCCGCCGCGTCCCACGCCTCGGCGATCAAGGTGACATCCGCCAGCACCGGATCGTTCGCGATGCGCTCGAGCAAGGGTGGGTTCGCGAGCACCTCGCCATCGGTCCCACGCCCCAGAACCGACGCCAGATCGAACCGGAAGCCGTCGACCTTCATCTCGGCCACCCAGTAGCGCAGGGCATCCAGGATGAGATCACGGACCACCGGGTGGTTGCAGTTCAACGTGTTCCCACAACCCGTGTAGTTCCGGTCCTCGCCGGTCTTCGGATCGAGCATGTAGTACACGGAGTTGTCGAGCCCTCGCAGCGAGTACACGTCCCCGTTTCCGAACCCGTCGCCCTCGCCGGTGTGGTTGAACACGACATCCAGGATCACCTCGATCCCGGCCCGGTGGAGCTCGCGCACCATCTCCATGAGCTCCGCCACCTGGCCGCCGTCGAACCCGCCCGAAGCGTACGCAGCCTTCGGCGCGAAGAACCCGATGGGGCTGTACCCCCAGTAGTTGCGCAACGGCTCTCCGGTCAATGGGTTTGAGCGACTGATCTCGTTCTCGTTGAACTCATAGACCGGCAGTAGCTCGACGGTGGTCACGCCGAGATCCTTGAGGTATGGGATCTTCTCGACGAACCCGCGATAGCTCCCAGGGGCCCGAGAGCCGGACGAAGGGTGGACGGTCAGTCCACGGACATGCGTCTCGTAGATGATCTTGTCCTCGAGCGGTATCTTCGGTCGGCGGACGTGCTCCCAGTCGAACCCGTTGCCGACGAACAGCGACCTGCGGGCGCCCCCTTCGGCATCCTCGTCACCCTCACGCTGGTGGTGTTCTCCCCAGCGGCTTCCGCCGGTCAATGCCCGGGAATAGGGATCGACAAGGACGGTCTCGGAATCGAACCGGTGGAAACGATCCCGCGCGATCGGGCCCCGGTCCATCCTCCAGCCGTACCGCACGCCCACGTCGAGGCCATCGATGGCGATGTGCCAGACGTCGCCCGTACGGTTCACCTCGGGATCCAGCGCCAGCTCCAACACAGGAGCATGCTGTCGCGGCGCATACAGCACCAGCGACGCCGCGCTGGCGTTGCGCGAGAAAACCGCGAAGTTCAGGCCGCTTCTCGTCATGGTGACACCCAGCGGTATCGGCCGGCCGGAGATCACCGTGAACTCCGTATTGATCAGATCGAGGATCGTCAGACGCCGTGTGTCGCTCAGCTCGCACCTCCTGACTGGAGTGTACCTCAGGGCCGGTCGCGACGCCGCCGACGCCTGGCCCAACCAAGCACCCACCACGCTCTCGAGCTGGGCAGCAACCTTCCCACGGGGATTGGTATAGTGCAGGGGAGCCGGCGCGGCACTCTCTGCCTGACACATGGGATGTCGAGCGAGGCCGCCCGCCAACCATCTGAGGATCTCACCGGAGGGAGACCCGTGACAAGCCCGAGCACAGGCATGGAGGAGACGAGCGGGTGAGCATCACCGGCAACCTGTCGACGATGCCGTTTGCCGATCTGGTGCAGTGGGTTGCTTCGGCCCACAAGACCGGAACGCTGGTGATCGATGGCGCCACGTACACCAAGAAGATCTACTTCCGACGCGGCTACCTGATCGCTGTCGCCTCCGACAACCCGCGCGAGATGCTCGGCTACTATCTGGTCGGATGGGGATATCTTCTCGAGGAGGACCTCCGCTACATCGTCGAGATGCAGGACCATTTTCAGGTCATGCTCGGCGAGCTGATGGTCCTGCTCGGCCGGCTGACCCGCGAGGAGCTCGACTTCGTGCTCCGGCTGAAGAGCGAGGAGACGATCTACGACCTGATACTGTGGGACGAAGGCAACTTCCGTTTCCTCGATAACGAGCTGCCACAGCGGGAGTTCCAGGAGGTCCAGCTACACATTCAGCACTTCCTGTTCGAGGGGTTCCGACAGCGCGACGAGCGCCAGCGGATGTCCGATATCGTCCCGGACGCACTCCACATCCCGGCCATCGTGGCCGAGCCGGATGCCTCCCAGCTCAACCCGGTCGAGCGGTCAATCCTGGCAAAGATCGATGGCAAGCGCAGCATCGAGGAGCTGTCACTGGCCTGTCGCGTACCGGAGTTCGATGTCCTCGCCTTCGTGTACCAGGCAGTGCGGGAAGGTTACATGGCCATCTACCCGCCTGACGAGGAGCGGAGCGGCCTCGCGACACCCGGCAAGAGCTTGCCTCCCTGGCAGGAGTCGCTGCTGGAGATCGAGGATCGGGTGTCGCGGGGACGTCTACTGGACGCGCTGCATCTCCTGACCTCCCTCGGCGACAAGTATGGCGAGTTCCCGGAAGCGATCGACGCAGCCAGATCTCTGGAGGAGAGAATCGCTGAGGTGCTGGATGGGTCTCCGCTCGGCGCCACCGTCATCCTCGAGCCCGCTGCACGGCTGGATGAGCTCGTCAACCTCAACTGTGCCCCGGCCGAGGGTTTCGTGCTCTCCCGAATCAACGGCTTCTACGCCGTCGAGGAGGTGCTCGCCCAGCTTCCCGGGCCGACGCTCCACAACCGCGTCATCTTGCACAATCTGCTCCGTCGCGGCCTGATCAAGGTCCGCGAGAGCACTGCGGTCAGTCGCTTCCACTCGCGAGACGAGCCATTCGACTCGTCCGTTCTGGACGATCTCGAGTAACCCGGAAGAATGTGACGATGGCGCCCGAGCGACCGATCGCGACCCGCTCGCCCGCATTCTCGTGGCAGCTCCCGACTGTGGAGTGGCCGGTCCACACCGAGGTCGGTCCGGGGCTCGAGGGCGTGATCGCAGCCACGACCAGGGTTGCCTGGCTCGACCCGGCCAGCGGGCTCCTCCACTACCGCGGGGTACCGGTCGAGCGGCTCGCCGGTACACACACGTTCGAGGAGGTCGTCCACCTCCTGATCACGGGCCGGGAGGCCCGGGAGGACTCCAGGCGGTTCACACAGACGCTCAACGAGGTCCACTCCGCACGTCGGCTGCCCGACGACGTGATCCGCCTGATCCGAGACACGCCTGTCTCCGTGCACCCGACGCGCATCGTCCGCGCTGCCATGTCCGCGCTCGGGTGCCACCAGATGACCGTGGACGACGATCTCACCGGTGACCGCCACTGGCGCGACCTCCGGATCTTCTCGCAGATGGCTGCTGTGGTCGCCGAGGTGGCCCGCTACCGACGAGGAGCTCCGACCCCGACCTCAGACAGCCTCGGCGAACCGGTCGGCCTCGCCACCGACACTCTGACTGCGCTGGGCGGACGCACCCCCAGCATCGAGGAGAGCGAGGCGTTGGACCTGCTCTGGACCGTGATGGCCGATCACGGTCTCGACGGCCCCACCTTCACGTCGATGGTTGTGGCAAGCTGTCTGGCCGACCCCTACACCAACCTCGTCGCCGGCCTGTCCGCCCTGTGCGGGCCACGGCTGGGAGGTGCCGGCGAGACGGTCCTCCATCAGCTGACCAGCCTGGAGAGCGTTGAGGCGGCACGCACCTGGGTGGACACGGCAGTCCGGTCGGGAGTGCGTATCGCAGGCTTCGGCCACCGGCTCTACCGGATGCCCGACCCCCGAGCGGTTCCGCTGCGAAAATGTGCAGCGCTGCTCGCCAGGGCCACCGGCCGCGAAGAGCTCTTCGAGATCGCGAGGACCGTGGAGAACGAGGCGAGCCGACGTCTCGCCAGCAAGTCGATCTACATCAATGTGAACTTCTATACGGCGCTGGTGCTGCATATGCTCGGCGCAGATCCCCCGATGGTTCCATCCTTGCTCATGGTGGGCAGGATGGCCGGCCTGGTGGCTCGAGTCCGCGAGGCGCTCGAGACCATCCGGCTGTTCCGCCCGATCTCACGGTACATCGGTCCCGACCAGCGGCCGGTGACGCCTCTGGAGGAGCGATGATCGGCGCACCTCCCGAGTCACCCCAGCGGTACGGCCAGGGGCTCGAAGGCCTTGTGGCGGGCAGCACATCCATCTCCACCATCGATGGGACGGCCGGTCGGCTGATCTACCGCGGGTACCCCGTCGAGGAGCTGGCCCAGCACTGCACGTTCGAGGAGGTCAGCTACCTGATCCTGCACGGCGCGCTTCCGAACATGCGCCAGCTCGCAGCGTGGCGCACGGAGCTGATCCGCTGGCGTCATCCGCCCGAACCGGCCGTGTCCGCTGTCAACCGTGTCCCGGTCAACGCCCATCCGCTGGCACAGTATCGGACGATGCTGTCGGTGGCCGCCTGCCACATCCCAGAGGCAGAGGACACCAGCCTCGACGCACAGTGGCGACGGCCCGCACGGATCCTCTCGTGGACGGCCGTCCTGGCGGCCGCGGCGATCCGCCATCTCGGCGGCAAGCGCCCCGTTCCTCCGGACTCCGATCTCAGCTTCGCGGGCAGCTTCCTCTTCCAGGCGCTCGGGCGGCGGCCAACGGCGGCAGAGGAGCGGGCGT
Organism: uncultured Thermoanaerobaculia bacterium; assembly: GCA_964512045.1. GTDB lineage: Bacteria > Acidobacteriota > Thermoanaerobaculia > Thermoanaerobaculales > Sulfomarinibacteraceae > CAZEJK01. The sequence continues at coordinate 15,945 of CAZEJK010000045.1, forward strand.
TCGACGTGAGCCTCATCGTCCAGGCCGAGCATGGCCTCCACGCTGCGGCCCTCGCCTCGCTGGTGGTCGCCTCCACTGGCGCCGATCTCGGCAGCGCGGTGCTCGCCGGAGTGGGCGCCCTGTCCGGGGCGCGTCACGGAGGGGCGAACCAGCTGGCGTTCGAGATGCTCGATCGCCTGGAGTCTCCCGAAGCCGGACGGCGGTGGGCTCGCAACGCCCTCGCACGCAAGATGCGCTTCCCTGGCTTCGGTCACCGGGTGTACAAGTGCCCCGATCCACGGGTCCAGGTCCTCGAACCGTACGCCGAGCGGCTTCTTGCCGAGCACGGCGCTAGCGCCCGCTGGGCCACGTACCGTGCAGTCCGCGAGACGATCGAAGAGGCCCTCGGCCCCCGGGGTATCTTCGCCAACGTCGACTCGATCACCGGCCTGGTCTACCACCCGATGGGGCTGGCGCCGAGCACCTTCCCGATTCCGTTCTGCCTGGCGATCCAGACCGGCTGGATGGCACACTGCCTGGAGTACCTCCCCGACGGCGCGATGATCGAGCCCGGCGCCGTGGCACTGACCGAGGCGAAGGCATCTTCATAATTTTCGAGAGATAACTTAGAATTTTGTAAGAAACCCTGGCGTTCTCACCTGGGACGGAGGAGATATGCGAGTTGCAGTCATCGGCAGTGGCATCTCGGGGCTCGCGGCGGCCTGGCTGCTCGACCGAAAGCACGATGTGCACCTTTTCGAGCGCCGACAACGGCTCGGTGGACACAGCCACACCGTCGTCCACAACGAGAACGGCACCGAGATCCCTCTGGATACCGGCTTCCTGGTGTACAACGAAGCCACCTACCCGAACCTGACGCGACTGTTCGCCGAGCTCGACGTCGCGACTCAAGACAGTGAAATGTCGTTCGCGGTATCGTGCGCCGACCCAGATGTGGAGTACGCGAGCCACGGGCTTCGCGGCTTCTTCGCGCAGGGCTCGAACCTCGTACGCCTCGACCACTGGCGTCTCCTCGCTGACATTGCTCGATTTGGTCGCCGCGGCCGGTCCCTGCTCGCCACGGACCGTGATCCCACATGCACCGTGGAGCAGTTTCTGGAGCATGGCGGGTTCGGCGATCGGCTGGCGCGGCTGTATCTGCAACCGATGGTTGCGGCTATCTGGTCGTCCGGAACCCAGACCGTGCGCTCGTTCCCGCGCGACGCACTCCTCCACTTCCTCGACAACCACGGCCTCCTGCGACTCAAGGGTCAACCCCAGTGGCGGACCGTGACCGGGGGTAGCCGACGCTACGTCGAGCGCATGGTCGCGCCGCTCGAGGACCGGGTCCATGTGGGCGTCGGCGTCACGCAGGTGCGCCGTTCGGCTGCGGACGTCCGGATCGAGCTCGCCGATGGCTCCAGCGAGACCTTCGACCACGTGGTGATCGCAGCCCACGCTGACCAGGCCCTCGGCATGCTCGCCGATCCCAGCGATCTCGAACGCGACCTGCTCGGCGCCTGGCAGTACTCCCGCAACGAGACCTGGTTGCACACCGACACGTCGCTGATGCCACGTCGACGGCGCGCATGGGCCTCGTGGAACTACCTGCTCGACAGCCCAGACGCCGACGACACCGAGGTCTCGGTCAGCTACCACCTGAACCGGCTCCAGCGCCCGCCCACCGACACCGACTACATCGTCACCCTCAACCCGAAGCGACCGCCTGCCGCAGACAGCGTGGTGCGCCAGATGACCTACTTCCACCCGGTGTACACGACCGAAAGCGTCGCCACTCAGAGCGAGCTGCCCAGGCTCAACGGGACCAACCGGACCCACTTCTGCGGCGCCTACTTCCGCTACGGCTTCCACGAAGACGGACTGGTCTCCGCGATCCGGGTCGCGGAAGACCTGGGGGTCACGTTTTGACGCCGCCGCCGAGCTCTGCCCTGTACACGGGCCGCGTGCGCCACAGGCGGGACGCCGGTCCACGTCACGAGTTCTCGTACCGGGTCTGGTCCGTTCTGGTGGACCTGGATGAGATCGATGAGCTCAGCAGTCGGATCCCGATCCTCTCCCACAACCGCTGGAACCTGTTCAGCTTCCGCGACACGGACCACCTCGGGCCCGGGGACGGCCCGGTCCGCGCCAAGCTCGCCCGCTGGCTCGACGCGGAGCACCGCGAGCAGCTACCGGAAGGTCCGGTGCTGCTCCTCACGAACCTGCGTCAGCTCGGTTACGTGTTCAACCCGGTCAGCTTCTACTACTGCTACGAGCGCGACGGAGGGCTCCGCACCGTCATCGCCGAGGTCCACAACACCTTCGGCGAGGCGTACTGCTACCGTCTCGAGGGGCACAGCGCTCCCGGCACACGACCTGTCCATCACGTCGCCGACAAGCGGTTTCACGTCTCACCGTTCCAACCGCTTGCAGGCCATTACCAGTTCCACGTGACGCCACCCGGTGAGCGCCTCGCCACCCATATCGAGCTCCATCGGGACGGCGCCAAGGCATTCGATGCCACCCTGACCATGCAGCGACGACCACTGACGACCGGCTCGCTGCTGGCCATGGTTGTCCGGAACCCGCACGTCACCTTGCACACCATCACGATGATCCACTGGCAGGCGTTGCGGCTATGGTGGAAACGCGCACCGTTCTACCGCAAGCCCGAGCCCCCGTCTGCCGCATGGAGGACCCGCCATGGCTGACAGCGCCCCCACGATCACCCACGACCTCTCCGAACGACGGTCGACCATGTTCCAGCGTCTCGCCCGCCAGATCGTCGTCGATCGGCTTGCCCGGATCGACACCGGGCACCTCACGATTCGCTGTGACGACGGAGTGGAGATCGAGATCGGCACTCCTGGATCCGAGCCGGCCGCTCGGCTCGAGATCCACCACCCATCGTTCTTCACCGCGATGCTGACCGACGGAGAGATCGGCGCCGGCGAGGCGTACATGGAGCGGGCTTGGGACAGCCCGGACCTGGTGGCGTTGACGCGACTGATGGTCGCCAACGAGCACGTGCTGACCCCGTCCTCTCCGTTGACTCTGGTGTCGAGCCTCGTCGAGGCCCTCCGCCACCGTCTGCGACGCAACAGTCGCAGCAACGCTCGGCGCAACATTCGCGCGCACTACGACCTCTCCAACGAGCTGTTCGCCACCTTCCTCGACCCGACGATGACCTACTCCAGCGCCCTGTTCGTCACGCCCGACGATACGCTCGAGCAGGCACAGATCAACAAGTACCGTCGGCTCGCGGAGCTCGCAGGGATCCAGCCAGGTCACCGCGTCCTCGAGATCGGCTGTGGGTGGGGCGGGTTCGCCACCTGGGCCGCCTCGGAGCTCGACTGCCATGTCACCGGCCTGACACTGTCCTCTGAGCAGGCGGAGCACGCCAGGCAACGCGTCGACCGCGCCGGCCTTGGCGACCGCGTGGAGATCCGCATTCAGGACTACCGTACGATCCAGGGTCCCTTCGACGCTGTCGTCTCGATCGAGATGCTCGAGGCCGTCGGCCACGAGTATCTCCCGCAGTTCTTTGCCACGCTCGATCGCGTGCTCGACCCGAGCGGTCGTGCCGCCGTGCAGGTGATCACCTTCCCCGATCAGGGCTACGATCAGTACCGCCGCTCCAGCGACTGGATCCGAAAGTACATCTTCCCTGGTGGGCACCTGCCGTCTCTGCAGGCGATGGTGAACGCAACCAGCCGGCACACCGCGCTCGGAGTCCGCAGCGTACACGACGTCGGCCGCCACTATGCGGAGACGCTCCGCCGCTGGCGTCAGACCTTTCTGACGCGCCTGGATAGCGTCCTCCGGATGGGCTTCGACGACCGGTTCATCCGCATGTGGGAGCTGTACCTGGCGACCTGCGAGGGGCTGTTTGCCTCAGGAAAGCTCGCGACCCTCCAGCTCGAGCTGGCGAGACCCGGGAAGAGCCAGCTCTCCAAAGGCCCATACATCGACGGAGGTTCACGATGACCCTTGCCATCGAGCTCGCCGAGAAGGGGCGGCTCCCCGATCCGCTCATCCGCATCGGGATCCGCCGCATCCTGCGCTCCCGCCTCGCCTCGGAGCCCACGCACGACTGCGAGCAGCAGCGTGCTGCGCACCGTCGGTTCGTCAACGAGCTGCGTTCGAGCCCGATCGCGATCGTTCCCGAGCGCGCCAACGAGCAGCACTACGAGGTCCCCGCGAGCTTCTTCGAGGTCGTTCTCGGACCGCGTCTGAAGTACAGCTGCTGCTACTGGCCCGATGATGTCCACGACCTCGCCACAGCTGAGGAGCGCTCACTGCAGCAGGCCTGTGACCGTGCCGGCATTGCTGACGGCATGACCGTTCTGGACCTCGGGTGCGGTTGGGGCTCCCTCTCCCTCTGGATCGCCGAGCACTTTCGCGCCTGCCGCGTCACCGCGGTCTCGAACTCGAGCACCCAGGCAGTGCTCATCCGCGACCGTGCTCTGCGCGCCGGGCTCGACAACCTCGAGGTCGTCACCGCCGACATGAACTCGTTCGCACCGGACCGACGCTACGATCGGATCGTCTCCTTGGAGATGTTCGAGCACATGCGAAACTGGGAGCTTCTCTACGGCCGGATCGCAGCCTGGCTGCAACCTGACGGCCGCTTCTTCCAACACGTCTTCTGCCACAGGGACCTGGCCTATCCGTACGTCACCACCGGTCGCAACGACTGGATGGCGCGCCACTTCTTCACCGGCGGGATGATGCCGTCCGACGACCTGCCGTACCACTTCCCACACCACCTGGCGGTATCGGATCACTGGCGTCTCAACGGCGTGCAGTACAGCACGACCCTCGAGGCGTGGTTGGACAACCTCGATCGTCACCGCTCCTCGCTGCGTCCGATCCTCGAGGCCACGTACGGCGACGACGCCGAACGCTGGTTCCACCGCTGGCGCCTGTTCTTTCTCGGCTGCTCAGAGCTCTTCGCCTTCAACGGTGGCCAGGAGTGGTGGGTCTCCCAGTACCTCCTCGAGCCACAGGCGTCAGTACGCACTACCGTGGTGCCGATCACCGCGGCCTCAGACGCCTCTGCGGCCGTCCGCTAGGGCAGACAGCTCGGCCGCTACGGTCGAGCAGCAGAAGCTCTTCCCTGCACCGAGCGGGGAGTCACCGGAACCGGAAGCACGAGGGCTGACGGCGTCGCCGAGCCGAAGAGCACCGACGGGGTGGCCACGATCGGCGTGCCGGTATCGATCGGACCACCGTCGTTCGGGTTGACCTCGAACCGCGGATGGTTCGTCCCCGACACGGAGATCCGGATCCGGTGCCCAGCGTTGAACACCATCGCCGTCGACCACAGATCGACCTCGAGCTCCACCGGCACACCGGGCTCGAGGAAGCACTCCCGATCGTCGCCGCAGCGCATCCGCGCCCGTTGGATCCCGTCTGCCACGAGCATGGAGCGTCCGTCGGGGTACACGTCGGTCAGGCGCACCGCCACGTCGAGGTCGGGTGTGTCTGGACGGATCCAGAGACGAACCGAGAGCCGCCCGATCACCGTGAGAGGCTCGGCGAGCGGCTCGGTCGTGAACACGAGCACATCGTCCCGAGCCTCGATCACACGTTGGTCATACGGTCCGGCGCCCATCGGCCGCCCGTCGACCAGGAGGTCCGGATGGAGGTTGGCGCCGCCCAGAGTCGGAACCGGATCTTCGGGGTTGATCGTGAGCACAGCCTCGCCGGCCGCCGGAGTATGACCCGCCAGCGACCCCGAGGCAGCGAGGTACAGCAGATGCTCGCGCGAGGCCGGTGGCCAGTCCGCCAGGTCGAGCCACCGGTTGCCGGGGCCCTCCTCACCAACGGCGCCCATGAGGTACACGTGCACGGGCGCCCACGCCTCGACCAACGGGTCGCTACCGAACAGACAGTGCGCCAGCCAGCGGTCGGTCCGTTCGAAGATCTCGTCGCCTACAGCATTCAGCGGGTACGTCAGCTCGCCGACGCGACGCTGACCGATGGTCCCATGGGTCCACGGACCGATCACCAGGTACTGCTCGCCTGCGGCGCCGGGGCCTCCGAGGTGCTGATAGGCCCGGTGCCCGTCGATGGTGCCCTGCTGGAAGATATCGAACCATCCTCCGACGTGCAGCCCGGCAGTCCGCACCGACCGGACGTCGGCGAGGGGATCGACCTCCTCCCACCATGAGTCCCACAGCCTGTGCTGACGAACCTCGTCGAGAAAGTGCAACGACCCCTGGCCAGCAAGCCAGTTGACGATCAGCGACTCGCGCAGCGCCCCGCCCTGCAGCATCACGTGACGGTACAGATCGGGGGTCGCCACCACCGGGTACACGCACGTGTACGCCGGATCCGCACCGGGGGCCAGCGTGTACTGCGTGATGCCGAGTGCCGAACCACCGGCGCCGGCGATCGTCCCGTTGCACCACCACTGCTCGGTGATCCAATCGACCGTGGCCCGGCCGTCAGGACCGCCATCGCGAAACACCGTGTCCTCGCCGCCCGAGTCGTACCGGCCGCGGGTGTCCTGAACCACACAGGCGGCCCCGGAGAGGCTCACCGCAATGCACGTGGCCTCCATCCCATCCTTGTTGTAGGGGGTCCGCATGAGCAGGACGGGCCACGGTCCCGTCCCCAGCGGCAGGTACACGTCTGTCGCCAGACGGGTGCCGTCCGGCGCCGTCACGTCCACCGTCATCGTCTGCGCAGCGGCGGTCGCCGCTGCCAGGAGCACCACCAGCAGTACGCCAAGCTTGCGAGTCATCCCTCCCCCTTTCACGTGAGCTCTCGACTGCAACGCGGCCGCGCGACCGGCAGCTCCGGAGCAGTGCCTTGGTTGCGGCCCGCGGCCGCGTCGGCGACTCAAGCATCCCACATCTTGGAGAATCCGAGGCATCCGCCGGGAACCGGATGGCCGGGTTCCGGCTATCGGGGCCGGGACCGGAGCCAGGACCGGGGCCGGGTTGCGGCGTCGTCGCCCCTGCGAGTGCGAGTGGGTGGGAGGGCGGCATTCCGAACTCTGTCTCGGGCTTTCAAAGATGCGGACTGCTCGAGTCGCTGGAGATCTTCGGGTGAGCGGGGCATTCAGCGTTCACGAGTCATCCGGCCTCTCCTCGTGCCAGTCGACGTCGATCACGTCGGGGCGAGCAGGCCGGATGCGGCCGATCAGCGCCTTCTGCAGGCGGTCTCGGACCCTGCGCCGGATCGATGGAACGAGCAGCGCGAACCCACAGGCATCCGTCAGCAACCCTGGCGTGAGCAGGACCGCGCCGGCAATCAGGATGAGCAAACCCTCCAGCATGGTCGCCGCAGGAGGCTGACCCGCGGCCATCTGCTGGCGAAGCTCCGCCAGCACACGCAGCCCCTGATGACGGGTCAACGCGGCGCCGAGAACGCCAGTCCCGATGACCAGCGCCACCGTGGCGGCCAGACCGACCCAGCGTCCCACCTCGACGAGGATCAGAAGCTCCACCACCGGAATCGTCACGAACAGTACGATCAGCCGCAGCAACATCACGCCAGGATACAACGGCGATCTGGTCCGGACGGTTCCGAACCCAGTGTGCCGACGAACCTGACGGCCAGTGGTCGCCAGGACCGTTTCATGTCGCTACACTAGCCCTGCTGCGGCTCGAGCCGCGATCAACGGAGGGTTGCATGCGGCTGACCATTTTCACGACTGGCGGGACCATCGAGAAGACCTACGACGAGTTCGACGGGAGCCTGCGCAACGCGCGCCCCGTGCTCGACATGATCCTCGGGACGCTGCGACTCCCGGACCTGTTCGTGCGCCACGTCAACGTCATGGGCAAGGACTCCCTGGACCTCACCGACGAGGACAGGCGTCAGATCCTCGCCGCCATCCGCGACGCGTGCGGGACCTCAGATGCCATCCTCGTGCTCCACGGCACCGACACGCTGTCGACGACCGGTGAGCTGGTCTATCGCGAGATGCCGGCGCCGCCGGTCCCGGTCATCTTCACCGGCGCCATGCGCCCGTACGAGTTCCGCGACTCCGACGCCCTGCAGAACGTGACCGAGGCGCTCCTCGCCGCGCGTCTCCTCGATCCCGGTATCTACGCGGTGATGCACAACCGGGTGCTGCAGTTCCCTGGCGTCATCAAGGACCGTCGGGCACGCACGTTCTGCTCGACCGACACCGAAGGGAAGGCCACGAATGAGTAGCCGACTGGCTCCCACCGGCCTGTTCTCGGTCGCGATCGTGGCCGCGCTCTGCGGCTGCGCCTCCTCCGGCGGCGAGGAGCGCTCCGCCACTGTCTACACGCGACCGACAGTGGCGGTCGCGAGCTTCGAGAACCGGGCCCCGTTCCCGTTGGGTTGGGAGCTCGGGCACGGCATGGCAGCTCAGCTCACCGCCAGCCTTGCCGAGTCTCCGAGAATGGACGTCGTCGACCGGGCCGCACTGAACGCCGTGCTCGACGAGCTCGACCTCCAGCAGGACCCGCGTTTCCGGGATGAGGGCCGCGCCGAGCCCGGCCGGCTCAAGAACGCCCGCTACCTGATCCGGGGCACGGTGGTCGACTTCACGCACGTTGCGGGAGGCGGCATGCACTTCATGCGGGGGCTGCTCCACGGCCGCTTCAAGGGGTACGTCGCGCTGGTGACGATCGTGGTCGAGGTGATCGACGTCCAGTCGCGGGAGGTGGACAGCAACACCTTCGAGGGGACTGCGTGGGCCAAGGAGATCCAGCTCGAGACGGTGTACGACGGCGTCGGCTTCGGCGGCCGCGCCTTCCGCAAGACACCCCTCGGCAAAGCGACCCGCGAAGCGATCGACAAGGCGGTCATCTGGCTCGAAGAGCGGATTGCCAGCGAGCTGTGGACGCCGCTGGTCGCCCGGGTGGACGGCACACAGATCTACCTCAACGGCGGCGCCGACCGCGGGATCGTTGTCGACGAGGTTCTGGAGCTGGTGACCGCCGGCGAGCCGATCGTCGATCCGGCCACCGGTGATGTGCTCGGCCGTACACCAACGTCTGTGAGCGGGCGACTCCGGATTACTGCAGTCCACGACCAGTTCGCGATCGCCGAGCTGATCCGCGGCGAGCCCCCGCACGTCGGGCAGAGATGCCGGCGGATCACTGCGCCCGAGTAGCGAACAGCGCCACCTCGAGCGCTGCGGCTCGGTCCGTCACGAGCACCGCGAGCCCCACGTCCCAAGAACGAGAAGGCAGAAGCGACGGTCCGCTCCTGCCCCCCGGATTCATCAGTGATCGTTGACGCGCTCCCGACCACCGGTGCGCTGCAGCACACCTCGCGATCGGCTCAGCCGATACGGTACCGCGCCACGTCCGGGTTGACGCCAGCGGGCTTGTAGCCATCCCACGTGTAGAAGCCCGATCCGGTCTTGGCGCCGAGCTGGCCCGACTCCACCAGCCGCTTGAGCAGCGGGCTCGGCTTGTAGAAGCTGCCGAACTCCTCCTCGAGGACCTGACAGATGAACAGCATCGTGTCGAGCCCGACGAAGTCGGCGGTCATCAGCGGCCCCATCTTGTGGCCCAGGCAGAGTGTGCACTTGTCGGCGTCGTCGACGCTCGCGATCCCCTCCTCCACGACGCGCACGGCCTCGTTGACGAACGGTACGAACATCCGATTGATCGCGAACCCGGCCTTGTCCTCGGCCGGAATCTCGATCTTCCCGAGATCGTGGCAGAGCGCCACGATCGCTCGGTAGGTCTCGTCCGAGGTGCCGAGGCCACGGATGATCTCCACGCCCTTTTGCATCGGCACCGGGTTCATGAAGTGCATGCCCATGTACAGCTCTGGCTTGCCGTATGCGGCCGCGAGACGCGTGATGCTGATTCCCGAGGTGTTCGAGACCAGGATCTTGTCGTACCCGGCGTCTGCCAGCGCTCGGTTGATCTGCTCCTTGAGCTCCGGCTTCTCGGGGACCGCCTCGATAATGAGGTCGCAGGACACCAGATCCTTGAGGTCGGTCGTGGTCTTCAGCCGGCTCAACGCCTCATCCTTGGCCTCGGCGGTGATTCCCTTGGCCCCCTCGCTCTTGGCGTACGCCTTCACCAGCCGATCCAACGACACCGTGATCGTCTTCATCCCCCGCTCGAGCATCTCGTCAGAGACGTCCATCACGGTGGTCTCGAAGCCGCTCTGGGCCGCCACCTGCGCGATTCCGTTGCCCATGGTCCCGATGCCGATGACGCCGATCGTGCCGAACCCGCTTTCGCTCATTAGGAACTCCTCCCTGGAGGTGATCGCATCACCTCACGCTGTGCTTGGTGGCGTCAGTGTACCACCGCAGCGACACCATGCCGCAACGCGACAACCGCGCTACAATCGAGCGGGCCCGGCACCAACCGGACCCGTCGCGAGGAGGCGTGAGATGTCATCGACGGCCACCGCACCCGCCGGCCTGCCGCCAGAGCACCCCGCAGTGCAGACCCGCCTGACGGAGCTCCTCGGCATCCGCCACCCGATACTCCTTTCCGGCATGAGCTGGATCAGCTTGCCCGAGCTGGTGGCCGCCGTGTGCAACGCTGGCGGCATGGGCATCCTGGCGACCGGCGTCATGGAGGGCAACGAGACGCGGAAGGCCATCGCCGAGCTCCGCGAGCTGACGGACCGTCCGTTCGCCGCCAACGTCACGCTCTACTTCCCGGGCGCGGAGCGCAACGCCAAGATCCTGATCGACGAGCAGGTGCCCGTGGTCAACTACGCTCTGGGCAAGGGCGACTGGATCGCGGATGCCGTCCACGCCTACGGTGGCAAGGTGATCGCGACGGTGACCACGGCCAAGCATGCGCTGGCGGCGCAACGCCACGGCGCCGATGCCGTGATCGTCACCGGACATGAGGCCGCTGGCCACGGCGGGGCGGTCACCTCGCTGGTCCTCGTGCCATCGCTGGCCGAGCAGCTGGAGATCCCGGTCATCGCAGCCGGAGGCTTCTCCAGCGGCGCGAGCCTGGTCGCAGCGCTCGCGCTCGGGGCCGACGGAATCGCCATGGGCACGCGGTTCATGAACACGGTCGAGAGCCCGGTCCACCCGTCGATGAAGGAGCTCTCCCTGCAACGCGACGTGACCGATACCGTCTACACCCCGAAGGTGGACGGTCTGCCAGCGCGGATCGTCCGCACGCCGGGCGCCGAGCGGCTCATCGACCGGCCGCTGAACTTCTTCGCTGCCCTGTGGAACTCGCGGGAGATCGCGCGGATGCTCGGGTTCCCGTGGGGCAAGCTGTTCTTCGGCATCCTGCTCTCCGGCCCCAAGAGGTCGATCCAGATGGCGCGGATGGCCAACGGCTTCACTGCGTTCCGGAAGGGCACCACCGAAGGCGACACCGTCCGCGGCGTGCTCCCGATGGGCCAGGTCACCGGTCTCTTGCACGACACCCCCACGGTCGCCGAGCTGATGGATCGCATCATCCGGGAAGCCGTGGACGCGCGCGAGCGGATCGATCAGACGGTCCGATACAGCTCTGCTCAGTCCAGCTGAAGCCGCTCGACCGGGTGGCGCAGGCGTGCGACCACCCGCACGAGAAGAAAGGCCGCAACGGCGCCGAGGCCAACAACGAGACCCCACCAGAGCCCTTGCGGACCGAGGTTTGCCGAAAACCCGAGTGCGATGCTCACCGGCAGCCCGATGAACCAGAAGCCCACCATGTTGACCACCAGGGGTGTGCGCGTGTCGCCCAGCCCTCGCAGCACGCCCGCAGAGACCGCCTGCAGCGCATCGAACACCTGAAAGAAGCCCGCGATCGGGATCAACAGCGCCGCCAAGCGGAGCACCTGCATCTCGTCGGTGTACGCCCGTGCGAAAAGCTCTGGCACCGTCAGAAGCGCCACCGCCGACAGCGACATGAACGCCACCCCGATGAGCAGCGCCGCACTCGCCGCGCGACGGCAGCCATCGAGGTTGCCCGCACCGACCTCTGTGCCAACCCGAACCGCTGCTGCCGCCGCAACACCGACCGGAACCATGTAGGTCAGCGACGCCAGGTTGATGGCAATCTGGTGCGCTGCCATCTCCTGGGGCCCGAGCCATCCCATCAGCAGTGCCACAACCGCGAACGCGGTGAACTCGAGCTGCAGCTGCAGCCCGATCGGAGCACCGAGACGGAGCATCCGCAGCAGCGGCTGCAGCCTGAAGGCCTCCGGATCGAGCCGGTGCAGGTACGGGGCCAGCTCGCGTCGCGCCGCCAGCAGCACCGACAGCGCCATGAGCCACCGGCACACCGTGCTCGCCCACGCAGATCCGAGCGCGCCCAGCGCAGGAAATGGGCCCGGGCCGAACACCAGCAGCCAGTCGAGCAGCACGTTGGCGAGGTTGGCGATGACGATCGCCAGCACCACCGGACGCAGCCGCTGCATCGCCTGTAGGGTCTGCCGGAACACCACGAACCCCATCAGCGGCACGACGCCGGGAATCGAGATCCGCACATACGCGGCCGCCAGCGGAATCACATCATCCGGTTGCCCGAGCAAACCCAGAACCAGCTCCCCTGGCACGAGGAGAAGGCTGATCGGCACACTGAGCACAAGTGAGAGCACCAGCCCCCGCTGGACGGATCGACGCACACCGGCGCCGTCACCACTGCCGACTGCCTGCGACACCAACGGGTCCAGCGCCATCAAGGTTCCGAGCCCGAAAATATTGATAAAGAAGTACATGATGTGACCGAGCGCCACTGCGGCCAGAGCCTGTGCCGACACGCGACCGACCATGATCGTGTCCACG
>CAZEJK010000046.1:0-28517 GCA_964512045.1 uncultured Thermoanaerobaculia bacterium
GCGCCGGTCGCTGGTTGGCTGGGAGCAGTGGCGCTGCACGCCCTGCATAACCTGCTGGTGACCTTCTGGCTCGGTGGCGGGATCGGTCTCGTGATCAAGATCTTGCTGTTCTGGTGTCTCGACCTGCTGTTTCTCGTGGTCCTCATCGCACTGGCTCTGCGCGATCGCGAGATGGTTCGCGAGGGGCTTTTGGCGGAGGTCGGGACCCTCATTGGGCCGCGGGAGCTCGAGATCACAACTGATCTGGGGATGCTCGTGCCACTGTTGAACGTCTTTCGACTGAGTGGATCACCGAACGGGTACCGGGCCGCGCGTCGTAAGCAGCTGACCATGGTCGAACTCGCGTTCGTCAAGCAGCGCCGGGCCCGTGGCGAGGCCGGGCTCGACATGGTCGAGCAACGTTTGCGTGCGGACCTCGAGGCGGCCAACCGTGCCGGGGTTCAGCTGGTTGGCTGACCGCTGCAATCGGAGCGACGGTGGTTCAGACGACCACGGCGCGGGGCGGCTCGGCGGCGACGAACAGCAGGACGGCGATGGTGTCGGTACGATCTGCGGCGGCGTTGAGGGCGGCCCGGTAGAGCTCGAGCTGCGGGGCGTAGCGGCTCGTCAACCGAACGAGGTCGGCTTCGCCGAGAACGGGATCGGTCTTGAAGTCGACGACGACCAGCCCTTCATCGTTGCTGTAGACCAGGTCCGCGGTGCCTTCAACGAGCACAGGTTGGTCGGCGGTGCCGAGGGACGCCAGGGCCGGATGCGACCCGACGGTGGTGTGCCAGACCAGGGGCAGCTCGACCCATCGCCGTTCCGCCGAGCGCGCCTCGGCCAGAAGATCGCTGGACCAGGCGGCGCTGACAAGGCGCTGGAGATCGCTCAACAACCCTCCGAAGAGCTCGAAGCGCGCCGCCGCCTGCTCCACGGCTGTGGAGAGATCGGGATCGGTCGACGAACGGAGCAGGAGCTCGAGCGCCCGATGTACGGCCGTGCCCAAGCGGAGTGCGTCGCTCCTGGATCGCACGGCGGAGGTGTGGTCCTCGCTGATGGCGTCCTCGGTGTGCAGCTCGCTGGGCGTCACGGCCAGTGCGTGCCCAGCGATGCGCAGGAGCTGTCTCCGATCTCGCTGCCAGTCGGCCCGTCGCTGCGCCGCTGCCTCGCGTGCCGACTGGGGGACGGCTTCGAGGTCGATGGGTCGATCGTGCTCGTCTCTTCGGGGATAGGCCTCGAGGAGCTCGCCGGTGGACCAAGCTGCGACGCCGGCGGGCAGCTCGTCTGTGGCGCCTCGGGCTGCAACCTCGGCCCATCCGCTGAGCACGGAGGACGCCATGAGGAGGTCGTACGGGGTTTGCCGACCGCCGCGGCGCGGTCCGTCCTGCGGTTGGAGCGGCAGGATGAGTAGCTCCTCCGCGCGAGTGGCGGCGACGTACAGCAGGCGGATGCGCTCGGCACGGTGGTGGGCCTGCTCGACGGACTCGGCGTGCTCATAGCCGGGCGTCATGAGGTCTCGGCTACAACGGATGAACAGCCGATCCGGACGTTGGACGCGAGCAGTCTGCTTCCCAGGAGACTCACCGTGGCCGAGATCCCAGAGGGCGACCACCGGCCACTGCAGACCTTTGGCGCCATGCATCGAGAGGACGGTGACGCGGTTTGCGGTGTCGGCGCCGGGCGCTTCACGCTCCTGGGCGCCAGAGCTGAACCGTTCGCTCAGCCAGCGCACGAAGCCGGCGAGGTCACCCACACGCTCGGTCCAGAACTGCTGGGCGAGCGCGACGAGCTTGCGCACGTTCTCCGCGGCACGGCCACCGTTCGGGGTGACGGCAAGCAAGCAGTCGAAACGTGTGTCGGCAAGAACCTGCTCCACGACGAGATGCAGTGGCTGACGGTAGGTGAGGCCGTGCCAGCGCTCGATGGTGGCAATCGCTTCATTGACCGCGGTCTCTCCGTCGTTGCCGACAGGGGTGAAGGAGCCCCCTGCGCGGCGGTGCCTGGCCAACGTTGTGTCGTCGATGGCGATGAACCGGGAGCGCAGCGCTGCGACAACCGCGGTCTCATCATGAGGATCCGCGACCGCGGACAGAACGTGCAGGAGCTCGCCAATCTCCGGTCGGCGGTAGTACGAACGGGACCGTTGCTGGAGGTACGGGACCCCTCGAGCCTCGAGGGCGTCCTCGAGCACCTCAGACTGAGTGGTGGCGGGCAGCAGGATGGCGCAGTCGGACCAGCGGGCAGGCCGCCGTCGCCAGTCCTCATGCCGGTCGGCAATCTCACGTCCACCGAGCACCACCTCGCACAGGGCTGCCGCGAGAGCGTCCGCCTCGGCCGCAAGCGCCTCCGCACGGAGGCGGTGCTGTGTCTCGCAATCGTGGACCAGGAGCACGATTGCGGGTCCCTCGGAGTCCGTGCGGTACGGTGAGGCTTCGAGATCGGTCCATGGTGCCTGGTAGACACCGTTGTCACCGTTGCCATCTGCCGGCTCGAGGAACAGCTCCGACAGCGCGGCGTTGAGCAGTGCCAGCAGGCGTGGGCGGCTGCGGAAGTTCGTGGTGATCTGCACGAGCTGATCACGGCGGGCCAGCTCGGATGTCATCTCCGCGTAGGTCTCCACGTCCGCGTGCCGGAACCTGTAGATCGACTGCTTGGGATCACCAACCACGAACCGGTACGGCGGACCGTCGCCTTCGGTGAGCAGACGGACGATCTCAGCCTGGACCGGGTCGGTGTCCTGGAACTCGTCCACCAGCACCGCGTCGAGCTCACCTCGAACCGTACGCAAGGTTGCAGGGCTGTTCTGGAAGAGCTCGAGTGTCATGATCAGCAGGTCGCGAAACTCGAGCCGGCCCTCGCGACGGATGGACGTCCGGTGGGCGGTTGTGAAACCCGCAAGCCAGTCGACCAGCTCGACGAGTCGGGCGTTCGTCGAGCGCCGGAGCACGTCGCGAAAGCCCTCCTGCCGCCACTGCTTGATCGCGTCTTTGAGCTCTTCGAGAGCGCCGGTCCGGTAGAGCTTGCGGCTACCGCCCCGGACGTCCACAGGGAGGCGGTCGAGCTGAATCAGGCGGTGGAGCGCCACCTCCGACGGCAGAGACTCCAGCTCCTCGAACAGCGTCTCGATGCCTTGGAGCTCGGTGATCAGCCGATCGTCGCAGTCGGAGCTGATCAGGGACGAGCGTGCCGTTGCCACAAGATCCCGATGCTGACTGCGGAGGGTCGGTAGGATCTGCTCGATGGACAGCTCGTTGGGATCGCGGACGGGGCGGACCTCGGGATGATCGAGGAGGGTCATGGCGATCTCGCGAACACCATCCAGCGACCCGCCGATGGCGAGGACGTCCAGCAGTGGGCGGCACGAGTCCGGGTCGTCGAGGCGTGCGCGGAGCCACTCGTCCCAGCTCGCGGTGGCAAAGGAGCCTGCAAAGCCCTCCGCGACGATGGTGAACTCGGGATCGATACCGGCTGCGACCGGATGCTCGCGGAGAATCCGTGAGCAAAACGCATGGATCGTCGAGATTCGGGCCGCCGAGATCCCGGCGAGAGCCGCCTCGAGCCGCTGACGGAGCACGGACTGCTCCTCAGGCAGCCGCGACGCGGCCGGGTCGACGAGGGCGCGCTCGAGACCTTCCCGGAGCCGAACCTCGAGCTCTCCTGCCGCCAGCTCGGTGAACGTGATGGCGGCGAAGCGGTGGACGGTGAGGGTGCCGCGCGCGATTGCATCCACGAGCCGATTGACCAGGATGGTGGTCTTGCCGGTGCCGGCGCCAGCCTCGACTGCCAGGTGGGCGTCGTGGGCCGAGATGGCGCGGGTGCGTGCGGGAGCGTCCCGGAGGTCGCTCACGGAAACTCCGAATCGAGGTCGGCGTGGCGTTGCAGTCTCGGGTCGGTGTCCCGCTTGCGCCGGAACACCGCGCGGACGCTCGGACCGCACAGCTCATTGAAGTCGCAACCGCGACAGCGCTCGCGATCGGCCTCCGGAAACTGGAACAGGGTGCCGCTGCGCACTACGGTGATCAGCTCGCGCGTCAGATCGGCGAGGGCCGTCTCCATCTCGCGGAGCTCGTCCACGGAGAGAGTTCGCTCCGGCTTCTCCGCATCTGCGCGGAGGTATGCGTAGCGAGCAATCTGGAACGGTGCGTCGAAGCGGCTTGCCATCAGGTGGGCGTAGAACGGGAGCTGCAGCCTGCGGCCTCCGCAGAGCTTGACCGATCCATTGCCTCCTTTGGAGTACTTGTAGTCGGTCACGACGAGCCCGTTGTCGACCGTCTCGTCCACCCGATCGGCCCGTCCCCGCAGCCGGAGCGACACATCGGCGAGCTTGACCGTTCCCTCGTGGGCGACCTCGGAGTCCTTCGGTCGCCAGCAATTGGAGGCAATGGTCCGCAGCTCCCGATCGATGGTGAGTGCCAGGTGGCGAGCGAGCTCCTCCGTTGCCGCTGTCCACAGGGCTCGTGCACCGCTGCCGAGTGTGTCGGCGTGCAGGCGTGCGAGGGCGTTGACCTCGTCGACCACCTCTGTGATCAGCACCGGGTCGAGCTGTTGAGGCAGTGAGCCTTTGGCGGCTTGCCAGCGCTTCAGGAGGGTTTCAACGACAGTATGGGCGAGAGTGCCCACCTGTCGGCGATCCGGTTGGAGCTCCTCAGAGGGGTCGGGGGCCGGAGTCAATGCCAGCACCGTGCGCAGAAAGTAGCGAAACGGGCAGGTGGCGAGCTCCTCGAGCGTGGTCACCCACATCGGGCCAGTCCTGTGTGTCGGGTCGACCAGGCCGTCCCATGCGGTCAGCAGGGTGCTTGCGTAGCGGGAGCGATCGCAGCGAAGCTGGCGAAGCCAGCGGTGATCGAGCACCAGGTGTGCGCCGTCTCCTGTGGGGTCGTTCAACGCGGCGACGAGGTCATACTCAGCCAGATGCACCACCGGTCTTCCGGGATCGGACGGCCCGGTCGGTGGTTGATCAGGAACCGTACGGACGAAGCGGCTTTGGTGCAGCTGCTCGTAGCCGAGGTGGCGTCCTTCGGCGTGTTGAGTACACTCCACCACCCCGTGAGATGGCAGCTGTGCCCGGCCAGTGAGAGGGTCGGAACGGACGTAGCTGAGGGTCAGACGCTCGCGTGCGGATGCGATTCCCAGGCGGAGCTGCAGCTCGGCCTCATCGGCCCGTCGGAGCTTCAGCGGGACTGGACAACCTGTGGCGTCCGCGATCCGACGCCTCAGGAGGTCCGGCAGGATCGGATCCTGGCGGACTGGCGGAGGGAAGGTGCCGCTGCCGAGGCCCACGAGCCACGCCGCACGCGATCGTGCACCGCGGGCGCCCTGCCAGCTGCAGAGCAGCACTGCGGCCCCCGGTCGATGGCCAGCGCCGCTCGCCGATTCGTCCGTCGGAGCGGCCGAGCGTTCGAGGACCTCGACGATCTGGCGTCGGATCGCTCCCGGTCTCGGATGGACTCCGATCCGGTCGCAGGACGCAAGCGTGTTGATGGCGCCACGTACTGCTTCGACTGTCTCCGTGGGCTCCAGCCAGCTGTCGATGAGACGGATCATCGCCGCGGCCGCGTCGCTCCATGACCCAGCTTCGATGCGGCGAGCGCAGCGCTCGGTGTTTTCCAGCAGGTCTGCAACGATCCCGGCGAGGAGCCGGAGCTGACGTGCTTCGGTGTTAAGGGCGTCCGGTGACCGCTGCGCGGACGTCTGCTCGGACGCGCCGGACGATCCGGCGACCCGTGCACGGCGCTCGAGCTCTGCCCGTCGCGCATCCAGCGATCGGCGCCAGGCGGTAGTGTCACCCCCTGTGCAGCCGGCGAGCCGCGTGAGCACGCTCCAGCAGGACGGCTGTGCGCGACTGCCGAGGCGCTCTGCGCGGATTGGCGCCGAGGTCAGGAACCGGATCACGGTCCGTCGGTCGGTGTGACCGTCCACAATGTCGAAAAGGGTGGCAATCGCTCGTCCGGAAGGGTGGTCGGCAAGGGAGCTCTCCGTCCCCCCAGCTGTCGGCACGCTGCACCGTTCCAGTCGCCGCGCGAGCTCCGGCAACGACTCCGGTGTGGGCGAGATCACCATCATCTCTCGCCAGGGCACGCCGTCGGCTGCTGCGGCGAGTACGGAGCGGATGATCTCGTTCGTCTCACCGTGTGGGCCAGCGCACGCGAGGACGGTGAGATCCGCATCGACAGGTCCATCGCTGACTGCTGTGCCATCGAGGCGCGCCGACAGGCCGTCGAGACCGTCGGCCGAGCTCGACCGGGAGCGAGTGGTGGTCAGGGACAGCTCCCCCTCCAGCCACTGGACGAGCGGTCTCGCAAACTGTGCTCCGTTCATCTCGGGGTCGGGGGCGATCCAGACGATGTCTGTGGTGCTGCTCGTTGCAATAGCTTCGACCAGAGCTGCCTGGACGCCCGTGAGGTCGTAGATGGCGTGCACGACGATTCTCGAGAAGGGGAGCCCGTGCCGCGTACCTTCTGCCGCCGCGCGATAGAGGCGGGCATCGTCGACCAGGTTGTACGCATCCAGGTGACTTTGGAAGGAGTTGAAGATCTCCGCAATCTCGGCTGGCGCCGGCGGAGACTGGAGACGAGATACCCCGGCATCCGCCAGGTCGCGGACCGTTCCGGCGAGGGCACGGTGGAAGCCGGGCTGGGCGGCCAGCTCACCCCACGGCCCGGGGGTGTGCTCGACGATCTGTCCGACCACCAGCGCGTCGACTCCTGGCGGCAGAAACAGGGCATCGCGGGCGAACGCAGCACAGCTCCGCGCCAGGTCGTGCCAGGTTCCTGGAGTGAGGCCTGCGACGGCGCCGCGGCCTTCGGCTGCGGCGGCGATCAGGCGGCGCGCAGTGGTGCGTGTCGGCGCGATGACCAGAGCTGGCTCGAACGAGCCGGGCGAATGCCACCGTTGGAGCACGTCCACGGTGGTGTCCCACAGCATCCGCGGCGGTGTCAGGATCAGCCGCCTTTCCATCGCTGGCATGATAGCTGAGATCACAGCCGCGGGCGGGCTTGGTGGCCGCTCGCTGGTGCGCAGTCACGACCTTTCGCAAAGGGATTCGCTGGCGCCGCGCGTGGACCGTCGCCGGGCGCTGATCCGGCGTACGTCAACGTCAGCTTGTCTCTTTGCCGCTGCGCAGCTTCTTGCCCAGCCAGATGTTGAGCGGGTTGCTCCTCGGCAGGAACGGGAGCACTGGTGGCTTGCGACGTCCGATCTGATCGAACATATCGTTGATCCTGGTGTCGTCGGGGCGTATTCGCAGCCCGGAGTTCAGTGTCTCGACTGCCTTGGCGCGCTCGTTGCGTTCGAGAAACACGACTGCGAGGTTGTAGCGGTGCTCCGGATCGAGCATGTGGTACTTGAGGGAAATGTTGCAGTACTCGACCGCTTCGGCGTAGCGGCGGCGCTCCTTGGCCAGACACAGACCGTAGAAGGAGAAAGCAACAACGCTGACCCGTTTGTCCGGGATCGTTCCGCTGGTCAGCTTCGGGATGTGCTCTTCAAACAGCTCGAGCGCACCAGCGTACTGCTCTTTGCGCGTCAGCTCGATCGCCTGCTCGACCAGCTTCTGAGATTCGACGTTTTCTTTGGCCTGACCCTGGTCCGGCATGGTGTCCTCTTCCTCACAGTCACCACAGCGCTGTACGCTAGACAGCGGCGGCATGTTCCTCGGAGACACAGTTTACCATCGACGGAACGCACGCCCGCGAAGAGTTGACGCCGACTTGACAGTGGAGTCCGCGCAGCCCAGGCGCCGGCTCAGACGAGCTGCGAGGAATAGCCCCTATACCGCAGCGGTTGCCCACGCCGGGGAGACAGATGACGTTTCGATACGACAGCGGTCGATCGGGCAAGGGTCCGGTCGCGTCATGCGACCACTCGCGGTTTCGGATGATGGTGGAGGTCACGATCGGTATCCTCCGGTCGGATGATGGTCTGCGCTTGTGTGAAGGACTGCGCCTGATCGATGCCGCGCGCCAGTCCGCAGCCCGCATGGGGCCCGATGCAGTCGCTGCGTTTGATCGCCACGTGTATCCGGAGATGCGCCGGGTCCTGATGGATCGATTCGGTATCGAGGATCTCCCAGAGGGGACACTCAACTGACTCGGCCGTGGCAGCAGCGCCATCGGAGAGACGCTCTGAATGGGGCTGCGATCGCACCGGGATGATGGGCCGAGATCACTGCGCAGCGGTGACTTCCTCGAACTCCGGTAGTGTCCGAATCTCCTCAGCCGACAGCGGAGCCTCGAGCCGGACCAAAACCTGGTCGCCCTCCTCGAGCTGCTGATCCGGGATCCTGAACGAAACGCGATCGCCGATGCCGGGGCGGACGTGACTGACGTCGAGGGTGACTCGGTCCTCCCATTTGACCGATCCATCAACGCTCTGCAGCGTTGCGAGCACGGTCAGGTTGTCGAGGGGCTCGCGTCCGGTGTTGGTGACCTCGAGATCGACCAGGATGAACGGAACATCGTCTGGGGGATCCATGGGCGTGAACGCCACGGGCACCAGCTCGTGATCCATCCGCATCGACTGCACGATCTCCTCCGGTGGAACGTCCCGGCCGCATCCGCCCGTCGCCACGACGATGGTCAGCGCAACGACAGCCACAACGATCGAAACTCGGTTCGTGTGCATTCCGACCTCCGTGGCGGAAGTGTAGCACCGTGCTGCCGGTCGCGAGCTGCACGGTGGACCTGCCGATGGCGTCCGGGTCGACGGGGGTGTGTGGCCGCCGTCGTTCACGCGCGATCGCCTACGGCCACAGCCGTGGGCGTGCAGCTGGAGCAGCGTCACACCTCGGTGGGACAGAAGACCTTCATGATCCGCCGGATAAACTGACGGGTCTCGCGGTAGGGCGGGACGCCTCCCGCCCGCTCGACCGTCGCCGCTCCGGCGTTGTACGCAGCAAGAGCGAGCCGCAGGTCCCCGAAACGGTCCAGAAGACGGCGGAGGTGGGTGGCGCCGCCACGGAGGTTCTCCTGTGGGTCCCACGGATCGGTGACGTCATGCTCCTGGATCGCCACCGGCATGAGCTGGGTCAGACCACGCGCTCCGGCACGTGAGATCGCGCGATGGTTGAAGCCACTCTCGGCCTGGACGAGCGCCGCGAGGAGCCAGGGGTGCAGGTCGGCGGCCCGCGCCGCCTCCTCGATCTCCTGGCGGAATGGGATCCCGTCAGGTAGCGGGTCGGCGGCCCATGAGGTCGCGCACGACACGAGCGTCGGCACCTCGTGAGTGACGTCAGCAGGCGGGACCTCGTCGCGCACGACCCGATCGAGCCGTGTCGCGGGCACGTGCAGCTCGCCGCCTCCAGGGAGCGTGAGGATAATCGTGTCGTCGGAGAGGACCGCATCGGTGACCTTCAGAATGCGCCCGTCGACGAACACAGCAAGATCGGCCCAGGAGCTTTCAGTCGGGCCGAGGATGCAGCACGACGCCACAAGCAGAGTGCAGAGCACGCGGTGCACCTGAGTATTGTACGGGAGCGGGATCCAATCGTGCTTCGGGGAGCGGGTGAGACAGTAACGACGACGCAACGGCCCGGACCCGGAGCTGGCCCCAGCGCCGGACCAGACCCCGGCCACCCGGAGGCCGGCTCGCCGTCGCGTTGGAGGCTCACTTCTGAGCAGTCTGCGGTCCCGATGTCCCCGCGCCTGAGCCGGCGTTACCCTCCACCAGGTGGAGGCTTGAGCTGGCGGCAGTCTCGGACGCTCGCCGTGTCTGCATCGGATTCCGGCACGCCGTGCGGTCGAACACCAGGAAGCCGGAAGCGCTGCCGGTGACAAACACGTGGTTGTTGCTGACCGCGATTCCCGTGATGTCCGACTCGACCGGGAGCTCGAAGGAGTCGACGAGCTTCGGCTGTCGGGGCGCGGAGATATCGAACAGCCAGAGGTGGTCGTCGCCCACCATGAGCGTGTCCTCGTCCACGGCGAGCACCTGGCGCTGCTGTGCCGTGTCCGAGGTGCGGACCGCTCCGAGGAGCTTTGGGGTTCGCGGATCCGTGAGATCCACCATATAGATGCCGTCGCTGCCGCCCGCGACGTAGACGATCTCGTTGGAGGTGACAAGATCAGAGGCTCGGCGCAGCTCGGGTAGGAAGGCAACCTCGCGAGGCCTTTCGGGGCGCGAGACGTCGACGACGCGGAGGCCGCCGGTGAGATCGCCGAGTATCGCGTGGTCTCGGGTGTATGCCACGCCGTAGGTGAACCCGGGTGTGTCCAGCGTGCTCATTCGGCGCGGCGTAGCGGGGTTCGAAAGATCCAAGATGGTGAGGCCGGCGGAGAAGTTCGCTACGTAGGCGCGGTCGCCGACGACACTGACCGACTGCGCGGCGGGTGGCGTGACATGTTGACCCCGCTGGACGGGTGCAGCGGGGTCGGAAACGTCGAAGACGTAGGTTGCGAAGTCGTTCTCGGTCAGCACGAGGTACTTCCCATCGATGCTGACATCGATCGGATGCCCCGAGGTTCGGATGGATCCGACCTCCTCAGGCGCCTCCGGAACGCTGATGTCAAACACCCGGAGCCGGCGTTCGGCATCTGCCACGAAGAGGTGATCGGAGTATGTCACAGCCGACATGAATGGCGCTCGTTCGATGGAGCCGCCGACGAACTCGAGGCATGTCTGTGCATCCACCGGTAGGGGAGACCAGAGGACGGCGTTGACGGCGAGAACGGTCACGACACAGAGAGCTCGTTGGATCGCGAAACGGGTCATCTTGATCTCCCTCAGAGCCAGCGCGGTTGGGCTCCAGGGAGAAGAGTGGGCGGGCCGAGTGTATCAAGCGTGCAGCGCGGATGAAGAGGGGGTAAGCGGTCGACTCGCTCAGCCACCACGCGGACCGAACACGGCCGTACCGACCCGGATCATGGTGGCGCCCTCCTCGATGGCGATGCGCCACGAGTCGGTCATGCCCATGGAGAGGGTGGTCAGCTGGGCGCGCGACAGGTCGAGCCGCTGCAGCCGTTCGTACAGCTGACGGGTCCTTCGAAACAGCGGTCGGTAGTCCGCCGGGTCGTCGAGAAGCGGACCCATGGTCATGATGCCGTCCATACGCAGACGGTCGAGCTGGTCGATGGAGCGGACGACGGACTCCGTGGCCGACTCCAGCGACTCGGCGGCCTCCGCAGCGCTGAGGCCTGCCTTGGCGTCCTCATCGGCGATGTTGATCTCCAGGTAGACTGGTACGACGTCGCGACCGGCGTTCTCTGCACGCCGTTGGATCGCTTCGGCCCGTCGCACGGAGTCGACGGTCTGAATGACGTCGAAGAGACGCAGTGCCTTGTTGATCTTGTTGGTCTGGAGCGGGCCGATCATGTGCCAGCGAACGCTGTCGGCGATGTCGGCGAGCGCCTCGCGAGCGGCCTCGGCCTCTTGAACGTAGTTGTGCCCGATGTCGCTCGCGCCGACGTCGATCGCTGCTCTCACCTCATCGGGAGCTCGGGTCTTGGCTGCGAGCACGATGGTGACGTGTTCCGGGACCTGACGCCTCAGCTCTGTGTACCGTTGACCGATCGACATCTCAACGCCTCCCCGGGCATCCTACCCGGTTCACGAGCCGAGCCCTAGCCCACGGCTGCCGCCTCGATCTGCTTGCACCACACGTGCATGTCCTCGAACTCGCCGGAGATGTGGCAGTTGTTGACCAGTGTGCCGGTGAAGCGGTACCCCTGAGAGCGGAACACCCGGTTCATTCCGAACGACCGGGCGCGCGCGATCGTGTACAGGTTGGTGATGGCCCGCTCGGCCATGTCGGCTTCGAGGTCGGCGAGGAGGCGTTGCGCGAGCCCGAGCCCTCGCTGGCTGGGGAGGGTGGCAAAGTCCGTCATCTCGGCGTTGGCGAGCTCGGGTGCGGTCTCGGCGGAGGCGGCTGCCACCAGCGCGTCGTTCCCGTCGAACACCAGTCGGTACACGATGTGGGTCTCCATCGTCGCCCGCAGATAGTCCGGATCGTGAATCGGGTAGGGATAGCTGGCAAATACCGCCTGGTAGAGCTCGGCGAGCTGCTCTGCATCGGCGCCGTTGGCGGTGCGGGTGGCGTAGGACGACGGCAGAGAGCGGGGAGGACGTTCCTCGGTCTCCTGGACGGCGGCGAGATCGTGCTCCTCCTCCTCGAGATGCGGCCTGACACGTCGCTCCTCGTCGACGAACGCCGCCATGACAGCGGCGTCCTCTCCGTTGTAGTAACCCTCGATGGTGGCCTCGCGCTCCATGCCGCCGACCGCCAGAGCGTCGGCATCGCTGGCGCGTGCCTTGAAGAACACCTTGCCGAACCCCCGCGCCCTGGCCTCCTCGATCAGGTGTCCGGCCAGGTTCCCGAGCCGTGGTCCGCTGTAGTCGGTGACCTGAATCCGACGGTTGGAGGTGGACAGCAGAAGCTCTGCGCTGTAGCCGTCGCCGTCCAGGTGGTGTGCGACCTCGCCCGGCTGGTACTCGGCGAGCTCGATCACGACTCGTCTCCTGAGGCCAGCGGCTGCTCGTCCTCGGTATGGGCGACGTCGCCCGAGTAGCTGACCTCGTTCGGGACCAGGGCGATCCGCTCCGGGTTCTCGTCGAACAGCCCGGCAACCCCGACCATCTCATCCCCGGCGCGAGCCGCCTCGCGGCAGTACCGGCATGGTCGACCCTCGGTACACATGCCCTGATAATCGCGCGGCTCCTCATACGCCACGATGCGCCCTTCGAAGTTACGGAGGATCACCTTGTGCTCGTGCTGCGAAACGAAGTAGATCGGCATGACCGGGATCTTTCCTCCGCCCGATGGCGCATCGACGACGAACGTCGGAACGGCCAGCCCCGAGATGTGCCCGCGCAGACTTTCCATGATCTCGATGCCCTTGGCCACGGTGGTTCGGAAGTGTGACAGCCCGTGTGCCAGATCGCACTGGTAGATGTAGTACGGCCGGACGCGGTTGGCAGTGAGCTTGTACACGAGCCGTTTGATCAACGTGGGACAGTCATTCACGCCACGCAGGAGCACGCTCTGGTTGCCGAGTGGAATTCCGGCGTCCGCCAGTCGTGCGAGCGCGGCCTCTGACTCGGGTGTGAACTCCTGGGGCACGTTGAAGTGGGTGTTGAGGTAGACGGGGTGGTAGCGCCGGATCATGTCGACGAGCTCGGGAGTGATCCGTTGCGGCATCACGACGGGTGTTCGCGAACCGATGCGGATGATCTCGACGCTCGGCGCCTCGCTCCTGATCCGTCGCAGAAGGTGCTCGATCTTGTTGTCAGACAGCAGCAGCGCATCGCCGCCGGAGATCAGGACGTCGCGGACCTCGGGGTGCTCTTTCAGATACGCGATTCCCTGGTCGATCGTATGGTCGGACAAAGGGATGAGCTGGTCCTCGCCGACCTTTCGCTTGCGCGTGCAGTGGCGGCAGAACATCGAGCACTCGTGGACGACGACCCACAGGACACGGTCCGGGTAGCGGTGGGTCATCCCCGGCGCCACGCAGTCGCCTTCCTCGTTCAGCGGATCCTCGAACTCGAACGCGGAGCGTGCGGTCTCATCACCGCTCGGAACGGCCTGCCGCCGGATCGGGCACTCGTGGTCGTCCGGGTCGATCAGCGACGCATAGTACGGTGGGATCGCGAACCGGAAGTGCTCCAGGGCTGCGTCAATGGCGCGGTGATCGCCGATGCCGAGCGGCAGGAGCTCCGCCAGCTCGGACGCTGACGTGATCCGGTTTTGCATCTGCCAGTGCCAGTCTCGCCACTGCTCCATCGGCACGTCGCGCCAGATGGAACGCTCCTTGTACGCGAGCTGGATGCTCGACACCGGGGCGGAGTCAGAGTGAGTGTGTTCAGACATGTGGGCTTCCCTTCGCTGAGTGGAGAGTCCCTCGGGCCGTCACCGAGCCCGCGCGGTCAATGAGCCCGGCGGTGTGAGCACCGCCGAGGCGACCGTGCGCATGGACGCGAGCTGTGGCGTTCGAACAGGCCCGTCGTTGAAAGTGAGTGATGGAGAGTGTCCGTCATGAGCCACAGTTGTCAGGTGCGCGTGACCGGCTGCTCAAGGTGACACGGCCCGGTGTCCGGGCTGCTGTACTGGCTGGCTTTCGCACCCAACTCCTTTGCGTACGAAAGAGTAGCGAATGTGGCCGAAAAAGTCAACCGGATGCAGGCGCGGGCGCCATGATGTGGTGGAACGAAGTGCTCGAGTTACTACATGTTGTGTGAACGGGTACGGACCTTCCAGAGCGCCTCTGCGGAGCAGACCTGGTCGCCTGCGGTGTCGGTGACCTGGATAGAGACGGTCACCTCACGGTCGTTGTCGGCGCTCTGAGCTCCGTTCTTCAGGTCCGGTACCGTGCAGGAACCAACCGCAGTGAGCCAGCCACGGCCCTTCTTGTGAAATTGGATCTTCATCGAGGTCACGATCGCCCGGGCGTCGTCCGGAACCCAGGACATCATGGCCAGGCCGCTGGCGCCTTCTGCCAGGGTGAACAGAGCGCCGGCGTGCACCGACTTGAGGTGCTGCCGTACCCTGCGACGTTCACGCATTCTGATTGTGGAGCGTCCGGGCTTCAGGTCCGTGACCAGAGGACGTACGGTGCCCGTGAACGGAGCCGCCCAACAGATCACTCGGGAAAAGACTTTCTGACCAAGAGGCAGGCGCTGGCAGCGGTTCCAGAGACTCATCAGTCGGTTCGGTGACGTCATCGGACCTCCCGGGTCTGGGTATGGGTGGCGTGCGTCGGCAGTTGACGTCATCATACAGCGATGGAGTATGTCTTGAAAGCGATCGGCGAGGTTCGGACGGCGCACGAGGGCTCGATGCCACGACACTGGTCGTGCTCGGAGGTGGCCGGGCGGATCGTGCTCGACCCAGCGTATGCGCGGTGCCTTCACGGAATCTCCGTGGGGGAGCGTGTGATCGTCCTGTTCGTGTTCGACCGCAGTCCACCGTTCTCAGCTCAGCACGAGCTGCAGACGCCACCGCACCGGTCGGAGCCCAGGGGTGTGTTTGCCACCTGCTCCCCCGTTCGACCGAACCCGATTGGTCTGTCGGTCCTGGAGGTGACGGCCATCGCAGGGGCGACGGTTTCGGTTGTGGGGTTGGACATGCTCGACCGCACACCCGTGTTGGACATCAAGCCGTGGGTGAGCGGTCCGGATCGAGATGCTGCAGGGCTGAGCTGATCAGGTCCTCTGAGAGCCCTGCGACCGGATCCTCGCGGAGCGTCCGCATGAGCGCATCGACGTCGACGATCATTCTCGGCGGCTCCGGATCGCCCGCCGCGCGTCGAAGGCGTCGTTCGCGGCGCCGCAGATCCTTGCCGAGACGGGCGGAGACAGGGGCGATCATCTCCGCCGGCTGGTAGTGCCACGGCACGCTCGAACCGTTCTGCCGGACGAGCCGGAGACATCCCCGTTCGACCGCCCAGCTCGCTAACGCCAGGTGCAGATTGCTGGTGGCGCGCACCGCGGCATCGACCTCGAGCTGGTGTTGGAGACACACGTGCCTGTAGCCGGCCTTGTGGTACAGCGGGGCCAGGTGGAAGTGCTCCGGGACGTTGAGCACGCCGTCGCGGCCGATCCTGCGTGCCATCAGCAAGATCACGTTGTGCATGACGTAGGCCAGACCCAGTCCGGGATGCTTCTGGCCCGGTAGCTGCGGTCGCGAGCTGTCGAAGCTGGCGCGCGGGTTCTGCAAGCAGAGCCACTCCACGGCGAGGGCATCCACCGGTACCGGGTTGACTCCTTCAGCGTGTTGCGATGCGAGGTCCGTCTCGCGGATTCTGTGGAGGTGGATCTGGAGGTCGATCAGCCGGTGCTGCTCGCCGTCGCCTTCACCGTCCAGTAGCTCGAAGCGGTGGGTGAAGGGATCGCGCTGGTGGATCACGATCTCGCGGTGTGCAAAGCCCAGCTCGTGCAGATGGTCCGCGATTCCGTACGCCTCGATGACCTTTTCCAGCCCCGCGCGGCTGTAAAAGCCAAGGAAGCGCGTCGACGTCGTCGCCTCGCCAGTGAACGCCGAGTCAGCGTCCTCGGCTACGAGCTCGTAGGTCCTGAGCTGGTCGGCGATCCGCCTGTACTTCTTCGCGATGGCCATTTCTGGCGCCATCATACCCGAGCAGCCTGGATTGCTCGATGGACGGTCCGAGGTCCTGGTCTCCTCGGGTTTGCCTTCAGCCCCGGTGAACGGCCGTCCTTGCGGCGGGTCCGGTTCCACCCTGAGCCACCGGTCTCCGCTGGTGTCTGAGGTCTCGGGAACCCGGTTGTTTGCACCGCCAGGGCCTGCCCGCGTTCCAGCGGGGCTGGTATCCTGTCCCACGTCGTGCTGGAGAGAACATGCTGGATGGCCGTCTCGTGGCCTGGAGGAGGGGTGCCGTGGTGCGTGCTCGCGCGTTCTGGTTGTGTTGGCTGATCATTGGACTCACGGCGACGGTGGCGCCGGCCCAGTTGGGCGGCGTGCCGGCAGAGCCACAGGAAGAGGCGGCGGAGCCGACGCCGACGCCACAGCCGGTACCGGAGGGTTTGGAGTCGCCGCGCGCGACCATGCGCACCTTTCTGGAGGCGTTCGTCGCCGAGGAGGGCGACAAACCGAGCCTCCAGGACGCCGCCCGTTGTCTCGATCTGAGCGATCTCCCGGACGTTGTGCGCGATCGGAAAGGCGCCGAGCTGGCAGTCCAGCTGAAGGACGTCATCGATCGCATCGCGTACGTTCGGTTCGAGGCGATTCCGGAGGAGCCGCCGGGTGATCGCTACGTCTGGTACCAGGATCCTTCGGCCGGTCCGGTGGCGCTGGCGCAGGGAGACGATGGTGGTTGGAGGTTCTCAACGGACACTCTGGAGTCTCTTCCTGCCCTGCTGGCGATGGTTGAGGAGCGCGACGTGGTCGAGGGTGTGACCGAGGCGCCGCGTGACCTGACCGTCGGAGCATGGCTGCGATCGAGGATGCCGCCGAGCCTGCGCACCACAACCTTCATCCTGGCCAACTGGCAGTGGCTCGGTCTCGCTCTGGTGGTCGTCGTTGGCATGATCATCGGTCACCTGGTGACCTTCGTGACCCGGCTGGTTGCCGACAGCTCGATCCGTCGCCGCCTGGTGCGTCTGGAGCCCGAGCAGCTGCACCCCGTGTTCCGGCCGGTGGGTCTGTTCGCCATGGGGGTGCTGTGGTGGTTTGGCGTGCAGTGGCTGGAGCTTCCAGTCGTGGTGTACGGCGTGCTGGTGATCGCCGCCCAGTTCGTGATCGCGCTGGCCGGGGTGGTGGCGATGTACCGGGCCGTGGACGTGCTGACGGCGATCCTGTGGCAGCGCGCGCAGCGCACCGAGAACCGCTTCGATGATCTTCTCGTGCCGTTCTTGGGCAAGGCGCTCAAGGTCGTGGTGGTGGTGTTCGGGCTGGTGTTCATCGCGGACACGCTGGGCGCTCCGGTCAAGACGCTGCTCGCCGGTCTCGGTATCGGCGGTCTGGCGTTCGCCCTCGCGGCAAAGGACACACTCTCCAACCTGTTCGGCTCGCTGACGGTGCTGCTCGATCGGCCGTTCAGCGTCGGGGACTGGATCGTGACCGGAGATGTCGAGGGTACGGTCGAGGTGGTCGGGTTCCGCTCGACCCGGATCCGCACCTTCTACAACTCACAGATCACGCTGCCGAACTCGAACCTGACGAACGTGGCGGTGGACAACCTCGGTGCCCGTCGCTACCGACGATGGTCCACGACCCTGAGCCTGACCTACGGTACGGCGCCGGAGAAGATCGAGGCGTTCTGCGAGGGGGTCCGGGAGCTCGTCCGCCGTCACCCGTACACACGCAAGGACTACTACCATGTGTACTTCAACGAGTTCGGTGGGTCCTCCCTGAACGTGCTGCTGTACGTGTTCTTCGATACCCCCGACTGGGCCACCGAGCTGCGCGAGCGACACAGGCTGGGGTTGGATATCCTCCGTCTCGCGCACCGACTCGGCGTCGACTTCGCGTTCCCGACCCAGACGGTGTACTGGATCCAGGGAAGCGACGAGGTCGCCGAGGGTGAGGTCGACGCGAGCTACGGCGAGCGTGTTCAGGACGCTGTGTCGCGGAGCCGAGCGGAAGCGCAGCGGTTGCTTGACGTCAGCCTTGGCGGATCGGTTCCACCGCCGGTGACCTACGAAGCGGTTCGTGCGAAAGATGACTCCACCACAGTCGGCTCCGATTCGGGTGAGTAGGTCCTCTCGACGGAGCAGGGGAGTTCTGCCACCATCATCAAACGGGGGACGGGCAATGTGTGACGCACCCCGAAGGTGGATGTCCGCGGACCTTCTTCGTGGACTGCTGCCGCGCGAGAGGGTCGGCGATGACACAGATGATTGACGAGTCCACTCTGGTGCCGTTTGCTCCGGGCCGGCTCGATGGCTCGCCGGTGCTGGTCCTGGCGCCGCATCCCGACGACGAGGTGTTCGGCTGTGGCGGTGCGGTGGCGCTGGCTGTCCGGTCCGGCGCGACCGTGCAGACGGTGGTCCTCACCGACGGTGCTGCCCAGGGCGAGGGCGACCGTCGCCGCACCGAGTCGATCGAGAGCGCTCGTCGGCTGGGGTGTCCAGAGCCGGTGTTTTGGGGGCTGGCGGACCGCAGTCTGGATCCGGCCAGCGACGACCTTGCCGCGCGGCTTCGCCGAACCCTGATCGAGCTCCGTCCACGCGTGGTGCTCGCTCCGTCGCCGGCGGAGGTGCATCCCGACCACCGCGCCGTTGCCCTGGCTGTCTACCGCCTGCTCCAGGCATCCAGTGATGATCCGGAGCTGGACTCTGCGGTGCAGGGGGTCCGCCTCGCGACCTGGGAGGTGTCCGGGCTGCTGCGTCCCAACCTTCTCATCGATGTGACCGACGTGTGGGATGATGTGCTGGCTGCGGCCAAGGCGCACGTCTCGCAGCTCGAGGTGCGCCCGTACGACGACGTCATGGACGCCCTGGCGCGGGCCCGTCGGCTGACGTTGCCGCCGGGGGTTCGTCGCGCCGAGGCGTTGTACGTGGTGGATCGGCGGTGGATCCGCACGCGGGCGGCGTCGGAGTGGGCGGCAGCGCAGGGCCCCAGCGCACGGCTCGAGACGGTGGCCGAGGTCGCTCCGATCGACGTGGTCGTGCGCACGCAGAACCGGCCCGAGCTGCTGCGTGATGCACTCGACTCCCTGGCGATGCAGGACGCCCGTCCGAGCAGTGTGATCGTTGTGAACGACGGTGGCGTGCCGGTGGATACGGTGTGTGCGCCGTTTGCCGAACGTTTGTCCTTGCAGATAATCGAGCATGTCGAGCGCCGCGGTCGCGCGTATGCGGCCCAGGCTGGCCTGGAGCGCTGCACCGCGTCGCACGTGGTGTTTCTCGATGACGACGACCGGC
Organism: uncultured Thermoanaerobaculia bacterium; assembly: GCA_964512045.1. Taxonomy (GTDB): domain Bacteria; phylum Acidobacteriota; class Thermoanaerobaculia; order Thermoanaerobaculales; family Sulfomarinibacteraceae; genus CAZEJK01. Next base: position 19,294 of record CAZEJK010000046.1, read on the forward strand.
TGTTTGCGGAGCACCTTGCGATCCTCGGTGCAGCGGTGGGCCGCGGGGTGACGGTTCCGTACACGGACGCCATCCAGGGGGTGTGGGAGCGCATCGGCACCGGTCAGCTGCAGCCACTGGCTCGCCATCGGACGTTTCACGCCGACTTCGACACGGATCTGCTGCTCCTGGTGAACGCCATTCCACTGCTGACGGTGGCGTTGCCGTGCGAGCTCGTCCGCGAGGTGGGCGGGTTCGATCCGGAGGTGGACCAGTACGAGGACTGGGACGTGCTGCTGCGCCTCGCCGAGCGCACTCCGTTCGTCCACCTGCCGTACATCACGAGCGAGTATCGGATCATCCGGTCGAGTGGGAGCATCTCGGCGGCGAACCCACCTGGCTCGACCGGCCAGGTTGCTGCACACCGCGCCGTGTGGGAGCGCCACAGCGTGCTCGACGCCCCCGAACGGGTCATCCGCGGGGTTCTCGCTCTCATCGCCGAGCGCGACCACCAGGCGGAGCGTGCGCGGCGGCTCGACGAGGAGCTGACCGAGGTCCGCGGCGCCTTCGACGGCGTCTCCGGAGAGCTCGGGCGGGTGCAGCAGGAGCTGGCCTCCGAGCGGCGTGAGCACGAGGATCTGTCGGCCGAGCTCGACCGAGTGCGTGCTGAGGAGGCGCGGCTGAGTCGGACCGCCAGCGAGCTGGTGGCCGAGGTGGAGCGGCTGCATGCCGAGGAGCACGCTCGACACGCTGAGCTGCACGAGCTGAACCAGGAGGTCGAGCGCCTGCGGGGTGTCGTGGAGCAGCTGCGGGGCGTCTTCGCGGTGCGGGCTCTGCGTTTTCTTAAAAGGCTCGGAGGTCGGCGTTCGTGAGCAGGGCGTTCCTGATCTGCCCGGAGCCGGTCCGTCAGCGCACAGCTGGTGTCGGCACGCGGTTTCTGAATCTTGCCAACGTGCTGGCGAGGGCAGACCACCGGGTCACTCTCGCTGTGCCGAACGACCCGTCAGAGGCGCCGCCACTGGTGGACGGCATCCACGTGGTGCGTGCCGAGCCGGATCGGCTCGGGGCGCAGGCGGACCGTCACGACTGGGTTCTGCTGCACGCTCACCTCGGCAACCACTACCTTGCGCAGCGGGACGATCAACCGGTCGTGGTCGACCTGTACGACCCGTTCCTGATCGAGAACCTCCACTACTACAACGAGCTGGGTGCCGAGCCGTTCGTCAATGACCACGCCACCTGGGTGCTGCAGCTCGAGCGGGGCGATCTGTTCCTGTGCTCCTCGCCGGAGCAACGGTTGTACTACCTGGGCTGGCTGACTGCCGTGGGCCGCGTGAACCCGCTCGTGCTCGCGGATGATCCGGCCCTCGAGCGGTTGATCGTCGAGCTGCCGTTCGCAGTGTCCGAGGAGGCGCCTCCGGCGAAGCCGGAGCGGGAGCGGGTGCTCGCCGGAGTGTCCGATGACGCTCCCATTCTGTACTTCGGCGGGATCTACGACTGGTACGACCCGGTGGTCGCGGTCGAGGCGATGCGACCAGTGCTCGAGCGGCATCCCGACGCAGTGCTGGTGTTCGTCGAGTCGCCCCACCCCGAGACGACGCCCCTGGCACGAGCTGACGATGCGCGTCGGGCGGCGGAGCGTCGCGGTTGGCTCGGGACGTCGGTTCGGTTCCTCCCGTGGCAGCCGTACGAGCGTCGCTGGGACGTTCCTTTGCTGGCGGATCTGGCGGTGGTGACCCACAGAGCGGGGCTGGAGACCGAGCTGAGCCTGCGCACCCGGTTGGTCGATTTGCTGTGGCTCGGTATGCCGGTTGTGACCACCGTTGGCGGCACGATGGCCCGCGTGGTGGAGGCGGTTGGCGCCGGGGTGGCGGTTCCGCCGGCCGATCCCGCCGCGCTCGCCGAGGCGATCCTGGATCTTCTGGCTGCTCCCGAGCGGCGGGAAACGGCGTCGGCGGCGGGCCGCGAGTGGGCTGCCGGACGGACCTGGTCGAGCGTTGCGCGCCCACTCTTGGAGTTTGCGCACGGTCCGTGGCGGGATCCTCACCGGGGCGCGTGCTCCGTGGCCGTGCGCCCACGGAGTCTGGACGAGCGGATGATGGATCGGTTGCGGCGGTGGAGGCGACGGTGGGCGACCCGGTAGCTCGGGCCTCGGTCATTGTGGTCTCGCACGCGGGAGCGGAGCACATTTCGGACAGCCTCGACTCGCTCGTCGCGTATCGCGGCCGCAGCGATCTCGAGGTCATCGTCGTCGACAACGGCTCGGTGGACGGCACCGGTGAGCTGGTGGCGCGGTCGTACCCGTGGGTACAGGTCGTTCGGAGCGAGAACAACGTCGGCTTCGCAGGCGGCGTGCACCTGGGAGTGGACGCAGCGCGCGGTGAGGTGCTGCTCCTTCTAAACGACGACGCAGCTGCGGGCGAAGGGTGGATCGAGGCGCACCTCGAGGTGCTGGAGGGATCGGGAACGGCGGCTACCGCCGGCCGGCTGGTGAGCTGGGATGGCAGCCGGCACGACTTCCGCGAGGGCGTGATGACCTTCGATGCCCACGCGTTCCAGGTGGGGCAGGGCCGAGCGGTGGGCGAGCTGGAGCCGCTGGTACACGGAGCGCCCGTGCCGTTCGCCTGCGGTGGCAACATGGCGATCCGGCGCTCGGCGTGGCAGGAGGTTGGCGGCTTCGACCGCGATCTGTTCGCGTACTTCGAGGATGTGGAGCTCGGCTGGCGGCTGCGGGCGCTCGGTCACGAGATTGTGGCAGCTCCCGAGGCGCTGGCCCGGCACCGGGGCGCGGCCACATCTGCAGCGCTCGGCAACTACCGTCGAGGGGTGCTGTTCGAGCGCAACGCCCTGCGTGTGTTCCTGGGGTGCGCGGACGATGACCACCGGCAGGCACTGGGTCCTGCGGTTCTGGCCACATACCTCCATCGGCTGTCGGCGTTCGCCGGCGAGTCGCCGGAGCTGGCGGTGCTCGCAGCAGATCCGTTCGGGCCGCTGCCATCGCTTCCGACGAGGGCCGAGCGCTGGCGTCGGCGGCTGGCAGAGGAGGGTCCTTTCGGAGTGATCCGGCATGCGGTGGCGCGGGCGGTGCTCGGTCCGCGGGCCGGAGCCCCGGTGCTGGACGAGGGGTTGCTGCTAATGCAGCTCCGTGCGGTCCGGGGTCTGTTCGCCGGCGCCGACTCGATGACCGCTCGTCGCCGCTGGCTCGCGGACCGGCGCACCGTCAGTGACCGGCAGCTGCTCGAGCGGTTCCCGCGCGTGGTTGTGCCCACCTACGCTGGCGATGCTCAGTGGTTTGCGTCGTCGACCTTCGCAGATCTGGTGCCGAGCGACTGGCCGCTGGAGCACTGGAGCCTGGACGAGATTCTCGACCGGTCACTGCTGTGATGTCCTTTGCAGGCGACGTGCTGGAGGTGTTTCCGCCGGGGACAGGTGATCCGGCCGACGACCTGGCGTTCGAGGAGGTCCTGCTCGACCGAGCCGGCGAGGGCCGGCTCGCTGCGGTGGCGTGGTCGTGGCCGGGACCGGTCGTCGTGCTCGGCCATGGTCAGCCCGCGTGTGATGTCCGCCTCGACTGGTGTGTGGCCCGATCGATTCCGGTTCTGCGACGGATCACAGGTGGCACCGGTGTCGTGTATCGGAGCGATCTGGCGGTCTCGCTGGCGTTGCCAATCGATCACCCGTGGGCGCGTGGTGTGCGCCGCCTGTACGAGCGGTTTCTCGATGCGCTGTCGATCGGCCTCGGACGCTGCGGCGCCGATGTCAGTCCGCTTGCCGAGCCGGGTCGGGCGCGTCGCGATCGCTCCCCGATCTGCTTCGAGGACCAGCTTGCGGATACCTTGATTGCCAGCGGTCGCAAGGCGGTGGGCTGTGCTCAGGCGCGGCGGCGGCGGGCGGTCCTGATCCACGCTGCCGTGCTCCTTGGCCTCGATCCAGACCTTTATGCGCAGGTGTTCGGTGTTCCGCCCGAACGCGTTGAACGCGGGCTCGGCCCGGTGGGCGCTCGCCAGTCGGCAGCGGCTGTTGGCGACAGTGTCCTGACCGCACTCGCGGGCGCTCTTTCGGTACGTGCCGTTCCTCTTCAACGCCCGCCACTTTCGAGTGGGCTCCGCGAGCGCTGGCAGACGGAGAAGTGGAGCCCCTGGCTGAAGACGCTCCCTGTACGAGCGAAATAGCCCGTCCGGGGCGGCTGTTCATGGTGATGGCAGTGCGAGAAGTCAGAGTGGAAAGGGCAGATCTCGCCACGCTCACGTAGACGAGACCGCTGAAGCTCTCGCAGCAGACGCAGGAGCCGAGCACGAGGGGGACACTGCATGCCGAGACAACCACTGTATGAAGCCACCACAGAACGGATCGAGATCCTCGACGCCGATGGGAACGTCGATCGGGCCCTGATGCCCGATCTGGACCCCGAGCGGATCCGCGAGGTGTACAGCTCCATGGTGCTGATGCGCGCCTTCGACGACAAGGCGATCCGGCTGCAGCGCCAGGGCCGGATGGGCACCTGGGCGTCGATCGCCGGCCAGGAGGCCGCGCAGGCCGGCGTCGGCCTGGCGATGGACGAGGAGGACTGGCTGGTGCCGGCGTTTCGTGAGCACGGTCTGATGCTGATGCGCGGGATACCGGGCCATCTTCTCTACGCCTACTGGGCCGGTGACGAGCGCGGCTCGGCGTACGCGCCCGAGACGCGGTGCTTGCCGATCGCGGTGCCGGTCGGTAGTCAGCACCAGCACGGGGCCGGCTTGGGCCTGGCGTTCCGGTTGCGCTCCGAGCCCCACGTGGCGGTGACGTACGGTGGCGACGGCTCCACCTCGGAAGGTGATTTTCACGAGGCGGTGAACTTTGCTGCGGTCTTCAAGGCGCAGACGGTGTTTGTCATCCAGAACAACCAGTGGGCGATCTCGATCCCGTATGCGCAGCAGACCGCATCCGAGACCATCGCGCAGAAGGCGCATGCGTACGGGATCCCTGGCATCCAGGTGGATGGGAACGACATCTTCGCCGTGTACGTCGCGACCATGGAAGCTCTCGAGCGAGCGCGAGCAGGGGGCGGGCCGACCCTGATCGAGGCGTTGACCTACCGTCTCGGCGACCACACCACTGCGGATGAGGCAAGCCGCTACCGGTCCCCCGACGAGGTCGAGAGATGGCGGGCGAAGGACCCGATCGTGCGGCTGCGGAAGTACCTGACGGGCGAGGGCCTGTGGGATGACGAGCAGGAGGGTGTGTTGCTCGAGCAGGTGCAGGAGCGAGTCGACGCCGATGTCGCGGCGTACGAAGGGATGCCGCCGGCCGACCCGAGTGAGATGTTCTCGTCGATGTACGCCGATCTGCCGCCTCACGTGCGCGAGCAGATGGAGGAGCTGCGTCAGGAGCTGGGATCATGAGCGGGGGACAGAACGTGACCAACGGAGCCACCGAGCGGCTGACGATCGTACAGGGTGTGTGCGCGGCCATGCGCCAGGAAATGGAGCGCGACGACACGGTGCTCGTCCTCGGCGAGGATGTCGGAGTGGACGGTGGTGTCTTCCGTGCCACCGAGGGTTTACTGGAGGCGTTCGGGCCCGAGCGGGTTCTCGACACTCCGTTGTCGGAGAGCGCCATCGTCGGCGCCTCCGTGGGGCTGGCGGTCGGCGGGTTCCGGCCGGTGGCCGAGATCCAGTTCATGGGGTTCGTGTACCCGGCGGTGAACCAGCTGTTCTCGCACGTGGCGCGGCTGCGCAACCGGTCGCGTGGTAGGTTCTCGGTACCGATGGTGGTGCGGATGCCGTACGGTGGGGGGATCCATCCCCCGGAGCACCACTCCGAAAGCTACGAGGCGATGTTCTTGAACACTCCAGGGATCAAGGTCGTGGTGCCATCGACGCCGTACGATGCCAAGGGGCTCCTGGCGGCCGCGATTCGTGACCCCGATCCGGTGCTGTTCATGGAGCCGAAGAAGATCTACCGTGCGTTTCGAGAGGTTGTGCCCAACGAGCCGTACACGGTGCCTCTGGGTCACGCAGCAGTGACGCGCGAGGGTACCGATGTGACCGTCATCTCGTACGGAGCGATGGCACGCACCAGCCTGCAGGCTGCCGAGGCGCTGCAGCGGGACGGGATCTCGGTGGAGGTTGTGGACCTGCGGACGCTCAACCCGCTCGATCGGGACACGTTCATCGCGAGCGTGCAGAAGACGGGGCGCGCCGTGGTCGTGCACGAGGCCCCCAAGACGTGCGGTTTCGGCGCCGAGCTCGTGGCGCAGATCAACGAGCACGCTCTGCTGTACCTGCACGCGCCGGTGCAGCGGGTGGCCGGGTTCGATGTGACCTTTCCGCTGGCAAAGCTCGAGGCCCACTACCTGCCGCACCGTGACCGGATCGTGGCGGCGGTTCGGCGGACACTGGAGTTCTAGCGACCGGATCGGCTCCGAGGAGCCTCAGCAGCGATCAGGAGGCAACGATGGCGTTTGTGTTCGAGTTCCCGGATGTGGGCGAGGGGATCCACGAGGGTACGGTGGTGGAGTGGCTGGTGGCCGTGGGCGAGACCGTCGCCGAGGACCAGCCGTTGCTGAAGGTGGAGACCGACAAGGCGGTGGTGGAGCTGCCGTCGCCTCGTGCCGGCGTGATCCTCAAGCTGCACGCCGGGGCCGGAGAGCTGATCGAGGTGGGCAATCCGCTGGTGACCCTCGGTGCAGAGGGTGAGAGCGTTGCGGAGGAGACCGAGGACGCCGAGCCCGCAGCTGCTCCCGAGGAGCGTGCTCCCCAGCCCAAGACTGCCGCCGCGCCATCTGCGACGGCCAAGCCTGCCTCGGACACCGGGTTGCCTCCGCTGGCAACCCCTCGGACCCGGGCGTTGGCGCGTCGTCTGGATGTGGATCTGAGATCGGTGTCAGGGACCGGGCCGGGCGGCAGGATCACGGACGAGGACGTGGAGCGGGCTGCCAGTGGCCCTGAGGAGGCGCCGGCGCCGGCCGCCGCACAGGAACCGTCAGCCGCCGCACCGGCTGCTCGAACGACCGCTGCTCCGTCCAAGCCCGAGGGGCGGCGAGAGACGACCGCAGAGGGCATGGTGGAGCGCATCCCGGCGACCCACCTGCGCACGGTGATCGCTCAGGCGATGCGCAGCTCGAAGGACATCTCAGCACACGTGACGCACGTGGACGAGGCCGACGTGACCGATCTGGTGGCGGCCCACGCGTCGGTTCGCGAGAAGGTGGAGGCGGCCTACGACGTGCGGTTCACCCTGCTGCCGTTCTTCATCAAGGCGCTGGTGCGAGTGCTCCATGACCATCCACTGTTCAACGCCAGCTACGACGCGGACTCGGGCGAGATCCTCGTGAAGCGGTACTACAACATCGGCGTCGCCGTCGATACGCCGGAGGGTCTGATCGTTCCGGTGCTGCGCGACGCTGACCGCAAGGACATGGTGACCATCGCTCGCGAGGTCTCCGATCTGGCGGCTCGCGCTCGCGAGCGGCAGCTGGGCTTGGATGAGCTGCGCGGCGGCACCTGCACAATCACCAACATCGGGCCGCTGGGCGGCGTCCTCGCCACCCCGATCATCCGCCAGCCGGAGCTGGCGATCGTCGGTCTGCACAAGATCCAGGAGCGTCCCGCCGTCGTTGATGGTGAGATCGCCATCCGCAAGCTGATGTACCTGAGTGTTTCGTTCGACCACCGGGTCATCGATGGTGCGCAGGCCGCCCGGTTCATGACCGACCTGGTCGGCCTCGTGTCCGACCCCGAGATGCTGCTGGTGAGGTCGTAAGATGGTCGTCGGCAGAGTTTCCCGTGGTTGTCAGGTTGTTGTCATCGGTGCGGGTCCCGGTGGCTACGTCGCGGCGATCCGGCTGGCACAGCTGGGCAAGGACGTGATCCTGGTCGAGAAGGAGGAGCGTCTTGGCGGCGTGTGTCTCAACGAGGGCTGCATCCCATCCAAGGCGCTGATCCACGTTGCAGAGCTCGCCGAGGAGGCGCGTTCGTCGGCTCATATGGGCGTCCACGTCTCGGGGCTGGCGGTGGATCAGGACCAGATGGTGCGGTGGAAGGACGGTGTCGTCCGGCGTCTGACCGGCGGCGTGCAGCTCCTGTGCGAGAAGAACGGCGTCGAGGTCGTCTACGGTGCAGCGCGGTTCCTGTCAGACCAGCAGCTCGAGGTGGCGTCGGAGGACGGCGGTCTGGAGATCCAGTTCGAGCAGGCGGTGATCGCCACCGGCTCCTCTCCGATGGTGCTCGGCGGCTTCGAGCCGGACGGGCAGACCGTGGTGGGCTCGCGGGAGATGCTGTCGCTTGCATCGGTGCCGGAGCGGCTCGTGGTGATCGGCGGCGGCTACATCGGCCTCGAGCTCGGAAGCGTGTACGCGAGGCTGGGTTCGGACGTCTCGGTGGTCGAGATGCTGCCATCGCTGATTCCCGGCCAGGACCCCGAGGTGGGAAAGGCCCTCGAGAAGCGACTGAGCACGCTCGGTGTGCACCTGTACCTCGGGCACCGTGCCGTCGGGCTCGACCGCTCCACCGAGCCAGCCACCGTGCGGATCGCTCCGGAGGAAGGCGACGAGGTGGCGCTGCCGGCGGACGTGGTCATGGTGTCGATCGGACGCGTACCGAACAGCGGGGCGCTCGGTCTTGACGAGATCGGCGTGGCCATGGATGAGCGAGGCTTCATCTCGGTGTCCGACCGGATGGAGACCTCGGTTCCTGGCATCTACGCGATCGGCGACGTTGTCGGTGAGCCGCTGCTCGCGCACAAGGCGTACCTTGAGGCCAAGGTTGCCGCCGAGGTGATCTGTGGTGAGCCGTCCGCGTTCGACACCACCTACGTGCCCGCGGTCATCTACACCGATCCGGAGGTGGCGTGGGTCGGCGTGTCCGAGAAGGAGGCCACCGAGCGCGGGATCGAGGTCGTCACCGGGACGTTTCCGTTCACGGCCTCCGGGCGGGCGATGACCCTGGAGTCGACCGACGGCTTCGTCAAGACCATCGCCGAGGCCTCCAGCAAGCGTCTTCTCGGTGTGATCGCAGTCGGCCGGGGCGTTTCAGAGCTGATCGCCGAGGCTGCGCTGGCGCTCGAGATGGGCGCGTTTCTCGAGGACCTTGCGTTGACGATCCATCCGCATCCGACCATGTCGGAGGGGCTGCTGGAGTCGGTCGAGATGGCGCTCGGTCAGGCGGTGCATGCGCTGAACCGGTAGCGTCTCACGGAGCCGCATCTTCGAAAATTCGAAGCAAAGCGCCTGGGTTGAGTTTTAAGTTCTTAATTTTGAATTC
>CAZEJK010000047.1:0-28331 GCA_964512045.1 uncultured Thermoanaerobaculia bacterium
GTGGCGCGACACGGACGCGGATCGCCAGTGGCTACCGTCGTTCGTGCTCCCACGGGACCCTGCAGTCGCTCGCACCATCGATGCTGCACACCGTCATCTGGTGGTCCTTGCGGACGACCCTCATCGGGGCTTTGACGGCTACCAGAGGACTCCCGGCAACACGCAACCGGAGGCCGTCGACCTGCAGGCGCGCGCTGTCTGGTCGTGCCTGCTCTACGATGTGTCGCCGCGGTACATCACACCACCACCGGTGTACACGCCGACCTCCCAACGTCTCCGACGTCCGACCGAGGTTGTTGCCGGCCACCGCGGCACATGCATCGATCTGGCCCTACTGCTGACCGCATGCCTCGAGTACCTCGAGATCTACCCGGTGGTCTTCTTGCTGAGCGGTCACGCGTTTCCTGGGTACTGGCGAAGCTGGGAGTCGTACGCAGCGTTCCAGGAGCTCGCGTCAGCCCTTGCCAACCACGACACCGGCGTGTCGTGGCCCGTCCCCGCGTCCTCCAGCGTGCCCTGGATCATTGGTGCAGACGCCTACGATGAGCTGATCCAGCAGGTTGTGCAAGGACATCTGGTGCCGATCGAGACCGTCGATCTGACGCGATCCCTCGGCTTCTTCAACGCCGTAGAGAACGGTGAGCGACACCTCGGCTCACGGTTTGAGTTCGAAGGGATGGTCGACATCACCCGCGCGCGCGAGTGCGGCGTCACCCCCTTACCGCTTGGAGGTTCCCGGGATGGATGACGCGCCGCTACACAATCTCCTCACCGAGTCCGTCGAGCCGTTTGCAGCACTCGACCTGCATCCCCTCGACCACCGGCTCCCTGGCGAACCGAGCGTTGCAGAGCTGATGGGACGGCGCCAACTCATCCACGAGGCCGGTTTCGACACGCTGGCGCTGATCGAGGATGACGGTGTGCTCCACTGGGCGCCGGGGTTCGTCGGCCTCGCCGGGTCGCGCCGAGGACGTGCCGGCCGGCGGGTCACCGTGCACCGCCAGGTGAAGTACGAGCTCCTCCCGCCCTCCGAGCTCGGCGGTTATCTGGACCGCCTGGACCAGCTGTTCCTCCCAGACAGCCAGCGCGGTCTGCGCCGGTACTCTCCGCACAACCATCGGCTCGGCCGCGCCGGGGTGCGGCCCGCTCCAAAGGGGCGCGTCCTGGTGCTGGTGCACGGAACGTTCTCCAGCGGAACCCACCTGATCCACCAGCTCAAGAGCACAGAGGCCGGCCAGACATGGCTGGACTCCGCCTGCCAGCGCTGGGACGACGTGCTCGCATTCGACCACCCCACGTTGTCGGTCTCTCCATGGCTCAACGCAGTCGACCTCGCGAACGCCTTTCACGGCTCGAGGGCGGATATCGACGTGGTGTGCCACAGCCGCGGAGGCCTGGTCACCCGCTGGTGGTTGGAGCATCTCGATCGCAGAGACGGCAGCCGCCGGGCCGTACTCCTCGGGTGCCCGCTTGCCGGCACCAGCCTCGCGTCCCCACCGCGTCTGCGCTCCTCCCTCGATCTCCTCGCCAACCTCGCCAAGGTCCTCGCCGGCGGCGCCGCGCTCGCCGTTCCTGCCGCTGGGCTGCTCGCAGCTGCAGCCGGCCTGATGCGACTGTTCGCCTCCGTCGTCTCGGCAGGCGCGAGGGTTCCGCTCGCGGACGCGGTCGTGGGCCTGATTCCCGGGCTCGCAGCTCAGGCTCGGACAGTGAACAACGTCGAGCTCGCTCGCCTCCGCGCCGCGGCGCCGACCGACCTTCCGTCGTACTCGGCCGTCACCAGCGACTTCGAACCGCCAGAGGTCGGATGGCGCTTCTGGCGCCGGCTCGTACGGCCGGTGGAACCACTGGCCGACCTGGCCGCCGATGCGGTGTTCACCGAGGCGAACGATCTCGTCGTCGATACCGCCTCGATGAGCGATCTCGCCGACGGCGTGCGGGTCGAGCATGCGCTACGCTTCGGCCCCGCTCAGCACGTCCACCACCTGCAGTACCTGTCTCGCCCCGAGGTGCTGGAGTTCATTGATCGACGGCTCTCCTGATGTGACCCACCCCACGTCGCGTGCTCTGAATCGCGGTACGATGAGGATGGATGAGGTCGAGGACGATCCCCGCGTTTCTGCCGTTGGTCATCGCTGCAATCGGCTGACCTGGCGCGGTTGGTCCAGCTGTTGGGGACCATACGAAGTTCGCGTTAAGATACGCGGCGATGGACAAGGACGATCTGCTGTTCGATCCAGAGGATGCAGGCGAGGACGAAGCTCAGAGCGGTCCTCTCGAAGACACCACAGATGCCGAGGTGATCGAACGTCCGGACCTTTCGGAGCTGTTCGACCTCTCAGAGGACGCGGACCAGCAGTCGCTCCAGAGCTCGAGCCGCAACACGGCTGTCGTCTTCATGGGATCCGGCCGTTCGCGCCTGAGTGTGCGTCCGGTACCCGAGATCGACTCCGGCGAGATTCTCCTCCGAATGCGGGTCTGTGGCCTGTGTGGTACTGACCTGTTCAAGCTCGCCAGCGACACTGCGGAGCCCGGCAGCGTGCTCGGTCACGAGCTCATCGGTGAGGTGGAGGCAGTCGGCGCCAACGTCTCACAGCTTGCTGTCGGCGAGCGGGTCGTGGTGCCCCACCACGTGGCCTGTCACCGCTGCGAGCTGTGCCGTCGCGGCGCCGAGACGAAGTGTGCACAGTTCCAGGAGAACCTGATGGAGCCTGGCGGTTTCGCCGAGCTCATTCGGATCCACCGGCGGGCGGTGCGCCTCGCGGCCCAACCGGTTCCCGAGCACATCTCCGACCGTGCCATGGTGTTCATGGAGCCCGCCGCCTGCGTCCTCCGGGGGGTTCGCGCCGCGCAGCTCCCCTCGCCCCCTGCATGCGCAGTCGTGATCGGGGCCGGGAGCATGGGTCTGCTCCATCTGCTCGTCCTCCACGCCGAGTCGCCCGAGCTCACCGTCGGCGTGGTGGAGCCGATGCCGGAGCGACGCGCGTTGGCGGAGTCACTGGGCGCCGACTGGACAAGCGCGCCCGACGTCGAGTCCATGCAGGCGGCAACGATGCACGTGACACAGGGTCTCGGCGCTGATGCCGTGTTCGACACCGTCGGTGGCCCAGCCGTGCTGAGCGCGTCACTGGCCGTCACGCGTCCCGGCGGCACTGTGGTGCTGTTCGCACACGCGGCCGCCCAGGAAAGCGCCGGCTTCGAGCTCAACCCGTTCTTCAAGGCCGAGCAGCGGGTGGTCGGGACCTACTCCGGAGGGCTTGCGGAGCAGCGCCGGGTGTGGGAGCTGATTGCCAGCTGTCGCCTTGATCCATCGCCGCTCGTCACCCATGAGCTGCCACTGAGCCGCTTCGAAGAGGCTGTACGGCTGTGTCGGGACCGTCGCGCGCTGAAGGTGCTTCTGACTCCGGATCGCGACTCCGGCGGAACCACAGCATGAGCGAGACCTCTCGCGCGGCGTTCCTCCTCGGACCGCAGCGGCTCGACGTCCGGTCCACTCCGATCCCGAAGCCGGGACCCGGAGAGCTCCTGGTTCGCATCGAGGCCGCCACCACCTGCGGGACCGACCTCAAGGTCTACCGCCGTGGCGGGCATCCACGGATGCTGCAACCGCCGTGCCGGTTCGGTCACGAGCTCGCTGGCACGGTCCTCGAGCGGGGAAGCGCGGTGGTCGGGTGGCCGATTGGCGAGCGGGTCGTTGTCATCAACTCCTCGGCGTGCGGCGTCTGCCCGGCGTGCCGAAGCGAGCGCGAGAATCTGTGCGCGGACCTCCGTTACCTGAACGGCGCCTTCGCTCAGACGATTCTCATCCCGGAGCGGTTTGTCCGGACCAGTACCTACCGCTGCCCCCAGTCCGTACCGTATGAGCTCGCTGCGCTCACGGAACCCGTCGCATGCGTCCTGCACGGTATCGACCGGTTCCCGGACGAGCCGATCGAGACCGTTGCCGTGTTCGGCGCCGGTCCGATCGGTCTCATGTTCACGGCTGTGCTTGCGTCCAGGGGACATCGCGTCACGTTGATCGATCGGGTTCGATCCCGCCTGCACATCGGTCTCATCATGGGAGCCGCGAGTACGGTTCAGGTCACAGACGGGGGCGAGCTTGCGAAGGCGCACCAGATCGCGGAGCGGATCGGGCCCGTCGATCTGGTCGTTGAGGCCACTGGATACCCGGAGGTCTGGACCGAGGCATTCGCCTGTGTCCGACCCGGCGGCAGCATGCTGCTGTACGGCGGCTACCCCCCGCAAACGCACGTCAGCCTTGACGCACACGCCCTGCACTACACCGAGCTGACGGTGCGCGGCGCCTACCACCATCGCCCGGCCACTGTTCGTCACGCCCTGGATCTGATCGCATCCGGCTCCGTGGACCTCACCCCGCTGCTATCCGCCGAGCGGCCTCTGGATGAGATCGAGGCAGCACTGCACGCCATGGAGCTGCGTCAGGCCCTGAAGGTCGTGATCCGTCCGTGACCTGAGCACGCCCTCTGCGACACGCCATCCGCTTAGAACAGCAACGGGCGGCCGTGCGGCCGCCCGTGAGGATGACGGATCGCTGCCGTGTCCGATCAGCCGATCGCGCTGTAGCGCTCCTCGGCGTGATCCCAGTTGAGCACGTTCCAGAACGCAGCGATGTAGTCCGGACGTCGGTTCTGGTACTTCAAGTAGTACGCGTGCTCCCACACATCCAGACCGATCACCGGCTGCAGACCGTCCATGAGCGGGTTGTCCTGATTCGGGGTCGACGAGATCACGAGCCCACCGAACGCATCCACCGAAAGCCAGGCCCAGCCTGAGCCGAACCGCGCCGCGGCAGCCGCCGCGAACTGCTCCTGGAACGCCTCGAATGATCCGAACGTGGACGTGACTGCCTCGCCCAGACGCCCGACGGGCTTCTTGCTGCCATCCTTCGACAGCAACGGCCAGAACAGCGAGTGGTTGTAATGTCCCCCACCGTTGTTGCGGATGGCGGTTCGAACGTTCTCGGGAACGCTCGCGATGTTGCGCATCAGGTCGTCGAGAGCAGCGTCCTTCAACTCCGGAACCGACTCGAGCGCACCGTTGAGCTTGCTGACGTAGCCGCCGTGGTGCTTGGAGTGATGGATCTCCATCGTCTGGGCGTCGATGTATGGCTCGAGCGCATCATAGGCGAACGGAAGCTCGGGAAGTGCGTGCATCTTTCCTCCTCGTGGTCGTAGGTGTTGCGCATTCCGCTGATCGCGTCAGCGTCCTATCTTGCGACTCAGACAACGTCTCAGTCGCATGAATATTTCCTCCACATACGCCCGAGATCCGCTACCATGTCGGTCTCTCGGTCTCCGATGATCTGCACCGTTCGGAGCCTGAGCACGAACGACACCATTGTCAGGAGGAGCACGACTGATGGGGCTACTGAGCGGATCCGCCGCCATGACACGCTGCACCGTAACCCGCAGGCCGAGCGAGATCGACTTCGACTCAGAACGCTTTCACGAGCTCGAACCGGGGCTCGGCCTGCGCGAGCGCTTCGGATTCGTACCCTACGAGCCGGACGCTCCGTACCAGGTCGGAGCTCAGCAGTGGGCATTTCGAGTGCGCATCGACGTCCTTCGTCCCGACCCGACCGCGGTTCGTGAACGCCTGCGCGAGCTCGTCAAGGCCGAGCAGGAAGCCACCGGCAAACCGTACGTCAAAGGGCGGGCCCGCCGTCGCCTTCGGGAGCAGGCAGAGGAGGAGCTGATCGAGCGAGCCACGCCCCGTTCCAAGGTCGTCGAGTGCTTCCTCGACGACCACACACTCTACGTGGGCACCACCGCCAACGCACCGCTCGACACCACCCTCCTCCTGCTCCGCCAGCTCGAGGTCATCTCCGAGCTCAAGGCGCCGTGGATCGACCGCAATGAGCCGGAGATCGAGAGTGACATCGTCGATGCTCGGGGTCCCGGCCAGTCGGTGTTGGGCTGTCGGTTCCTGAAAGCGCTCCTGTCCGACGACGAGTTCATGATCGAGCCAGAGGACGGCAGCGTTCGTCTGCAAACCCGTGATGCGCGCGTCTCGCTCTCCGGTGCGGTCCTCAACGACGTCATCCGCTACGTGGAGGACGGAGCAGAGATCCTCGCGGCGAAGCTGACCAGCGACAACGCCACATTCCGCCTTGATGGCCGATCGTTCCGTATGAGCGCGCTGAGAGTGGACACCGAGCCACACGAGGTCTGGGTCGACCAGCTCGGAGAGAGGATGGGCGTGATTGCCGATCTGTTCGACCGGCTCGACAGCAAGTTCGTCACGGTCCGTTCACAGCTCGGCTAGCCGGGTCGCGGTGCCGAGCGGTGGTCAGGCAGTGTCACCCGCTGGTCACCGCTCCGCCGTGCCTCTCGAGAGCGGCGCGGCTCCGCTGCAACGCTTGCCGACGATCCGGAAGAGGAAGCTCTCCGATCCCTTCCAGCTCGCGCGCGCTACCCTCCTCGAGCAAACGGATCACCTGGCGATACTCATGAACGGCGCGGCGGAGATCCCCCGAACGGCGCAACAGGTCCGCCAGGAGCACCCGGGCCTGATACATCTCCGGCGCCAGGTACAAAGCCGCTCGGTAGGCGGCACGCGCATCCGCCGGCCGGTCGCACACCTCGTCGATCAGACCCGCGACAACGCGCGCAGAGACGTTCTCGGGCTCTGCCGAGACCACCTCCGCCACCTGGTCCCTCGCATCGCCAAAACGGTTCTCCAACAGCGCGCTGACACACCCCTCGAGGGAGCGGAGACCGCTCGTTGAATCCTCCGACCGGGCACCTCGAGCTTCTGCCGCGTCCGACATGGGTCTCGTCACACGAGCCAGCGGCCTCGACGTGGCCTGCTCCACGCCATTGGCGTCTTTCTCCCGTGGCGTTGGACGACCCGACGAAACCGTGTCCCTCGCAGCTTTCCGTCGCGTCTCGCGCTTTTGTGAGGCGCGCAGCGCATACGCGAAGCACGTCTCCAGGTCCACGGAGTCAAACCTATCGGTAACCTGCCAGAGGGTCTCCGATGGCCCGAGAAACAGGAACCCGTCCGGGGCGAGAGACCGCGCAACTGTCTCCATCACCCGAACCTGAATCTCGGGGCGAAAGTAGATCAACACGTTGCGAAGAAACACGAGGTCGTACGGCGCGTCACTCGCTGACAGCTCGACCAGGTTCTCCAACCTGTACCGAATCCGCCGACGTACCGCCACACTCAGCTCGTACTGCTCACCGATGGTCGAGAAGTACCGATCGCGAAGGTCACCGGGCACCTTGGACACGGCACGACTCCCGTACCGTCCCCGACGCGCATCGGCCAACGCCGCACGATCGACGTCCGTGGCGACAATCTCCCACTGCCACCCGACCAACAACGGCGATTCCGCAAACAAGATCGCCAGCGTCGCCGGCTCCTCACCCCTGGCACAGCCAGCCGACCACACCCGAAGTCTCCGCCGACCTGCTCTCCTGCGAACCATCTCCGGCAGCACTCTCGTGGTCAACGCCTCCAGCTGCTTCGGTGATCGAAAGCAGTACGACTCGTTGACTGTGACCTCCGGCAGCAGCACCGACCACTCGTCCGGCAGGTCTCCCCCGGCGAGCCGAGCCACGTACTGATCCAATGGCATGCCGCGATGGCGGGCTCGTCGGCGAGCAGCGTGCAACAGAAACCGCTGCTGCTGCTCCGGTATCACGTTCCCGCTCACGCTCTCGATCAGTGCCGCCAGTCGCGCTTCCGTGCTCACGGCGTGACGCTGTTCCGACCCCGGGACTTCGAGGTGTACAGCCGATCGTCCGCTATCGACACCAGCGCTTCCGGAGTGCGCACGCTCTCCAGCTCGTTCACCGTGGCGACGCCAAACGATGCGGTGAGATGGATAGCGGTTGCAGAGGAGACGTGGAACTCGGTCTCGGCGATCGCACGACGCAGCCGCCGCGCGGCCACACACGCCGCATCCAGGTCGGTGTTGCCCATCACCAACAGGAACTCCTCGCCGCCGTACCGGCCGACTGCGTCTGCTGTACGCAGCTGATCGCCGAGAATCTCCGACAGCTGACGGAGTACAGCGTCCCCTGCGAGATGACCGTGCTTGTCATTGATCTGTTTGAAAAAATCAATGTCGCAAAGAATGATCGAGAGTGGCAACCGATATCGACGTGCTCTCTCCATCTCACTGTGTAGCCTGGAGAAGATCGATCGGTGGTTGAGCAGGCGGGTCAGGCCATCGAGGGTCGACAGCTCGCGCAGCCGCGCCGCGAGGCGAGCGTTGTCGATGACCATCGCAAGGTGGGTTGTCACTGCTGAGACCAGCCGATGGCCGACCGCGCGGTAGAGCGCAGGATCACGCGGAAGCACGCCGAGACCGATCTTCGCACCACGAGACGGCAGCTGATACGTCAGCAAACCGTCCGCGGTCTCCAGCTCATCCGCAACGCCCGTATCCGGGCGGACATGCACATGCACCGACTCGCGGTTGGACTCTCCCATGGCCTCGAGCAGGCGCCCCGCAACCGTGTACGGGTCAACGGCCGGGCGGTCTCCTGGGAAGAGACAGTGCACCGAGGTATCGAGCTCATCGACGACCGCCACCGCGACCGCCCTTGCGTCGACGACCTCAGCCAACGTCGCGAGCGTGGCCCAGTACGTCCCATCGAGCGTCTCCTCCGTCACCCCGCGGGTCATCACTCGCGTCACGAGAGTTGCCTCGAGCAGGCTCTTGTCGAGGTGGCGAGCCACCCGCGCCACAACCTCGAGGGGTCCCTGAGGCAGCTCGGACGCGGCCGCAACGGCGCCGCGCTCAGCGATACCCAGACCATGGATCGTATCCAGCAGACGATCCTCGACGGACTCCTTCAGCAGATAGGCGTCGGCACCGGTGTACAGGCTCCAGAAGCGCGAGGAAGCCTCCCGATGTGACGTGAGAATCACGACGGGGATCGAGGACGTGGCTGGATCCCCTTTGAGAAGGCGCGTGAGCTGATTGCCATCCATCACGGGCATCTCGAGGTCCGTCACAACCACGTCTGGCAGCTCGCGCAAAGCGACGACTGCACCCTCGGCCCCATCTGAGGCCTCGAGCACCGTCCATCCGTCCTCCTCCAGGCGCTTGCGAAGCACAGCCCGTACCAGTGAGCTGTCGTCCACGATCAGGACCGAGCTGCACATCGAGCTCAACGGACACCTCCCAGCAGCCTGCGAATGCAGCGACCGATCTGACCCGGCGGCTGCGCACTCTGAGCGGCGCCAGCCGCCATGGCTGCCTGTGGAATCCCGAACACCACGCAGCTCGCCCTGTCCTGAACAAACGTCGGTGCTCCGGCCCGCCGCATCGCCCCCATCCCGTCGACTCCGTCTCGTCCCATACCCGACAGGAGGACGCCGACAGCGTGCCGACCGTACCGCTCAACGCACGACTCGAACAGCACATCGATCGACGGCCTGTGTCCGAACCGCGGGGGGGAACGGCTATCGAGCAGCACCCGCCGGTCCTCGGTGATCCGGAGGTGGGCCCCTGGAGGCGCCAACCACACTCTCGGCTCGAAGGTCGGCTCCCCGCCCCTCGCAACTCGCACATCGACGCCCGTCTCCCGCGTCAACCAGTCCGCCAGTCCGGTCTCGAACCCCCCGACGATGTGCTGCGTGATCAGGACACCAACAGGTACCGGCGGCCCGAGCGCGAGCAGTAGCTCCCGCACTGCACCCGGACCACCGGCGGATGCCCCGACCACGACGAGCTGTGGTGTGACCTCCGCTACAGCGGGCGGCAACGGCGACAGCTCCTGCTCTGTCGCAGTCACCGGCGGCGCGTACGTCCTCGGCTCCAGGGCCACCGTCGCCAGCCTGCGCACCACCGCGGGCAAATTCTCCAGCATCGACCTCCAGTCATCCGGGCCCTCGGGCTTCGGAAACACCTCCAACGCACCGAGCTGCACCGCACGGAAGGCCGTATGCAGCTCGTCGCGACGAACCTGAGAGGTGATCACCAGAATCGGCGTCGGTCGCTGCCGCATGATCTGCTCGATCGCTTGGAAGCCGTCCATCTTTGGCATCTGCACGTCCAGAATGACGAGGTCCGGACGCTGGCTCATGACCGCTGCAACGCCTTCGACACCGTCCGCTGCCTCCGCCACGACCTGGACATCGGGGCACTGTGTCAGCACTCTGCGCAGCACCGCGCGAACGGTGGCGGAGTCGTCCACCAGAATCACCCGGATGGGCGCCGAGCGCGATGTCACCCGCCACCTCCGACGCGCCGAATGATTCCGATGAGCTCCGTCGGATCGAGACCTTGTTTGACGAGGTACGCGTCCGCACCGGCCTCCAGGCCCGCCAGGCGGTCCTCAGGCCGGTCGCGGGTCGACACCACGATGACCGGCAACGCGGTCCGGCCTGGCATCCGCCGGATCCGTCTGGTCAGCTCGAGACCATCCATCCCGGGCATCTCGACATCCGTCACCAGACAGTCGACGGCGTGCTCGGACAGCGCTCGAAGGGCGCTGTCGGCCTCTGCGACCGCGATGACCTCGAAACCCGCATCTTCCAGCAGACGCCGCTCCATCTCACGGGTCACCATCGAGTCATCCACCAGCAGGATCCGGACCGTCTCGTCGTCAGTCCTCTCCCGCAGATCTGCGACCGCGCCGACACCACCAGTTGCCTGCGCGATGCGCGAAGGCGACAGCACCGCAACGGGTCGTCCGTTCGACAGCAGCGCCATTCCCTCGAAGATCTCGCTGCTGCTGTGCTGCAACGGGCGGATCAGCACGTCCTCCTCGGTCAGCACCTCATCAACCCCGATCGCCAACGGCGCTCCTCCAGTGGAGCCTTCGATCAGCACTTTACCGGGCGAAGAGCCGCCGGACCCGATCAGCCGTGCGAGCGGGATAAACGCCGCCAGGCCGTCTCCGATCCGGACGAACCACCGACCGTCCTTCTCGACAGCGCGAGCGCCCACCAACGAGTGGTAGCCGCTCACGAACCCGGCCGGCAGCCCGACCCGGCTCTGTCCGGAGCGCACGACCACCAGCCGTTCCCCTCGTCGCATCGCTGGAACGTCGACCGTGACGGCCGTCCCATGGCCCGGCGTGGACTCGATCCGCAGGTCGCCGCCGATCCGCTGTGTCGCCGCCGCTACGGCATCCAGGCCCACACCTCGTCCCGAAACATCTGTCACCTCGCTCCGAGTCGTAAACCCTGGAACGAGCAGGAGCTGCAGTGCCTCGTGTCCGGTAAGGCTCCCACGGCGCCGGGCGTCGATGATTCCGAGCTCGACAGCCCGGTCCGCGATCAGGTCAGGGTCGATGCCAGGACCATCGTCAGCGACGGTGATCGTCACCCGCTGCCCCACCGATCCCGCAGTGATGGTCACCCGCCCCGGCGCCGGCTCGTCGGCGCCTTGGGGCGTCTCCACACCCGCGACACCGTGATCGACTGCGTTGCGCACGAGGTGGAGCAGCGCCTCCGACAGGGCGTCCACGACCCTCCGATCGAGCCGGGTCTCTCCCCCGCTCAGCTCGACGGTCACCCTCGTGCCGAGCGCCTGTGCCAGCTGGCGTGCGTGCCGAGCCAGCTTCTGCTGCACTGGTCTCAATGGCTGCATCTGCAACATCAGCAGCTCGTCGAGCTGCCGATCGATCTCGGCCCGCACGGTACGAGTCAGCGACTCCAGCTCCTCGGCCACAGACCGCACTGCGGAAGCCACCTCCTCCCGTCGCACTTCGCTGGGCGCACCCGCCACTGGTTCGACACACTCACACTGATGTGCAAGCTCACCGAGCCGCGCACGCAGAGCACCGAACGCCTGCAACGTGACGCGGACATGGGTCGCCCGGTCCGCCATATCGCCTAGCACCTCCGCCGGCACTCGCAGCTCATCCGCCGCTCGAGTGGTTGCAGCTCGCTCGGTGGACACAACCGCACCGTCCGCCCCAGAGCGCCCCTCCGCTCCCCCGAGATGTCCAACCGTTTCGGCGTCGACTGACGGTACCGACCCGGACTCCATCTCGTCCACTGCCTGCCCGAGCGCGTCCAAAGCTTTTTCGACGTCTCCTCGCGGTGGCAACGGCTCATCGCCCAGCATGTCTTCGACGGCGTGGCACACGTCGGCAAAGCCCCGCAACCCGAGCATGCGCGAGGCGCCCTTCAGTGCGTGCAGCTCTCGGCGCATCTCCTGCACCGCGCGCGCATCTCCCGCGAACGCCGACAACAGCTCGGTCAGACGCTCCAGCCGTCCGTGGGCCTCCGAGGCGAACAGCGGCAGCAGATCAGAAAGGTCGTCGGCCACGGAATCAGATCTTTGTCCACCCGGTGAGGTTCACATCGAGGCCGAGCACACCCGCCATGGCGCCATCGAGCCGGAGCACGGGGCAGGCCACGGTAAAGCACTGCTCGTCGGTGAATGCTGACTCGTACACGGGCGAGACGACAGTTCGATTCCTGCGGACAACCGCCTGAAACCATGGACGATCCGCAAACCGCCGCCCCACCTGGAGCACGCCGGAGGTGTCCTTCTCGACGATCCGATCCTGGTTGACCGCAAACGCCACCATCGCACCCTGATCGTCGACCACGTATGCCAGCTCGACGTAGCCGTTGTCGTTGACGAACCGCCGCAGCAGCTCCTCCGTGGCTTCCCAGCTCTCGTCGCGATCAGCCAGCTCGGACGCCAGCGAGCGCACGATCCGCTGCAACGAGCGAGGAGAGTCCAGGTGGAACGACTGCGTGAGGAGCTGAATCGAGAGCGCGAGGTTGATCAACCTGTCGGCCGCCCCCGAGAACTGTTTGAGACCGTCTGCAACCTGCTGCACGACCTCGCTGACCTCCTTCAAGGTCATGACCACCTGGTCCGAGGCTGTCTGCTGCTCCTGGGTTGCCAGCGAGATCTCCTTGGCGGTGTGCGCCGTGTCGCTCAGTGCACCCCGCAGCTGATCGATCGCTGCCTCGGCGGAGCGGGCCTGCGACAGCACCTGTGCCGCCTCCTTGCCACCCTCCTCGGTGGCGACCACGGCGCCGCGGATGGAGCCGGAGAACTCCTCGAGCAACGCTCGCACCGAGTCCACCGACTCCCTGGATCGCTGCGAAAGCCGCCGGACCTCCTCCGCAACCACCGAGAACCGTCGGCCATGCTCACCCGCTGCCGACGCCTCGATCGCCGCGTTCAGCGCGAGGATGTGGGTCTCATGGGAGATCTCGGTAATCAGATCGAGAATCGTGTAGATCTCCTTGGCCTTTGAGTCGACGGTGTTGGCCCGCTCGGCGATGTCCTCGATCCTCTGGCGTACCGCCTCGACGCCGCCGAGGGCCGCTTCCACCGCCTGCATCCCCTTCTCTCCGGAGGCCTCTGCCTGTGCCGCAAGATCGGCCTGACCAGACGCGTTCGAGGCGATCTGCGCGGCAGTCCGAGCCAGCTCCTCGGTCGTGGAGGTGATCTCCATGACCGCTGCCGCCTGCTGGGATGAACCCGACGCCAGCTCCGAGACCGTCGCGTGCACCTGACCGGCGGCAAACGCCACCTCCACCGAGCTGTCCTGAATCTGCCCCATCAGAGCCGCGAGAGCGCGTGCAGCAGATACGGCGGTCGTGGAGATCTCCTCTGGCATCCCGGGACGTTCCTCGGCGGCGGTCACGAGATCGCCGCCGCGCAGTGCAGCCAGCGCCACCAACGCCTCTTTGCGAAGATCGCCAAACGCCGTCTCTGCTTCCCGCAAACGCCGGTCCTGCTGGCGAGCTGGAACGATCACCCACCAGAAGTACACTGCCACGGCGATCAGCCCTACGAGCGCGATCGGCCCGAACACCGGAAGGCCAGCGCCCGAGATCAGGGCCGCACTGCTCGCGACGACCAGGACGCCAATCAGAACCGCCATACCGATGGCAGCGCATCGGACGCACTGTCCTTCACTCATTCCACGCACCACCTTCCTCATCGTGTTGTCGGGCATCGGCGGCCGCCGCGGTGAGAGCTCCCGGGGGCCGCTGAGGATCGACAACAACCACCGGCCGGGAGTCGAACAGGCTCAACCCGACCGCTGTCTCTCGCCACAAGCTACCGAGAAGCCCGAGAGGCCGCACACGCAGCTCACCCACGACCGTGACCACCTCGTCGATCGCTAGCCGGTTCGTCCCCAGGGACAACGCCAGGCTGCGGCCATCGGCCTCCACCTTTGGGTTCAGCGCATCGGGAAGCGCCCAGTCGATGCCGCACCGACGGACGATCAGCCAGCTCACCCGTCCAGCTCCACCGCCCACCGGTCCAGGTCCATGACCTGCGCCACCGAATCGCCAACCGCGACCCGGCCAACGACGACTCCTCGGGTCTCCTCCACCACGTCCTCCGGGCTCAGGTCAACGATGTCCAGCGCCTCATCCACCGCGAGCACCACCAGCTCCTCGCCGTCCTCCCGACACATCCACACGATGATGAAGTCGCCAACCGACAGCGCCGACCCACCCGGTGAGCCCACCACGTCGGCCAGATCCAGAACCACCAGCGGCTCGCCGTTGTACTCGGCCAGCCCACGCAGAGGTCCGGTAGCGCCCGGCAGCGGGTACACGCTCAGGCCGCTGATGATCCGTCGCACGCGCGCGATCGGGATCGCACAGATCTCATGGCCCATGCGAACCGTCACGTAGCGGTGACTCGGATGCGCGGAAGAGGCCGCAACAGACTCCACGCCACCAGGATAGCGCAATCGGCCGCCGCCGCGTCAGCCCGTTGCCTCGATCAGGACCTCCATACCCATCAGTGGCCAGATCAGGATCACGAAGATCGCCACCACCACCATCAGAAGAGCGCTCGCCGGAATACCAGCATTGAAGAACTCCCCGGAGGTGAACTGCTTGGACTCGTAGGCGATGGCGTTCGGGGCGGCGCCCACCAGGAACAGGAACGGCATGCCCGCCACGACCAACGATGAGAACAGGATCACCTCGCCAGAGACACCGAGGTATGGTGCGATCTTCAATGCGACCGGCAAGCAGATTGCAATTGCAGCCACGTTCATGATCAGGTTGGTCATGATCATGACAAAGAACGCAACACCCAGTATGAACACGACCGCCGGCGCAGCCTGGAGCGCCGACACGGCCTTGACCGCCATCCAGTCCGCAGCACCCGTCTGCACCAGGCAGTAACCGAGGCTCATGGCGCCGCCGAAGAGCAGGATGATGTTCCAGGGAACGCTTTCCAGATCCTTGATATCAAGGATCTTTAGCAGGAAAAACAGCACTGTGGCGACCAGGATCACTCCAGCCTTGTCCACAGGCTTGAGGAACGGGATGAAGGAGCGCAGGCTCATCACTGCTACGGCAGTCAGGGTGATCACCAGCGCCAGGATCTCCGGTGTGGACACCGGCCCGAGCCGCTTGTACAGATCGCGAGCTCGTTCTCGCAGCCCCGGGATCGTGGCGTGCTCCGGCTTGAACACGACCATGACGAAGCCCCACAGGACAAACACCATCAGCCACCCGATCGGGAACATGTAGTAGCTGAGCTGGAAGAAGGTGACCTCGGCGCCCATGATCTCGTTGAAGAACCCGATGGCGATAGCACCTCGCGCAGCGCCGAGCAAGGTCACGATCGAGCCTGCCCCGGCCACGAACGCCATACCAATGAACAGACCTTTACCGAACTTGGTCGGCGTCTCGTCATCGGTGTACAGCGCGTAGATCGCCACCAGCAGCGGGTACACCGTCGCCGCCACCGCCGTATGCGCCATGATGTGCGTGAGCACCGCAGTCAACAGAAAGCAGCCCAGGTAGATGCGGCTCGTCTTCTCTCCGACGATGGTCAGCATCTTGTACGCGAGCCGCTTCGTCAGGCCGGTCTTGGTGAACACCATGCCGATCACGATCGATCCGAAGATGAACCACACCGACGGGTGAAAGAACTCCTTGAAGGCCAGCTCGGGGCCTCGAATGGGATCCGCCTCCCCAACGAAGAACTTGTCGGGCCGGATCAGAAACAGCGCCTGGATCACACCGATGGCGATCGATGTCACCCCGATCGGGACGACCTCGAACACCCACCAGATCGCTGCAATCAGAAAGAGACCGATTGCGGCCTTACCCTGTGGTGTCAGCTCGAACGACTTGCCGAGCGGATCCACGGCAGCCGGCCATTGCGGTGACAGATACACGATGAGAAAAAGGCCGATCCCCAGTCCGAGCAGGATCAGCCTTTTGACATCCACACTCCGTTGCGGCCGGGCAGCTCTGAGAGCGTTCACGTCGACCCCTCCCTCTCTCCGTTGCTCGGTCGATTGCTGTTCTCCATGATGTACTGCGCCACCAGGTCGAAGATGTCGGTCATCAGCACGACACCAACGATCGCCTCCCCCTCCGTTACCGGGATAAGGTCGACCCCGTACCGGATCATCGATGTGATCACCGTGCTCAGCGGATCATCAGGCTCCACGGTCGCCCGGATCGGCGCCATGACCTCGGAGACCGGCTCCAGCGATGCCTCGATCGCCGCACGGCTGAACAGCGTCGACCACTGGATATACAGATCCAGGTTGCGCTCGCGACCGTACGGCACCAGATCGCGGATATGCTGCTCCGTCTCCTCCGCGGCGCGCAGCCTCGGCACCAGTCCCTTCACCAGGTCGCGCCGGGAGAGGACCCCGACCAGCCGGCGCTCAGCATCATGCACCAGGACGTACCGGGGTGGGATGAAATGCCCGTCCTCGAACCGGACCGACGAGCTCACGATGGCAATCATCGCGTCGCGGATCGGCGTTCGCTGGTCGACCTGCGGGTAGCGCTCGGGCGCAAGCATGACCTCGCGCACGGTCCGGTCTTCGGGCGAGACGCCGGTCTCGCTAAACCACTGATCCTGACCGTCTGGATCCGGCGTTACCCCGCGCACCCCGTTGACCCCCTTCACGAACCGGACCACCTCGCGGGGGTTCGCATCGAACGCCGAACCGCTCAACCGCACGACCCCCCGATGCACGTCCACGTCGATGCCAGCGGCAGTGAACGATGAGTTGAACAGGAGCTCGGCCTGGACCCGACAGCGGACACGGAAGTCGCGAAGCTCGTTCAACCCTTCCGTGGTGCACTCGTACTCCGGGCGCTCCACCATCATGGCGACCGTCTCTACAGCGGAGTCCATCGACAGGTGCTCGAGGTTCAAGACGACGTCGAACAGGCTCGCGTCGTGCCAGTCCACCCCGTACATCCGGCTCACCCAGCGCACCCTGCGATCGTCCTCGGCCTGAACGTGCAGCCGGGCCTGATCCTCGTCCATGCCAGTGGCGGTCATACAGTTGCGGACTCGCGTCTCGATCGGCACCAACAGGCGAACCTTGGCAACGCACGACAGGCCCTTGAGCAGGAACTGACCGGCATGCCCGTGGTAGATGCCACCCCCGTCCTCGAGCATCTCCGCCAAGGTGGTCTGAATTGCTGTGATGAACCGCTGCTTCTGGTGCATCAACCGATCCCAGAAGCTGATCGGACGCTCCAGGCCTCGGATGAGCTCCTCCTCGGAGACTCCGTAGGTCTGGGCGGTCTCGATCAGGACCTCGCGGGAGAGCACCTTCAGACCGAGACGGCGCCCCAGGCGCTCAGCGAACTGCTCTCCCCCGGAGTACGCTCCACGAGAGATTGTGATGATCGGCATCCGCGAACCCTCCCCTCTGCGGTCGCGCAGCGACCGGCTACACAACGACCGGTCGCCTTGCGCCAACCGGTCGTTTGAGTCTGCACCAGCCTTCGATCATGGTTCAACACCGCAGATCACGTGAATCGTCGGTGCACTGGACCCACCCAAGAAAAAGGTCACCCCGCGGATACCACGGGGTGACCTGTCATGACTCCACAACCTCCTGGGACATTACCCGCCGAAGTGCAACGCGTACAGCAACGGCGCGATGATCATCGCCACCACACTGATCAGCTTGATGAGGATGTTGATGGACGGTCCCGAGGTGTCCTTAAACGGATCGCCGACCGTGTCGCCGGTGACCGTTGCCTTGTGCATCTCGTCGTAGTCATCACCGTACTTGGCGTGACCCTCTTCCTTCACCTGCTTCTTGGAGTTATCCCACGCGCCGCCTGCGTTCGCCTGGAAGATCGCCAGGCAGACACCGGAGATGGTCACACCGATGAGCAGGCCGCCAAGCATGTCCACAGACGCGATGCCGACCACGACCGGCACGATGACTGCCATCAGGCCAGGGGCGATCATCTTCTTGATCGCGGCTGCGGTCGAGATATCGACGCAGCGGGTGTACTCGGCCTTGCCGTCCGCGGCGGTGATGATCGCGCGCTCCTCCTCGGTGGGCTCACGGTCCTCATGCTCGGCCCGCTGTGCCGCCTCGAGTGCCGGCCTCAGCTCCGGGATCTGCTTGAACTGCCGACGCACTTCCTGGATCATGTCCTGAGCAGCGACCCCTACCGCAACCATGGCCATGGCCGAGAAGCGGAACGGCAGCATGCATCCGATCAACAGACCGACCAGCACGTACGGGTTGGCCGCGTCGATGTCCACCTCACCCTGCATCTTGGTCATGAACGCTGCAGTGAGGGCCAGTGCCGTCAACGCCGCTGAGCCGATGGCGAATCCCTTGCCGATGGCTGCGGTCGTGTTGCCGACTGCGTCGAGCTTGTCCGTGCGGGCACGGATGTCGCGGCCGAGGTTCGCCATCTCCGCGACGCCACCAGCGTTGTCAGCGATCGGCCCGTACGCGTCTGTGGCCAGCTGGATAGCGGTGGTCGAGAGCATGCCCAAGGCCGACAGCGCGATACCGTACAGGCCCGCAAACTTGTAGGCGAGGACGATCGCACCGGCGAGGACCAGGATCGGGAAGGTCGTCGAGTTCATGCCGACGGCGATGCCCTGGATCACGGTCGTCGCGGCGCCGGTCTTCGAGGCCTCGACGATCGTGCCCACCGGGGACTTGAACGTTGCAGTGTAGAACTCCGTCAGCACACCGATCGCGATACCAGCGGCGAGGCCTGAGATCACCGCAATGGCGATACCCCACCAGTGGTAGGTGGCGGGCTCGCCGGTGATCATGTCGGTGACCGTCACGCCGCCAGCCGGCATGAGCATCTTGATCGCGACCAGGGTACCGATCACCATCAGGACTCCGGCTCCGAAGGTCCCC
The DNA here is from genome assembly GCA_964512045.1 of uncultured Thermoanaerobaculia bacterium. GTDB lineage: Bacteria > Acidobacteriota > Thermoanaerobaculia > Thermoanaerobaculales > Sulfomarinibacteraceae > CAZEJK01. The sequence goes on from CAZEJK010000047.1 coordinate 19,089, forward strand.
ATGTTCAAGCCGGTCTGCGGGTTCCCACCCTCCTTCGTGCGCACGAAGAAGAAACCGATAATGGACGCGACGATACCGACCAGGGCGATCGCCAGCGGCAGGAAGACGCCGTTCATACCAGAGCCGGGATCGACCGCGGAAAGGCCGGCGTACCAGGCCGCACCGAGGATCATCGACGAGATGATCGCGCCGATGTACGACTCGAACAGGTCCGCACCCATCCCTGCCACGTCACCGACGTTGTCGCCGACGTTGTCCGCGATGGTCGCCGGGTTCAGCGGATGGTCTTCGGGGATTCCTGCCTCGACCTTGCCGACGAGGTCGGCACCGACGTCTGCGGCCTTGGTGTAGATCCCACCGCCGACGCGGGCGAAGAGAGCGATCGACGATGCACCCAGCGAGAACCCCGAGAGGATGTTCAATACCAGCGCCATCGACGTGGTGTCGGTCAGCGACTGGGGGTACATCTGCGTGTAGAGGATGAACAGGACACTCATTCCCGCCAATGCAAGACCGACCACCGACAGCCCCATGACGGAGCCGCCGGCGAACGCGACCTGCAGTGCGCTGTTGAGGCCAGTGCGGGCAGCGCTGGCGGTCCGCGTGTTGGCCGCGGTCGCGGTCTTCATCCCGAAGAAACCGGCAAGACCGGAGCAGAAGGCGCCGAGCACGAACGAGAGAGCGATCAGCCCGTTCGTCTGCTGCTCGCTGCCGACCATGGCGTTCGACACGCCGAGCAGAATCGCCACCGCGATCACGAACACCGCGAGCACCTTGTACTCACGGCCCAAGAAGGCCATGGCGCCATCGGCGATCCAACCGCCAATCATCTTCATGCGGTCGGTGCCCTCGTCCTGCTTCTTCACCCACGACGCTTTCATGTAGGCGTAGATCAGGGCAAGCACCGCCACCGCCGGACAGAGATACATGAGATGTTCTGGTTGCACCGGGTTCCTCCTCCCTTATTGCCGACTCAGAATCATGCTGCAATGAGCACGTGACACCGGTCCGCCATCCCCATTCATCAACCCAGCACACCCCTGCATGAGCGCAGGGGTGCGTGGGCGCGAAACAAACCCAAGCCTACTTGAGGCTCTGGTAGTAGTCCATCAGGATATGGGCGACCTCTGGCCGCGCGAACTCCTCCGGCAGATCCTCGCCGTTGGCGAGCATCTCACGGACCTTCGTCCCGGAAAGGAGCACGAAGTCCTCCTTGGTGTGGCCTTCGGGCGCCTCGCACATCATGATGACCTTGCCGAGCTTCTTCGAGAACGCTGTGTGATCCGCCTTGAAGATCTCGAGCTCCAGGGCGCCTTCAGGAACGTCCTCGTCAAAGATCTCCTGCGCCTCGAACGGCCCGTAGTAGTCGCCGACGCCAGCGTGGTCGCGGCCGACGATCAGGTGCGTCGCGCCCATGTTCTGACGGAACACAGCATGCAGCACGGCCTCACGCGGGCCGGCGTACAGCATGTCGAACCCGTATCCGGTGATCTCCACCGAGTTGGGCGGGAAGTACAGCTCGACCATCTTGCGGATGCAGGCGTCGCGCACGTCCGCCGGGATGTCGCCCTTCTTCAGCTTGCCGAGCAGCATGTGGATCACGGCGCCATCGGCGCCGACCCGCTCCATCGCCATCCGCACGAGCTCCTCGTGGGCGCGGTGCATCGGGTTGCGAGTCTGGAACGCAACGACCTTCTCCCACCCGTTCTTGGCAATCAGGTCGCGAATCTCGCCAGCGGTCCGGAAGGTCTTGGGGAAGTCCTGGATGAAGTACGAGAAGTTCAGCACCTCGATCGGACCGGAAACGAAGTAGTTGCCGACGCTGTTGAACGCCGCAACACCCGGGTGCTTCTCGTCGGTGGTCCGGAAGACCTTCTCGGTCATGAACTGCATCTGCTCTGCTGTGGCCTGCTCGATCTTCTCCACAGTCTGGATGGCAAGAACGGGGTTGCCCTCCACGTTGGGGTCGCGCAGAGCAATCCGCTTGGCGCCCTCGATCGCGGACACGTCCTTGAGGACGTTGATGATCGGTACCGGAAAGAACAGCCCACCGGTGGTGTACATCTTCTCGGCAACCGCCATCGAGTCGTCGAGGTTCATGTAGCCGGGAAGCGGGTTGAAGTAGCCGCTGCCGAGCATCACTGCATTGGCGGCTGCTGCGGAGCACACGACCACCGAAGGCAGACCCTCTGCCTCCTTCTCGAGCTCGGAGCGCCGGGCCGGGTTGTCAACAAACAGCGGGTTCAGGGTGTCGGAGCCATGTGGTTTGATCATCTGGGTCTTCTCCTTCTCGTTGTCTCGTCATGCCGATCAATTCACTTCGCGTCCTGGCTCACATCCGCAGAGTCCAAGCCACGACGGAGTCACTGCGCCTTCAGCCGCCCCGTTCTCACTTCGTCTGCGCCGCTTCCACCATCCTCTGGTGCACCATCGCCAGAGTCCGGTAGATCAGATGCGCGAACTTCGAGTACGGGAACGTGATAAACAGCGTCATCACGACGCTCAGATGGAGGACGTACACCGAGCAGCCAACAATCGGCGGCGCCACGAAGCGGAGAACCTCGGTGAGCACACCGGTGAAGATCACCGCCAGCACAGTCCACAGGAAGAACCGGTCGAACGCGTTCGTATCACCCGCCTTCCGATTACTCTGGAACCTGTTGAAAAGCAGCAAGATGCCGCCAACCACGAGGATCACGGCCGAGATGTTGCCGAGCCACTTCACAGGGTGCGACAGCGGCAACGGGTAGTCGTGCGAGAACGGCAATGGCAGCCACGAGAAGTAGGTATCGCGGTACAGGTACGGGATCAGCAGACCCGATGTCACCGCCGCACCGATGAAGCCCCACATCACCCCGAGATGGCCGAGCTTTCGCTTCTCCGAGCCATCTCCGCACTTGGCGAACTGTCGGTGAGCCAGGATGTCGACCAGCGCAGGCCCCAGGTTGGCAAGAAACGACCCGCTCCGCTCCACGCCGCGTCCCATACCGTCCCATAAGCGCTTGCCGCCGATCACCGCCGCCACCACCACCCACAAGGAGATCAGTGTGTACACGATGTAGATGTGGGCGTGGGGCACGAACGCTTCGTAGTGGTACAGCCCTTCCAGAGCAGGTAGCTCCGGATCGATGATTGGAATCGCCAGGCCCGTCGTCACTCCCAACAGCACGAGCCAGAAAACGAGCGGCGCGAGCACCAGCAGCGGCCAGCTCTTCTTGATGTTGCCCACCAGGCGCCCCATGAGCTTCGGCGCCGCCAGCTCCTGGACGACGATGCTGCGCAAGCTCTGGAGTACATCTCCCGGCTGGGCGTCTCTCGGGCAGCGGACGTTGCAGTCGTTGCACTGGTGGCACAGCCAGATCCCAGGGTCCGCCTTCAGCTTGTCCACCATCCCCCACTGTGCCCACAGCATCTGCTGTCGGGGGAACGGCTCATTCGCTGGCGCGAGCTCGCAGACGCTCGAGCACGTTGCGCACTGGTAGCACCGCCGGGCCGGTTCCCCGCCTCGATCGACGAGACGGTCACGAAGCTCCACAGACGGTGCAACTGCGGTCGTCGAAGCCATCTTAGAACCCCTTGAGCGGGTTCGGACCCAGGTCGTCGAGCTCGGCAGCGAACTCGTCGAAGATCTGGGGGATCCGCTCGAACTCGTCGTGGGCCAGCTGCACCACCTTGATCCGCTCTGGCTCCAGAGCGAGTCGCTGGAGGGTCTCCTGAACGTTGCCGAGACGGGTCTCGGCAAGCTCCGACCCACGAATGTAGTGACACTGGTAGTCGTCGCCGTGCTTACAGCCGATCAGCAGCATCCCGTCGATACCGCGCGACAACGCCTCCGCGATCCAGATAATGTTCAGCGAGCCGAGGCAGCGTACCGGAATCACCCGCATCCACGGGTTCCAGCTGAGGCCCTTCTTGGCCGCAGCATCCATGGCAGGGTAGGCGTCGTTCTCGCAGAGCAACGCCATGATCCGTGGCTTCTCCTCGTAGTCCTCGGGAACCTCGAACGACTTGATCATCGAGGCCACCATGCCGACCGAGTAGTCCGGGAAGCTGATAATCCGCTCTGGACAGGCGCCCATGCAGATGCCACAGCGGCGGCAGCGGAGCACGTTGAGCTGCGGGGTCCCCTTCTCGTCCTCGTTGAGGGTACCGAACGGACACTCCTCAGTACACCGCTTGCACTGGGTACAACGCTGGAGGAAGAAGTCCGGGTAGCCGGTATCGCCGGAGCGCGGATGAACCGCCTCGCCACGCTTGGCCATCTCGATGCACTGGACGGCCTTCATGGCCGCGCCCCAACCATCCGTAGCAGCGTCCTCTGCAATCATTGGCGCCCGCATCGTACCCGCCGCATAGATCCCAGTTCGCCGGGTCTCGTACGGGAAGCAGATGTAATGGGAGTCCGGGAACTGGTAGCGGAGCGCAGGAAGGTCCGGCCCCTGCCGGTAGCCCAGGTTGAGGACCTCGGTACCCTCGTGGTCCTTCAGCTTCTCCGCGAGCTCCGCCGCCTCTTCCCGTTGCTTCTTGCTCTCGGAGGTCTCGGCACGGACTCGCGCATCGCGGAGCTGCCGGATCGCCTCGCCGTCGGCGGCGTTCGGAACCATACCCGTCGCCAGCACCACGAGGTCCGCATCGATGTTGATGTCGTCGCCGAGCAGGCTCTCGGTGAGATGCACGCTCAGCTTGCCGTTGGCGGTCACCGAGTCGACCTCGCCACGGGTCAGCAGCGTCATTGGCTGCGACTGGATGCCCAGGTAGAAGTGCTCCAGCTGTCCGGGCGTGCGCATGTCCTTGTAGATCACTGCCGCCTCGATGTCAGGATCACTCTGGTGCATCGTCGACAGCTGACGCAGCGTCGTGGCGCAGCACTCCGACGAGCAGTACGGCAGGTGGTTCGGATCTCGCGAGCCTGCGCACTGGATGAACGCCACGCGCTGCGGCTTCCGCTGATCGGACGGACACACCACCTTGCCCGTGACGAGCATCTGCTCGAAGTCATCGGCGGTCACCACGTCTGGCGACGCTCCGTAGCCCAGATGACCGAGGCGTTCTGCCGGGTATCCTCGCGAACCTGTTGCCTGGACGATCGCACCGACCCTGATCTGCTGCTCGCCATCCGGCGTCGAGAGGGTCACGTCGAACTGCCCTGGCTGACCAGTGATCTTCGCAGTCTGCGAAGAGGTATAGACGGTCACCCCATCCATGCCCGTAACACTGTCCACCAGCTGATGAACGTTGACCGGAACCGGCGTGTCATACGGCGGCTCCTCCGGCAGCATGCTCGCTTGCCGCAGCAGACGACCACCGAGCTGTGCCTCTCGCTCGACGATCACGACCGGCTTGCCGACGCCAGCCGCGACGCTGGCAGCCTCCAGGCCGGCTCGACCGCCGCCCACCACGAGAACCGTTTCGTCGATCTGCTCGTCGAGCCGGTCGTACGCCTTGATGGCCTTCACCTTGGTCAGACCCATATGGAGGATGTCGGCGGCAAGCAGCTGTGTATCCTCTTCGTCCTCGTCCTCCGGACGGCTCCAGGCAACCTGCTCGCGCAGCGCCACGCGCGCCATCGGAAAGTCCGGGAACGCTCCCTGGAACGAGGAGATCTTGGCGCGCTCGGAGCACGCGGCGATGCAGACGCCATCCAGGTTGTGCTCCTCGATTGCGTCGCGAATCAGCGCGACACCTTCCTCGTTGCACAGGCAGTCATGGGTGGCGGTGTGCTCGACGTTGTAGCCGTTGATCACCTCGTCGAGGTCGTCGAGGTTGATCGTGTCACCAATCCCGCATCCCGAGCACAGGAAACACCCCAGCCGTTCCATCACGCCCTCCTTCCGGCCCACGCGCGGGCCGCAGCGCCGGTGGCCTGCCGAACCGAGGTCGCGACATCAACCGGACCTCGGGCAACGCCGGCGACAAACACCCTGTCTGCAGGATCGTCCAGGGCGAACCCGTCGTCGTCCTGGCGGCCCACCAATGGCAACCCATCTTCGACGATCGAGGGTTGCATGCCGGTGGCCAGCACCACCAGGTCCGCGGTCTCCTCGCGCAGCGTTGTGTTCTCGACGTCTTCGAACCGGAGCACCATCAGCCCTTCGGCGCCCTCCTCGACCTTGCCGACCTTGCCCTTGACGATCCGTACGCCTTCCATCTCGGCCGTGCGGGTCAGCACGTCTTCGTTGCGGCCCGGGGCACGCCGATCGATGTAGTAGATCGTCACCTCGGCGTCCGGCAGCTGGTCTTTGACGTACATCGCCTGCTTGAACGACGCCAGGCAGCACACACCCGAGCAGTACGGCAGATGATTCACATCGCGCGAGCCCGCACACTGGATGAACGCCACCTTCTTCGGCGCCTTCCCATCCGAGGGACGCACGATCTTGCCGCCAGTCGGCCCGTACGGCGACGCCAGCCGCTCCATGTGCACGTTGGCGATGACGTCGTGCAGGACCCCGCCTCCTAGCTCTGGCAGCTTCTCGATCGGGTACGGGTTCCAGCCGGTGGCCACGACCACCGAGCTCACCTCGAGCGTCTCGGTCGTTGCCTCTGCGGCCGGATCGATCGCATCGTAGGGACACACCTCGGCGAGCTTGCCGGCTTCCTCGTCGCTGACTGCTGCCCGATCGAACACGAACCTCTTCGGCCACGCGTTCGGATGGTACAGCCGGATCGCCTTGACCGTGCACATCCCGAGGTTGAATGGATCGTCCACCTCGGTGGTGCAGGCGGCCTCACAGTCGCCACAGCAGGTGCACCTGCTGTTGACGTACTGCGGCTCGGTACGAAGCGTCACCTTCCATCCGTCGCCGTTCTTCTCCGCTGCCGTCACCTCGGTCTGCGTCAGGACGCGGACCCGCGGGTTGAACTCGATCCGTCGGGTATTGATCTCCATCCCACAGCTGGGCGGGCAGAGCTTCGGGAAGTAGTGATAGCTGCGCAGCACGCGCCCGCCAACGGACGGCTCACGCTCGACAAGCACCACCTCGGCGCCAGCCTCGGCAGCCTCGAGCGCCGCCGTGACACCAGCGATCCCCGCGCCGACGACAAGCAACGGTAACTGATTCGATTCACTCATGAACGACTCCCGGATGTCGGCTTTCCGTCCCGCACCGTCATGATCGGCTCGGCGAACAGGGCAAACCGCAGCCAGCGAAAGGCGAACGTCAGCAGAGCCTCGTCGTCCTCGCGCAGCTGCTCCTCCTGCTCCGGGTCCAGCTCAAAACGGTCCAGGAACGTGGATTCGAAGATGAACTCCCGGAACGTGTCCAGGTCGTAGCACGCCATGTAGAACATGTGCATGCGTTTTGGGTCGAGGGTCCGGCCGCCGATGAACCATGGGTGTGACACCAGCTCGCGGAACCCCCGCTCGAGCTCGTCACGCTCGATCAGCCCTTGGTCCCTGCGCCACTCCGTCGGGTCCCAGTCTGTCCCTTCCTGCAATCGGCCTTCGCAGAAGTCGTCCTCGAACAGGAAGTAGATCGGCTCCGGCTCCTCACCGGCGTGCGCCGGCGGGATCGCCATGCCGAGCGGGTACATCCGGCACGCCCACGGACGGGTCTCGTACACCGTGCAGCCGTTCTCTCCGAGAAACGGGCACCGGCGTTCTTCCTCGTCACGCATCTTCAGGATGACGATCGGCAGATGAAGGTCCTTGGTGATGGGGTTGCCGGTATAGGTCTCCAGGAACTCTCTGGTGTGCATTCCCTTGGTGCGAGCGAGCTGCAGCACATCGATCGGCGTCATGATGATGTTGACATCGCGGCAGCACCGGTTGAAGCACGGAACTCCCGGGTGGCAGGCGAACTGAAACCGTTCATCACCCTGGATCTTGCGCTGGTTGCTCAGGGGCTCCGGAAGGGTGGGTTCTGGTCGGGTCACGGTGACACCTCCTCACCCATCGGGCGCTCGAGCACCTCGGCGTCGAGGATCCGGTCCTTCAGCGCCGTCGGCGACCACACAGCGAGAGGCGAGGCGTGACCGGTGGTCGGATCGACCCGGTAGCGGTACGACGCCTTCACCGCGTAGCGCTCCTCCATCCAAGCCCAGCCCCGCGTGTAGTAGGGGCATTCATCGTTGAAGCACGCCAGCTGGAACGACTCCTGCCAGCCCGTGTTGTCGGGAAGCTCGAACGCCCGCAATGGCTGTTGGCAGTGGGGACAAACAGGTTTCTGCGTGAAAGAATTCACGAATCTCCTCAAAAAAACGAGGCCGCCCAGGGGTTCACAAAGCACTGTGCGACCTGCGTGCCGGTCCGCCCTCAGATGAGCATCCAGCCACGTTCGCGAGCTCTGAACAGATGGGCGGGCCGGGAAGTCAAGAGCGCCCCGGGCGCCCGAAGGCGCCCGGGAGCTCTGATGGTTGGCGTCAGCCGCCGAGCAGCTCGTGATCCGCGTCCTCACCGAACAGACGGATGATCGGCCGCTTCATCATCTCCCACTCGTTCTTGACGGCATCGTAGCGGCAGTTGACGAAGCACAGCCAGTTCTCCTGGTCCAGCTTCGGGAAGTCGGCGCGGAAGTAGTAGCCCGGCCAGCGGGTCTCTTCGCGGTGCATCATGGTCCGGATGTGGGCCTCGGCCTGGTACATCCGGTGCACGTTCTCCCAGCAGCGCATCAGCTCGTGGAGATCGCGCGCTCCGAGCTTCTCAGCATCCTCTCTGAGGAAGGCGAGTAGCTCGAGGCCCCTGGTCATCAGGTGCTTCGAGGTCGTGAACTGCGCACCCACACCACCGGCGTACTCGTCCATGAGCTTTTGCAGACGCATCATGAACATCTTCGGCAGGATGTAGTTCGGGTTCACATCGATCTGGGTCGTGAAGCCCTTGTGCTCCTCGAACACACGCATCGGCTTGTAGGTCGCCTCCTTCAGCTCCTCGATCTTCTCGGCGCTGACGGTGGGCTTCGGCGGGTTCTCCTTGACCAGGTAGCGAATCGCGGCCTTACCGGCGATCCGGCCCTCGGCGTGGGAGCCCGAGGAGAACTTGTGCGACGACGCGCCCGACGCGTCGCCGGCGCAGAACACGCCCTTGACGGTCGACATCTGCTCGTAACCCCAGAAGTACTCGTCCGGAGCGAGGTCCTCGGGACCGCTCACCCAGGCGCCGGAGGCGCCGGAGTGCGAACCGATGAAGTACGGCTCGGCCGCGGCGATCTCGGACGACTTCTCCTCGGGGGCGGTATTGGTGGCCGCCCACAGGATCGCCTGCGAGATCGTCATGTCGAGGAAGTCCTCCCAGGCCTCGGACTC
>CAZEJK010000048.1:0-4982 GCA_964512045.1 uncultured Thermoanaerobaculia bacterium
ACTTCCTCCAACCTGATCCCCTCGGCCCAGTCGACTCCACCAACCTCTACCAGGCTTACCACCGGTGCCAAGCTCGACAGAGTCAGCGGTCAGCGGTTGACACTCCGGAGTAGGTGCACGGCGGGTCGCTCGCAGGGGGAATGATGCTCCATGGGGGCCTCGAAACCCGGACGCAGATCGGACCGTGGGACGGGTCTTTGTTGCTGGGATTCAGCCAGGCGGTGCTACGGCTGCAATCGGCGATATGATGCCGATATGCGACCGTACGATCGCCCGGAGGTGTGCCGGACGTACTTCTTTCCGCGACCCAGCCCGCCGCTGCCGAGCTCGCCGACGGCCGAGCCGGTTGCTCTGCCGGCCGATGACGGAGGAACGATCGCGGGCTACTGGTGTCATCCGCAGCCGTCGGCGCCGCTGCTGATCGCGTTCCACGGCAACGGCGAGATCGTCGCCGACTGGCTCCCGCTCTGGCCGGATCGGGCTCGTTGCGCCGGTGCCAACCTTCTGCTGGTGGAGTATCCGGGCTACGGCAGCTGTACCGCTCGTGCGACGTTCTCCGGTTGCTGCCGTGCGGCTCGCGCTGCCGTGAGCTGGGCCGAGCAGCAGCCGTCTGATGAGGTTCCTTCGATCGTGCTGTTCGGCCGGTCGGTGGGGTCGATCTTCGCGCTGCACGCGCTCGACCGAGGTCCGAGGCAACGGGTTCGCGGCATCGTGTTGGAGTCGGGGATTGCTGACGTGGGTGAGCGGCTGAGCTGGCGAGTGCCGTTTGTTGCAGCCGGGATCGATCGTCGTGAGCTCGAGGAGGCGGTGGCACGCGACTTCGACCACCGACGGATCCTCGCGGAGGCGTCGGTTCCTGTCCTGGTGCTCCACTGTCGGCACGATACCTTGGTTGGCTCGGACAACGCCGAGAGGATGGCGCGGTGGGCGGGCTCGCACCTCCACCGGCTCGTTCTGTTCGAGCGCGGGGATCACAACTCGATCCACCACGCCAACGCAGCGGCGTACGTGGCGGAGCTGACCAGCTTCGTGGACGCGCTCCGCACACCGTGAGCTTGACGTCGGCAATGGCAGCGCGATCTTCTGTCAGCGTCGCAACGTGGTCTCGAAACCCGCAACAGTGCTCGACCGGATCCTGCCCGGAGTTGCAAACACGACTGGACCTGCCGATCCTGGGTGCCAGGCTCCAGGATGAGAGAGAGTCGCGGTAGGAAGCGGTGATCGTTCGGCGACGGCATGTGTCTGCCGAGGGTGGGGTGTACCAGGTGTACAACCGGGTGGCGAGTGGAGGGCCGGTGTTCTTGGATGGCGAGACGGCAGCGCTGCGGCGGATCGTGGCGACGCTGGGCGTCGAACGGTGGGAGCAGCGAGGGACGGAGCTGGCGAAGGTGCTCAACAAGAACGCGGACGTGGTGAGCTGGTGGGTCGGTCAGGGTGTGCGTCGGCGGCAGGAGGACCCCGGGTTCGCGCAGCGGCTCGAGGAGCTGGATGCGCAGCTTGCAGGCGCAACCACAGAAGAAGAGGCGCGGTGAGCTCGTTTGGCACCGCGCGAGGAGGCCCGACCTGCGGTCGCGGTGGGCATGGCTGTACCCGGGTCCTGACGCCCGGGACATTCACGTCGCGTCAGCGCAAGGGTTCTGGTTGACAGAGGTTGGTCGCCTCGTTCGCAACCCGTGCGCAGGCGGTGCAGATGAACTTCGGCTCGTCGACCAGAGGCTTGATCTTCTCGAGCTCGATCGCGCAGGGGCAGCACGTCATCGAGCACAGCTTGTCGGGTCCACAGCAGCTTTCACCGCGGCAGTCCTGGCACATCAATGCTGGTGTGCACCGACCTCACGGGTGCGCGTAGAGCAGGTCGAGGACACAGGTCAGGTCGGCGGTGCTCACGGTGCTGTCGTCCGAGCAGTCGGCGTTGCCGAACGGCTCGAACGTTGTCGTCGTCGCCCGGATGAGGACGACGGCGTCGCCGAGGTTCAGCTGACCGTCGCCGTTTGCGTCGCCGGGAGAGGGTAGCGCGACGGTTCCGAACACTCGAACCAGCTCGCCTGAAGCGATGTCGGTCATGTAGAGCTCGCCGTTGCCATCCTCGCCGAACGCCACCGGCCGGCGGGTGGTGTCCACGAGCTCCGTGGAGCTCCAGCCAGCTGCATCGTCGGGTGCCAGGCCCCAGAGCTTGCCGCTGCAGTAGTCGGCGAGCAGGTAGACGCCGTCAAGCCGCGGGGTCTCCAGCCCGCGGTACACACGGCCCCCGGTCACCGAGCAGTTGCCGGCGTCATGGGTGTACTCGAAGACCGGATCGGTGAGGGTCCCCGTGCAGGGTGGATCCGTGATGTAGTCCAGCGTTCCTTCGCGACAGCGCCACCCGTAGTTGGTGCCGGCTGCTGAGCCGCTGCGATGGACGTTGATCTCCTCACGGCTGTTCTGGCCGACATCCGCTATGTAGAGATCTCCGTTGGCCGGGTCGAACGAGACCCGCCACGGGTTGCGGAGGCCGTAGGCCCAGATCTCCGGGACGGCGCCGCTCACGCCGACGAACGGGTTTGTCGATGGAACCGCGTATGGCGTGCCGCTGTCGACGTCGATCCTCAGGATCTTGCCGAGCCACGATCCGAGATCCTGGGCGCGGTTCTGCGGATCGTCGCGGAAACCCCCGTCTCCGGTGGGGATGTACAGCAGGCCGTCGGGGCCAAACGCCAGGTCGCCGGCGTTGTGATTGGCGTACGGCTGGTCGATGGTCAGGATGATCGTCTCGCTCAGCGGATCGACCTGATCAGGATCGTTGGCCTGTACCTCGAAGCGGGCGATGACTGTGTCGCCGTTGAGATCCGTATAGTTGACGAACAGCTGACCGTTCGCACTGTAGTCGGGGTGGAAGACCAGCCCTAAAAGCCCTTGCTCGTTGCCGAGCGACACCGAGCCCGATAGATCGAGGAACGGAGTCGCTTCCATCTGGCCGTCGCGAACGATCTGAACTGTCCCGGTCTGATCGACGACGAACAGGCGTCCGGAGCCGTCCCGAGCGGACTCGACCCCGACAGGGCTTGTCAGGCCACTCACGACTGTCCGGAAGCCGAGCTCGATCTCGGTCAGGGGCAGCTGGCTCCACGCCATCAGCGGAACCAGCACCATCCCTACGGTCACAAGAAGAGTCCGAACGCGCATGAGCATCCTCCTCGGGCAGTGGTGTCAACGCTTCAGAGATTGCGTCTCTTCCGTAAAACGTCCTGCAGAGACGGCGATACATCACCGAATAGGGCGCAGAGGACGCGGGGTGTCGCCTGCCGTGCGGCGCGTACTCCGTGTAACCTTGTTGATTAGAAAGCCTCTGCGGGGAGAAAAGAGGAGTTTAATGAGCTCGATCGAGCAGGTTCTCGAGCTTGCGATTGCGAAGGAACAGGAGGCCGAGGACGCCTACCGATCGCTTGCCGAGCACGCGCAGCGGCCCGACCTGAGGGAGATCCTGCAGCGGCTCGCTACCGAAGAAGCGCGTCACAAGGCATCGATGGAACAGGTTCGTGCGGGCGATCTCTCGCTCTTCGCTTCGGTCACGGTGCAGGACGAGTGGCTGATGGCGCCGCTGCCTGCGGTTCAGATCGGGCCGGACTCAGAACCGGCGCAAGCGCTCCTGCTGGCAATGGAGCATGAGAGGGCGTCGCACGAGCTGTACGCCGGGCTCTCCGAGCAGCTCAGTGATCCCGGCCTGAAGACACTGCTCGACGCTTTGGCTGCAGAAGAGCTGCGGCATTGGCGCACGTTGCAGAGTGCCTATGAGTCGGTGATCGAGGAGAGCGACTTCTGACGAGCGAGGCGGAAACCGGTGGTTCGCAACAGCAGCCGGAGGAGCTCGGCCAGAGGCTCGACAGCTGGGGCGCCGTGGGCAGCTTTGCCGGATACCTGGCAGGGCCTGCCTGGATGCGCGGTCAGATCACCAACGAGGTGGTACATAGCTGGGCCCGTTCCGATGACCGCTGGTGACATCGGGCCGCGCTGGTTGCAACCGTCGTGCTCAACACTCCGAGCCACGGGGGTAGTGGGGATGTGCCGCGGAAACTGGGCGTCTGCGAGCTGTTGGTGGACGACCGGGATGACATGGTGGTCAAGGCGATGTCGTGGGCGTTGCGACGGCTTGTCGATCACGACCAGCACGCCGTGCGGGGGTTTCTCGATCGGTACGGCGATCGTCTGGCGGCCCGCGTCGTGCACGAGGTGCGCAACAAGCTCGAGACCGGGCTCAAGAACCCGAAGTATGCCCCGCGGTCTCGAGGGCGTGTAGAGTGACGGCGGCTGTGGTGCGCGATGCGAGCCTCGACGTGGCATGATCTCCCCGGAGGCGACATGGGAACGAGCGAGAAGGAGAGCGGAGGGCTCGAGCGACGTTTTCTGGCCCTGATTGCCGAGCAGATCGGAGGCTCGGCGGAGCAGGTGGCGGCGGCGGCCACGCTGCTCGCCGAAGGCGCCACGGTCGCGTTCGTGGCGCGATACCGCAAGGAGGCCACCGGAGGTCTGGACGATGCCGCGCTGGAGACGTTGGCGAAGCTTCGCAGCTACTACGCCGAGCTGACCGAACGGCGTGATGCGATTCTGGCGTCCATCGAGGAGCAGGGGGAGCTCGAGCCATCGCTGGAGCGGCGGATCAAGGGGGCGACGACCAAGACGGAGCTCGAGGATCTGTACCTGCCGTTCCGACCGAAGCGGACGACGCGAGCGTCTGTCGCGCGGCAGCGCGGGTTGGAGCCCCTCGCCGATGTGCTCCTGGTTGGCGCTCGCAACGGAGGCGACCCGAGCAGCCTGGGGGCTCGCTTCGTGGATTCCGAGCGTGGTGTGGACGATGTGGAGTCCGCTCTGGCCGGAGCCCGAGACATCGTTGCGGAGCGGCTCGCGGAGGACGCCGAGTGTCGGAGCCGGTTGCGGCGCGTGTGCCTGCAGTCCGCAGACCTCGTCGTCCGTGCCCGGCGAGGGAAGAAGACAGACGGCTCCAAGTA
>CAZEJK010000048.1:5082-6452 GCA_964512045.1 uncultured Thermoanaerobaculia bacterium
GAGGTCCGGACCGAGATCAAGGATCGCGCGGAGCAGGAGGCGATCCGCGTGTTCCGTGCAAATCTCGGATCGCTCCTGATGCAGCCGCCGTTCGGGCAGCAGCCTGTGCTCGGCCTCGATCCCGGGCTGCGCACCGGCTGCAAGGTGGCGGTGGTCGAGGCCACGGGGCGGGTGGTCGCGACCGATGTGGTGTTTCCGGTTCCCGATGGCCCGCGCTCGGCCGCGGCAGCTCGACGGCTCGTGGAGCTTGTGCGGCGATACGAGGTCCAGGCCGTTGCGGTCGGCAACGGAACCGCGAGCCGAGAGACAGAGGCCGTGGTTCGGGCGGCACTGCGCGACAGCGCGGCCGAGCCTCCCGTGGTTGTGGTGGTTCCCGAGACCGGCGCGTCGGTGTACTCGGCGTCGGAGGTTGCGCGAAAGGAGCTGCCGGAGCTGGATGTTTCGCTGCGTGGCGCCGTGTCCATCGCGCGGCGCTTGCAGGATCCGCTGGCGGAGCTGGTGAAGATTGACCCGCAGTCGCTCGGCGTGGGCCAGTACCAGCATGACGTCAACCAGAAGGAGCTGCGTTCCGAGCTCGACAGAGAGGTCGAGCGGGTCGTCAACCGAGTCGGAGTGGAGCTGAACAGCGCCTCACCTGCGCTCCTGGAACGGGTGTCCGGCATCAGCCCGCGAGTGGCCGCAGCGATCGTGGCGCGGCGCGATGCCGGCGGGCCGTATCGGAGCCGCCGGGAGCTCCTCGACGTTCCAGGTCTGGGTCCGAAGGCGTTCCAGCTCAGTGCGGGGTTCCTGCGGATCCGTGATGCGACGAACCCGTTGGACCGCACGGCGGTGCACCCCGAGCGCTACGGGGTCGTGCGGGCGATGGCGGCTGCTGTCGGCAGACCCGTCGAGATGCTCGTCAATGACAGCCGGCCGCTCGAAGCTCTCAACCTTGCCGACTTCGTTGACGAGGCAGCGGGAGTCGGCTTGCCGACGCTGACGGACATCGTCTCCGAGCTGAAGCGGCCGGGTCGCGATCCTCGTCCGCAGTTCGAGGCGCCGAAATGGAGCGATGCGGTGACGTCGATTGACGACCTGCGAGCCGGTCAGATGCTCGAAGGCCGAGTCTCGAACGTGGCGAACTTCGGGGCGTTCGTCGACATCGGGGTCAAGCAGGACGGGCTCGTGCATATCTCCGAGCTCAGCACGAGGTGGGTGGACGACCCCAGATCGGTGGTCAGCGTCGGTCAGGTCGTGCGCGTGAAGGTCCTCGACATCGACCGCGAGCGAGGCCGGATCAGTCTGTCGATGAAGGAGGTCGGCGGTACCACGAGCCCTTAGAGGTGATCTGAGTGGAGGCTCTGGAGAAGCTCTCTCGCCGCTAACGTGTC
>CAZEJK010000048.1:6462-27982 GCA_964512045.1 uncultured Thermoanaerobaculia bacterium
GGCGGTGCCGAAGCGGTCCGTGCGACCCTCGAGAACGCGCGAGGTGAGCTCTCTGGCTGCTCCTGTCTGACCGACGCGGGCGAGGGCCCGAGCACGCTGGAAGGCGACCTCGAGCACGGCTGGGTGATCCGGTGACAGCTTCGCGTTGGCCGGCCGTGGCGTCTCAGCAGTGCAGGTGAAGTCGCATCAGCGTCCGCCGAGACCGGCGTGTTGGACGATGACGCCATCCTAGCATGCTGCCTTGGCGCCGAAGCAGGGCTGAGCACTCTTGACGTGGACTTTGTTCTGGTGGAGTCTTCATGCCGGTCTGACGAGCACGAGGACGTGTTGAGAGCATCAGGTGGTGAAGGAACGATGACGAAGCCTGCGCGCAACGAGCCGTGTCCGTGCGGAAGTGGGAAGAAGTACAAGAGCTGCTGCTTGACGGCCAAGGCCGCGGTGCCGCCACCTCGCCCGGGCCGTTACCGGTTCGAGCCGGGCAGCTACGGTGGTCCGGGGCACCAGTACTTCGCCTCGATCGGGTGCCTCAAGTGGGACGTGGAGCAGCAGACGGAGAGCTACCACTTCGTCCTGGTCAGGCCGAAAGGGGGCTTTCTGGAGGAGGCTCTGGCCTCACATGCTGCGAGTGCGGACCTTGACCAGGCGTTCGGTCGTGGAGGTCGCGACGCAGAGGCCATCGCGAGCACGCTTCGCGAGCTGGGGTACGTGCTCGTTGACGATTTCCGGGTGATCGGCGAGTAGCCTCAGGCGGTGGAGGCCCGGGTGTCCTCGTTGACCAGCTGCGCGATGAACTGCTCCAGCGTGGAGCGGGAGCGATCCGACAGGAGTGTGTACTCGATACCCAGGCGGAAGCGCTGCTCGCCACTGCTGTGGAGGTACGGGTCGATGTGTACGATCCGTCCGTGGCCCGATAGCTCCGCGCTCTCGAGATGGACCTCGAACGGCACCACGTCATCCTTACGGGGTGCGCGATCGGTATCGACCAGCATCCCGGACAGACTGATCTTCTTGACCTCGAAGCCGGCCTGCTCGTCCTCGCTGATGGTGCCGTCGAGCTGCGCTACGAAGCGGCCATGCACCGCGTTACCGGTTTCGAACTCCCCAGACTGCTCGATCAGCTTCTGGAGCTTGAGCACGTCCCGGTCGAGAATGTCCTCGAACTGGATGCCCGCCCGAAACACCGGCACCACATCATCGTCGAAGCGCATCGTGCCCGTGAGGCCGCACCACATGACGCGCCCGTTGATATCGACCGTCTCGTTCTCGTGCCGGATGCGGAACGGATACGTTCTGCCGACGATCAGTGTGTTGCGCGTCTCGATGGCCATCCCTGCGAGGCTCAGGTTGCTGACCCCCACATCGATCCGAACGATGAAACAGCCCTCGATGTCGTTGACATCGTAACGGCGGTTTCGACGCCGAGTGGTTCGGTTCATCCTCACCCCCAAGTTCTCGGTCTCGATGCCAGTGATGCGGCTCCGCTGAGGCGAGGCCGGGGTTCGAGGTCATTCACAGTACAATGCTCTTTCCAACCTATGCGGTTGTGTCGCCGTCGTCAACTCGAAATACAAGATCAACAAAACTTTAACGTTTTGGGGGTGTCCTGCATGGTACGCCAGTCGCGATCACCGTCGCCAACGCTCCTGACTCAGGACCCGCCGATGCTCGATCGGATCCGGACAAGACGTCCTCCTTCCGGAGCTGGCACAGGCTCGACTCGTGCGAAGTGCTGCTCGAGCAGCATTGCAAACTCGGGGCCTTCGGCCTCGAGGACCTCGGCGTCGAGGAACCCCCGGTAGAGGTCGGCCCCGGAGGCGAGGAAGTCGAAGGTCGTCACCGTGTAGCTGGTATCCCGCCGGAGCGGAGTGCCGTTGATGCTCACCGACACCACGCGCTGACCGATCGGCCGCTCGAGATCGTAGGTGACAGTCATCCCCGAGACCTGGAGGACGCCCCGCGCGAGGGTGAAGCTCTGCTCGAGAACCTCGAGGATCTGCGATCCCGTCATCCGGAGGGTGGTGACGACATCGGTGAACGGGAACGCGTCAAGGAGGTCCTCGCGAGTGATCTCGCCCTTCGGCAGATCCGCTCGGAGGCCTCCTGAGTGGACGAACGCGACGTCGGTACCACCGTGCGCGCGAAGGATATCGGCGAACAGGTTGCCGAGCTTCGACTCCTCGTTATACCGGCGGGTGAGGCGCTGGGCGGTGTGGCCGATCGCCTCGTCCACCTCCGGGAAGCGCGCGCGATAGGCGGCGAGCTTGGCGGCGATCACACCGTGGGGCTCGAGCTCGTCGCTTGCCACCACTGCGAGGTAGCCGTTGTGGGAGACGACGGTGTCGGCCTTTGTATCGACGGTCAGATCGAGCACGCCCAGGCGGGTGCCCTGACCGTACGTCTGACAAATGAGCGTGCCCGTCTCTGGATGGATCACCGGTGTTTCCTGCCCGGCGTCGGCATGGCCTCCGATGAGCACGTCGATCCCGTCGACGGCGCCCGCGAGCCGGATGTCGGCTTCGATGTCGCGCTGCACCGCCGGGTCCGCCTCGTCGTCAGTCTGCATCGGCGCTGTCTTGCCCTGGTGGGTCAAGAGAACGATCAGGTCGACGTCAGAACGGAGGCGTGCGACGGCGGATCGTGCCGCTGCCACGGGCTCTCGAACCTCAAGGCCTTTCAGGTGGGGCGGAAACAGAGCTGTGGCCGCATCCTGGCCGAAGATCCCGATCACGCCGAGACGCACCCCGTCACGCTCGAGGACGGTGTACTGCTGGGTGAACGGGATATCGGTGCCTCGATAGAACAGATTGGCTGCGAGCACCGGGAACGGCGCCCTCTGCATGGCGTCGCGCAGCACCCACCAGCCGTACTCGAACTCATGGTTGCCGATGCACATGGCGTCATAGTCCATGCTGATCATCAGCTCGAACGGCAGCTCGCCACGGGTGAGCTTGGCCAGGGTTCCAGTGAAGATATCGCCGGCGTCGAGCAGAAACGTCAGCTCGCGCTCGGAGCGGTACTGCTCGATCAGGGTCGCCAGCTGGGCGATCCCGCCCACGTGCCCGAGGTCGTCACGCCAGAACGCCGGTATCGGATCGTAGGCGCTTTCGAAGTCGTTGGTGTAGAGCAGCGTGACCTGACGCAGATGTTCCTGCTGTGGCTCAGATTGGGAGGTGACCTGGGCGGCACCAAAGGCAGCCCCCAGGGTGACGAAAGCAACGAGGAGACGTCGTGCAGAGAGCATTCTGTATTCTACCGTCGGCGCTCGGGTTGTTCGTCATGGTCCGTCCCAGCCGGCCCTGGGAGCCTGGAGCCAGGACTATCGGGTTGACTGGGACGCTCACTGGCTGCTGGTCCAACGACATCCACCACCGAACCCCAAGCGCCGACCACCGAACCCCAAGCGCCGACCACCGAACAACGAAGCCCACGAAACCCCATCGATCCGTACGCACCATCGTAGTTGCACGGCCATCATCCGGGACGGGCTTCCGGGGCACGGTCCGGGTCCGTTGACCGGGAACGGATGGCCGCGGGTGCTCCCACGGGATCTCTCCGCTCGCCAGGTGCTCAGGAGCATCAACGAAGCCGTGCACTGACGACAGTCATGGAGCTCATGGGAGCTCGGTCGAGATGACGTGGTGGGCGGTGGGTGGGGTTCTTCTGTCCTCAGATCACAAGCCACTCAACGAAGCCACCCGGCTTCGCTTCCCCCAGCCGCGTGGGCGGCTACGGGTGTAGAATGCCACAAGGAACTGCAGGACAACCAGGGACATCGGCTGCCGTAGGGTGTAACCGGAGGGAAAGGAGTCGGATCATGGTGACGACACGGAGTCTTATCGTCGCTGGAGCTTTCATAGTGCTGGGGCTCGCAGCCTCGATCTGCGTGGCGGGGGAGCCTGCGGTCGAGCCGTCGGTCACCGGCGTGTTGGAGGCCAACGGCGAGACGGTGGAGCTGCCGTATGTCTACGTCTGGGCAGAGGAGGAGGGCTTCTTCGAGCCGGACGATCCCACGTGGACAGTACTGTTCGTGGACCAGCCGATCGAGGAGCGTGAGCTGGGGGGGATGCTCTGGGACGTGGCCTACGTGGAGCTGAAGATCACCAAGACGGCGGAGTTCGCTGATGCGCCAGAGCTGACGGTGTACGGCCAGAACATCCGGTTCAGTGCGGACACGCCGGGAAACATCTCCGGCGGCTCGTACCCTGAGCTGGAGGTCACGACGTTCGGCCCCGATCATTTCGAGGGCCGGGTGTACCACGCCGAGCCGCAGGAGTTCTTCGATGATGTGTTCCGTTACGACTTCGCATTCAGTGCGCCGTTGTCCGACCCGAACCGGCCGATCGGCGACCCGCTGCCGGCAGGGGGAGGCGAGCCCGGCGCGGCGTACATGGCGCTGGTCGAGGCGATCCACGCCGGCGATCTCGAGCGGCTGAAGGCGCTGGCGCCGTCTGACCAGGCGGAGATGTTCGACGAGGAGGATGCCGCAGAGATGCTCGAGATGATCCAGATGATGACGCCGAAGGACATCGAGATCGTCAGCGGTTCCAGCGACGGCTCGCTTGCCATCTTGAAGGTGAGCGGAACGATGGATGGTCAGCCTGCTTCGGGGACGATCACCCTCGAACGGCAGGACGACCGGTGGGTTCCGACCAACTCACAGTGGCAGTAGGTCGAGCCTCGAGCGCGAGTTGGCCCGGCGGTGACGAGCGTGCTGGAGAGGCGCTGGAGGTGACCTGGAACACTGTGCTCGGCCGTGCCAAGAGTACGATACCAAGGGATTCATGAGACAGGTGGCCGTTTGCGTCGTGATGCTCCTGGTTGCTGTGCCGTTGACGGCAACGGTGTCCGAGCCCGTGTTCGTGCGGCATCTGACCGGGCAGACGAGCTGGTTTGCCGGCCCGATCGTCTACGACCTGGAAGGTGACGGCAGCAACGAGCTGATCGCGGCCTACTACGACGTATACGTGTTCTCGAGCTCTCTTGAGCTTCTGGACCGGGCGCAGGACGGGAGTGGTCGCGTCTACGCGCCGCATGTCGTGGCCGACCTCGAGAATGACGGAACCACCGAGGTGGTGGCGGGCCGTGGCCACGAGGTGTTTGCCTGGGAGTGGACCGGGTCGGAGCTGGTGGTCAAGACGGGCTGGCCGTTCGACACGACGACCGCAGGCTCGTCGCCCGAGGTGCGCGGGATGGCCGCGGGCGATCTTGACGGCGACGGGGAGCTGGAGATCTTCGTGCAGACGTTCGATCACGCGATGGACGTGTTCACGGTGCCGGGATCGGACACGAGCGGTTTGGCGTGGCCAACGGCGCGTGGCGGACCGCTGCGTTCTGGTGCGGTGCACTGGACCGGCTGTCTCCCCGGCGATGCGGATGGGTCGATCTCGGTCGGGGCAGCGGACGTCTCGGCTGTGCTGAGGACGCTCTTCGAGGGCGAGGTGTGCGCCTGCCCGGACACGGACTGCGATGGTGAGGTGACGTCCGGCGACGTCGCTGGCGTCGTGGTCGAGTGGTTCGATCGCGGTGGCGGGCCATGCTCGGTGTCACGTTGACAGCTATCTGAACCGGAGGTCCACGGAACACTGCCGGAGCCGCGTGACGTTGACAGCAGTGGAGGGTCGTCTGGCGACGCTCTCTCAAGAAGGGAACCGCTCTGATGCTGCCAATCACGTTTGACCGTCATGTGCTCCATAGCCTTCCCGCGCTGGATGACGCGGCGGCCGCACGTGTGATCCATTTACTGCACACAATCGCGGTTCGACGGGTGGTACCGCATCTTGCGGCGAGAGAGGACTCCGATGCGATGCTGTTGGCGCGAGCCGCCGACAGGACTGCGATTGCGCGCCTCGAGGATGCGGAGGGGAGGCTGGACCTCGTGTCCTTGCTGACGTCGGAGAAGGGTCGTTGGGCGATCCAGATTCACGAACGGATCTTCGACTACTTCGCCTTCGCGTTTCCGGGTGGCGAGAGGGCGCCGGAGCAGCTGACCGCCGAGGCGCGGCGAGCGTTCGCTCTCGCCGAGTTCATCTTGCGCCACCAGTTTCATCACATCACGTTCCCGGACCACAGCGAGGAGGATGTCATCGTCGCGGATCTGGCGTTCGTGCGCGCGGCGCGACAGCGCGACGAGGCCTTCGCCACCAGCTTGCTCGAAGCGTTGACGGACGAGACGATCGGTCTGCGGGCGAGTGGCTACCTGGAGCTGTTGGAGCGCGACGGTGAGGTTGCAGACGAAGAAGACTACAGCGCAACGCGAGCTCGTATCGGCGAGCTCTTGGGGGAGCATGTGTGCTTCCTGTGCGATGCGCCTGCGCCGCTGCTGCAACGGGTGTTCACAGCCCAGGGCCCGGAGGAGCGACGCGAGCTGGTGATGGCGTGCCTTGAGCAAGGCGGGAACCCCGATCTGCCGGTGACGCGCCGCTCGGAGCACTACCGTGGGGCTCTGGCACTGCTGGACGCGCAGCGTGCCGAAGACGAGGACGGCCTGCGGAGACTGCTCGGGTTTCTGCGGGAGCGCGGTGCGGATGGAGCTGTTCTTCAAGAGATGGAGCTTGCCTCGGATGAGGATCCGTTGTCGGCGGAGCCTGCATGGCACCGGTTCGTGCACGCACTGCGAACCCAGGTGGCGCAGGTCGGTGTAACCGGCGACACGGTAGCCAGACGGCGGCATGATGGAACCGCTGCGCACTCCTCGTCGACGGGCGAGGCGACACTGGAAGGACCGGTCCTGACCGGTGAGACGCCCCGCCTGACGCTGAAGGAGCGGATCGAGCGGGCGCGCAAGGACCCGCGAGTGCCGGAGGCGGTGCTCGGTACGATCGACGCGAATCAGAGCAATCTTGAAGGCCACTCGAAAGCCAAGTACACGGAGTTCATCGAGACCCTCCTCGCGGTGCCGTGGGGTCGTCTGAACCGGCTCGAGGTCGGACCGCGCGAGTTCTCGCTCGGTCTGGAGCACTCACACTTCGGCCTTGAACGTGCCAAGGAGCTAGTGGGCGACTTCTTCGCCAACTTGCTCTGGCGGTACCGCGACTTCGATCCGCAGGAGAGCTCGGACTGGCACCGGACCGGCAGTGCATTCCTGTTCGTGGGGCCTCCAGGGGTTGGCAAGACCTCGCTGGCGATCTCGATAGCGAAGACCTTGGGCATTCCCTACCACAAGGTCTCGCTGGGCGGTATGCGCGATGAGTCGGCCCTCCGCGGTCACGGGTTCACGTACGAGGGCTCCAAACCCGGCGCGATCGTCCAGGGTCTGATCAAGATGGACACCATGAACGGCATGTTCATCCTCGACGAGGCGGACAAGACCGAGCCGTTCGCCATCGCGACACTGCTCGAGATTCTCGATCCGGAGCAAAATCACCTGTTCCACGACAAGTTCACCATGTCCACGGTTGACATCGATCTCTCCAACTGCCACTTCATCCTGACGGCGAACACGTTGGAGACGGTGCCGGCCCCCGTCCTCGATCGCTGCCAGGTTGTGGAGCTGGGTCGTTACAGCGTGGAGGAGAAGGTCATCATCGCCCGTCGGCATCTGCTGCCGAGGCTCCGCGCGAAGCACGAGATCCCGGAGTCTCAGGTTGTGTTCGAGCCAGGATTCGAAGATGAGCATCTCCGCATGATCGTCCGTGCCTACACCCTCGAGGCGGGCGTGCGCCAGCTCGAGCTGGTGCTGCGGACACTGCTGCTGCGCGTTCAGCGTCGCAAGGTGTTCGAGGCCGGTGAGGACCGGGTGGTCCTCGACCACAATCTGATCTGCGACATGCTCGACACGCCGGTACCGCCGAGGACCGTGCAGCCGGAGGACCTGATCGGTGAGGTGGCCGCCCTCGGCGTCAACCCGGAGCTGGGGATCGGCTCGCTGCTCCCAGTCCAGGTGACGCCGATCCCGGGACCCGGGGCCGACGGAGGCGGTACTGTCAGCGTCCTCCACGCCACCGGCAACCTCGAGAAGGTGATGGACGAGAGCCGGAAGGTGGCCACGACCGCGATCCTGCACAACGCGGACCGTCTCGGAGTGGATCCGGATCGGTTGAAGACCCCGTTTCACCTGCACGTCATGGGCTCGTCCTCGAAGAAGGACGGACCTTCTGCGGGCATTGCGATAGCACTTGCGCTGACATCGCAGCTCACGGGTCAGCCGGTCCGGCGGGATGTGGCAGCCACCGGCGAGATCGGAACCCGTGGCCGCATCACCGGTGTCGGCGGGCTCGATGTGAAGCTGGAGACCGCGGTGCATGCCGGCTGCAAGACCCTCGTGATCCCTCGCGAGAACCTGGTGGGGCCCGCCGGCATCGCCGGCCTTCCCGAGGCGCTCAAGCGCGAGCTGCAGGTGCTGGACTTCGCCGAGTGGCGGGAGAACCGTCGGTCGATGGACTATGAGCACCAGCTGTTGCGGGTTGTGGCTGTTGGCCACCTGACGGAGGCGTGGGAGGTGGCGCGTCTCGACACCGCGGCGTTGGACGAGGTCGAGCAGCGAGTGGTGGAGCACGCTGAGCAGTTTGCTCAGCACGCGATCTCGGACCGGCCGTGCCCGCCGAATGTCGTGGTCAAGGACGACGGTGAGCTTGCCGGGTTCGGCTCCCCGGCGCTGTGCGCCGGCTGCCCTGGCTGCCATCTGCTGGTACCGTCGGGAAGCGAGCTTCCGGCTTCCGTGGCCGATCGGGCGCAGCAGATCCACTACGCGCCCGGCGGTTCCGGGCTCGCACGGCAGCTCGAGTCCACAGTGAGCGATCAGCTGCGATCCGGGGAGCGGCCGGTTGTTGTGGCACCATACTTCGTTCTGCGTGATGCTGGTCTGGTCGATCGGCAGGACGTTGTGGCCGTCGCCAGTAACTGGCTGACAGACGGTCGGAAGCTGAGCTCCGGGCGTGACCTCGTACACCGAGTGTCGTGCCGACTGCTTCGCAACGGTCGCGAGACGCTCGAAGGGTTTCCGCTGTTTCGACGCCAGGACGGTGTGTACGCCATCACCCTCGATGCCGTTCCGGAGGAGTGCCGGCTTGACCTGGGACGCTGTGAGGAGCTGGTGAGACGGTTCTTGAGTCGGTGGCTGGAGGTTGCGGTCGGATGATCGCTGGCCTTTCGGCGTTGAGTGACAACCCAGGTGCCGGTCGCTTTCCAGCCGGTCTCAGCGCTCGTACGACTCCCGCCGAGCCGCCTCGCTGAGGGGAATCAAGAACGCGAACGGATCGGGGAGCACCTTCGTGCGGGCTTCGGCCAGCGAGTGGCTGCCCGCGTACGAGACCGCCGACTGCAGGTGTCCGCGCATGCGCCGCAAGATATCCACCACAGAGCCCTTGTATGGAACCTGGAGCTCCTGGCCCTCTGGCGGCGTGGCAAGCGCTTCCTCGACATCGTCCTCGCTGTCGTACAGCGACTCCAGGACGGCCTGGGGAGAGGTCATCCCTCGATAGATCTTGAACTTGGTGTGGGTGGCCGGGTCCTCGATGACACGTCCTGGCGCCTCGTCGGTGCCGGAGAGGGCACTTCCGAGCATGACCGTTGAGGCGCCGCAGACCAGCGCGAGGAACAGGTCCTTGTCGTGGCGGATGCCACCGTCCGCGATGATCGGGACGGTGTCCTCGACGGCGCACCACGCCTCGCGGATCGCCTGAAGCTGGGGGACGCCCGCCGCCGTCTCCAGACGCGTTCGGCACCCGCGTCCAGGACCGACGCCGACCTTGATCGCGCTGGCGCCGCGCGCGGCCAGGAACCGCGCTCCTTCGCCGGTCGCGACGTTACCGCACACCAGGGGGATGTCAGGAAGGCTCGCGCGCACAGCCTCCATTGCACTCTCCATCACCTTCGAGTGGCCGTGCGCGATATCGATCACCAGGCAGTCGGCGTCGGCTTCTGCCAGCGCCTGGGCCCGCTCCAGAAAGTCGCCGCGGGCGCCGATGGCAGCGCCGACCCGCAGCCGGCCCTTCGGATCCTTGGAGGCGAACGGTCTCTGGCGGAGGAACAGGAGGTCCTTGCGGGTGATCAGACCGTGGATCCGGCGCCCGGAGTCCACCAGTGGCAACCGCTCGATCCGGCGGTCGAACAGGATCTGCTCCGCCTCCTCTGGGCTGATCTGTGGAGCATGGGTGTGCAGTTTCTCGAACGGCGTCATGAACTCTGTGACCGGCCGGTCCTCGGTGCCCTGGGACCATGGAATATCGCGGTGGGACAGGAGCCCGGCGAGGATGCCGCTGCCCTCACTGGTCTCGATCAAGATCCCGGTAATGCTGTGACGATGGGCGAACGCTCGGGCCTCGCGGATCGTCGCCGATGCCGGCAGACACAACGGGTTCTCGATGACGGCACCGTGCGATCGCTTGACACGCTCCACCGCCGCTGCTTGCTTGGCGATCGGCTGTCCGCGGTGGATGAAGCCGAACCCTCCCTCGAGCGCCATCGCCTTGCCCATCTCCGCGCCGGTGACGCTGTCCATGTTCGCGGAGACGATCGGCAGCTCCAGGGGAAGGCCTTCCGCAAGCCGGGTGCGCAGCGAGATCGTCCTGCGACTGTCGCTGATGCCCTCCTGTGGGCGAAACAAGAAGTCGGCGAAGGTCCGACCGACCCAGCGCGGGTCGATGGATCGTGGGCTCATGCGAGGCCTCCGGAGCAGGGAAGTGGCGTCTGCGAGTGCATCCAGAGCTGACAGTATAGCAACCGGAGATGCCGTCCGCTTCGGGTACCATGGGGCGCGATGAGGCGACGAGCGAGGAGTCACCTGTCGATGTGGAGGGAGCACCTGTGCCCTGGATGAGGACCGCGTGCCCGCGCAACTGCTACTCGACCTGTAGCCTTCGCGTCCTCGTGGAGAACGGGCAGGTGCGGGCGGTGGAGGCCGATCCGGCCAACATGGCCACGGCGGGTGGCCCGTGTCTGAAGGGGCTTGCCTATGTGGAGCGGGTGGCATCGCCGCAGCGCCTCCGGACGCCGCTGATGCGCAGGCCTGACGGTAGCCGGCACGAGGTCACCTGGGACGAGGCCCTCGACAGGATCGCCGGGACGCTGCAGCGTCTGCGCGGGGAGCTCGGTCCGCAGTCAGTGGCGTATGTGGCCGGCAGCGGCACGAAGGGGCTTCTCAACGGTGCGGCCGAGGAGTTCTGGGAGCTGTACGGCGGCTGCACCACGACCTATGGCGATCTCTGTTGGCCCGCGGGGTTGGAGGCAACACGCCTCACGCTAGGTGACAACCGGCACTCGGCGCCGGGGGACCTGTCCGCCGCGCGGATGATCGTGCTGTGGGGGAAGAACCCCGCGGAGACGAACGTCCATCAGATGGCGTTCATCCGCGATGCTCAGGATGCTGGAGCGCGACTGGTCGTGATCGATCCCCGTCGGACGGACTCCGCCGAGGGCGCCGATCTCCTGATCCAGCCGCGGCCGGGGACTGATGGCGCCCTCGCGCTCGGGGTGGCGCGGTTGCTGGTGGAGCGCGGCTGGATCGACTCGGAGTTTGTCGAACGGCATGTGCTCGGCTTCGAGACGTTCGCTGTCATGCTCCGCGAGTACTCGGTTGAGCGAGTGGCTGGAGTTACGGGTGTGCCGTGCTCGACCATCGAGGAGCTGGCGAGCCTGTTCGGCACGGTTCGGCCTGCCACACTGTGTGCCGGTTTCGGGATGCAGCGGTACACCAACTCCGGTCAGACGATGCGTGCGTTGATCTCGTTGCTGGCGTTGACCGGCAACCTCGGACGGCCCGGGGCGGGTTGGGTGTATGCGAACCTGCAGAGCCATGTGTTCTCCTCCCCGCGTGATCCGCTCGCGTTCTATCCTCCCGATCCCGTCGACGCTGCCGGCCCGGTGCGGGTGTCGCTGCCGATCGCCCGGCTCGGCGCGGCGCTGATGGAGCAACGCGATCCGCCGGTGCGCGCCGTGTGGATCGAGCGCGGCAACCCGGTGACCCAGTGTCCCGAGACGGCGAGCACCCTGGCGGCGCTGCGTGCGATGGACCTGGTGGTGGTCGTGGATCAGTTCCTCACCGATACGGCGCGTGAGGCCGACGTGGTCTTGCCAGCCAAGAGCTTCCTCGAGCAGACCGATGTCATCACGGCCTACTGGCACCACATGATCCAGCTGAGGCCGCAGGTGGTTGCGCCGCCACCCGAGGTCCTTCCTGAGACCGAGATCTACTGGCGGTTGGCCGCGCGGCTGGGGGTGGGGCTGGACGATCGTCGTGCCGCCTTGCCGGAGCCGGGTGAGGCTGGCGTGCTCGACTGGCTGGGGCGCCGGCTGGCACCGTGGCCCGAGCTGTCTCTCGAGAGGCTGCGGCAGGGTCTGGTGCCAGCGCCCGGTGCGGAGGATGTGGCGTGGTCCCGGCTCGAGTTTCCAACCCCATCAGGCCGCATTGAGCTGCGCTCGGAGCAGGCTGCGCAGCTCTGGGACGTGGATCCGCTGCCGCGGTGGAGCGAGCCGGTGGAGCCGGTGCATGAAGCTGCGGAGGATGCTGGCCTGGCGCTGTTGACACCGAACAGCCAGTACCGGATCCACTCGCAGTTCGGCAACCTCGAGATGATCCGCGCGCTCGATCCGGGACCGGTGGTTGCCATCCACCCCGACGATGCGGCGCAGCGATCGGTTGCAGACGGCGCACTGGTGCGAGTGCACAACACCAACGGCGCCCTCGAGCTGCCGGCACGACTCGACGCCGGAGTGCGACCGGGATGTGTGGTCATCGTCAACGGCTGGTGGATGGCGGATGGCCCGGGAGGCGGGGTCAACCAGCTCTCGCGAGCACGGGAGACGGATCTCGGACACGGTGCAGCGTTTCACGATACCCGCGTGCGGGTGGAGGCGCTGGAATGAGTCGCCTCGGGTTTGTCCTCGACCTGGATCGGTGCACGGGCTGCGGGGCGTGTGTGCTCGGGTGTCAGATCGCCAACCGCCTGTCGCCGCACCAAAGCTGGCGTCGCGTCGACTCGTTCAACCGCGAGCGGTATCCGGGTCTTCCGGTGGTGCATCTGTCGTTGGGGTGCTTCCATTGCGAGGATCCGGCGTGCGCCAACGGCTGTCCCGCGCGAGCACTCCGTCGCGACCCGCAGACGGGGACTGTGCAGCTCGACCCGACTCGGTGCCTGGGCTGTCGCTACTGTACGTGGCTGTGTCCGTTCGGCGCTCCACGGTTTGACCAGCGGCAGGGAACGGTGGCCAAGTGCACGCTGTGCATCGACAGAGTCAGGGACGGTCTGGATCCGGGGTGCGTCACGGCCTGCCCGACCGGCGCACTGACCGTGGTCGACAACGATGCGGACGCATCCGACGAGCCAGCACAGTGGGCACCGGGTATGCCAGGTCGCGAGCTGGGCCCGGCACTGACGGTTCGTCGCCTGCGGCGTCGAGGTCCGCCACAGATGGCTCCAGTACCGCCACCCGTGGCTCCCGCGCCGCAGCCACCGGTGCGCTCGTGGGCCAACGTTGCAAGAGAGTGGTCGCTGCTGGTGTTCAGCCTGGTTGTGGTCGCCAGCGTCGGCTGGTTTCTCGGAGATCTCGCCGGGGGACCCGCCATTGTGCTGCCGGGGTGGCTCACGCTCGGGCTGGTGGCAGGCCTCGTGGCGACAGCGCACCTCGGTCGTCCTGAGCGGGCGTGGCGCGCGGTGGGCAACCTCCGCCGCTCGTGGGTCAGCCGCGAGGTGGTGCTGTTCGGGTTGTTCCTGGTTGGCGGGGTCGGTGTCAGCGTGCTGTCGCTGAGTCCATGGCCCGACGCGGTGGTTGCTGTGCTCGGTCTGGCGACGGTGCTGGCGGTGGATATGGTCTACCGGATCCGGCGCCAGGAGCATCCGATGGTGCCGCACAGCGCGATGGCGACCCTGACGACGCTGCTCGTGGCGTCGATCCTCGCCGAGCTGATCTGGCTCACAGTCGGGCTGGCCGTCGTGAAGACGGGGCTGTACCTGTGGCGTGCGCGTCGCTTTCGTGATGTGGGTGTGCGTGCCGTGGTGCGCCTCGGGGCGCTTGCTGCGGGGCTGGTTCTCCTGTGGAGCGGACATCCCGCACCTGGGTGGTTCGTGCTCGCGGGCGGCGAGGCGATCGATCGGGCGGAGCTGTACGCGGAGCTTCGGTTCCTGGATCCGACGCTTCAGGTGCAGCGGGATCTGCTCCATTCGGAGCAAGGACGTCCCGCCTCGTCGGCGCAGGTGATCGACTGAAGCACCCCACGTCTTCGAGAATGTGAGGCATCCGCCTGGGGTGCTCGTGCGTCTATGGGGGTTCGCCCGATGGTCAGGATTTTACAAGCTTCTCTGCAAGAAAATGCGCGCTCACGCTGCGCTGCGGCAATATAGAGTGCGTCTCAATTCATATTTGTTGAATAAACGTGGACTTTTCATCCGGGGCGGAGCACAATCCCGTGAGCGGCAGACGGCCGCGTAAGGAGGACACCAGGATGGCAGTGGGTGATCTCACGCTCGCGATGGTCGGCTCCGGCGGGGATGGCGTTGTGACGATGGGTGACATGGTCATCCAGGCTGGCGCCAAGGTCGGGCTGAACGGTATGAAGAGCGAGGCGTACGGACCGCAGATCCGCGGCGGAGAGTCGTCGTGTATGGTTCGGCTGAGCTCGGACTTCATCTTTGCCCAGGGAGATGAGGTCGAGGTCTTGGTTGTGTTCAACTGGCAGGACTTCGCGCGCTTCAAGGGCGAGCTGATCGCCACGAAGAGCGCGGTGATCCTGTACGAAGCCTCTGAC
Source organism: uncultured Thermoanaerobaculia bacterium (assembly GCA_964512045.1). Classification (GTDB taxonomy): domain Bacteria; phylum Acidobacteriota; class Thermoanaerobaculia; order Thermoanaerobaculales; family Sulfomarinibacteraceae; genus CAZEJK01. Next base: position 21,143 of record CAZEJK010000048.1, read on the forward strand.
GACACGCCGCGGGAGGAGATTCACCTCGGCGCGGAGAGCGATGAGCGTCGCTGGATTCCGGTGCCGTTCATCGAGATTGCCAAGGAGTCCGCCGGGACCACCCTTGCCAAGAACATCGTGACTCTGGGCCTGCTGTCGAAGATGTTCGGTCTGCCGGAAGAGCCGTTGCGTGCTGCAGTTGCCAAGAGGTTTGCCAAGAAGAAGGCCGAGGTCGGCGAGGCCAACCTCAAGGGCTTCGACGCCGGCGTCGAGTTTGCCAGCAAGATCGCCGAGGACGTATCGGACAAGTACTTCGAGTACGAAGAGCGCGATCCGCTCTTGGTGATGTCGGGTAATGAGCTGGTCGCCGTCGCCGGGCTCCATGCCGGATGTCGGTTCTTCGCGGGCTATCCGATCACACCGTCGTCTGAGGTGCTGCACTTCCTCTCGGAGTGGATGCCTCGAATGGGCGGGTCGATCATCCAGACCGAGGACGAGCTCTCCGCGATCGGTGCGGTGATCGGTGCGTCATTTGCTGGCAAGAAGGCGATGACCGCGACGTCGGGGCCCGGCCTGGCGCTCATGACCGAGATGATCGGTCTGGCTTCGATGGCCGAGATCCCAGCCGTGATTGTTGACGTCCAGCGCGGGGGACCCTCCACCGGTATCCCCACCAAGAGCGAGCAGTCCGATCTGTGGCAGGCGGTGTGGGGCTCCCATGGCGACGCCCCGCGCGTCGTGCTCGCTCCGTGCGATGTCGAGGACTGCTTCCACGCGACCGTGGCGGCGTTCAACATCGCCGAGGAGTACCAGATCCCGGTCATCGTCCTGTCGGACCAGTTCATCGGCCAGCGCCGGGAGACCTTCTCTGCGCTGACGCTCAAGCACGTGGTCGAGGAACGGTTGACGCCGAGTGCCGACGAGCTCCACGGCGAGTACCAGCGGTACAAGATGACCGAGTCCGGCGTGTCGCCGATGACCTGCCCAGGAATGAAGGGTGGTGAGTACCAGACCAACGGCCTCGAGCACGACGAGGCGGGTCGGCCGACCTCCATGTTCCTGATCCACGAAGAGATGAATCGCAAGAGGTACCGCAAGCTCCGGCCGGTGCGGGACAACTACAGCTTCTTCCGTCGGTACGGCTCGGAGGAGGCCGATGTCGGGATCTTGTGCTGGGGCTCATCCAAGGGCCCGGTGAAGGAGGCAGTCTTGCGCGCCAACGCCCGGGGCCAGAAGGTCGCGGCGTTCGTACCGCAGGTGCTGTACCCGTTCCCGAAGCACGAGTTTGATCAGTTCCTGAAGAACATTCAGGAGTTCATCGTGATCGAGCAGAGCTACTCTGCGCAGTTCTACAAGTACTTGCGGACGTTTATCGACCTGCCGGAGCTGCACACCTACGTGTACAAGCGCTCGGGCGGCAAGAACTTGACGGTCGCTGAGGTCGAGCACAGGATCCAGAAGGTCGTGGACCTCGGATCGGCTCGACGGGAGGTGCTGGTATGAGTGACGAGCTAGTCACTTTCAAGCCGGGAAGTTACAAGACCGATCTCAAGCCGGTGTGGTGCCCCGGATGCGGAGATTACGGGGTGCTCAACGCCTTGTATCGAGCCATGGCCGAGCTGCAGCTCGAGCCGTCGGACACGGTCCTGCTGTCCGGCATCGGCTGCTCGTCTCGCCTGCCTGGCTACGTGAACACCTACGGTTTCAACTCCGTGCACGGGCGGGCGCTGACCATCGCCACGGGTGTGAAGGTGGCGCGACCGGAGCTGAACGTGATTGCCGTCGGTGGTGACGGCGACGGGATGGCGATCGGCGGCAACCACCTGATGCATTCGTGCCGACGGAACCTCGATGTGACCTACGTTCTGATGGACAACGAGATCTACGGTCTCACGAAGGGCCAAGTGGCGCCGACGACGCCTTCGGGAGACAAGACCAAGTCCACGTTCTGGGGCAATCCTGAGCCTGCAGTGGACCCGTGCGAGCTCGCCATCGGTACGGGTGCCACCTTCGTGGCGCGCGGCTTCTCGGGGGACATGAAGAACCTCGTGAAGCTCATCTCTCAGGCGATTGCGCACAAGGGCTTCGCGTTCGTGAACGTCATGTCCCCGTGCGTGACGTTCCGCGGCGACAACCAGTTCAAGGTGCTGAAGGAGAAGCTCCGGCATCTGCCGGAGGATCACGATGCGACCAGTCGAGCTGCTGCGCTGCAGTACACGCGTGAGAAGGACGTGATGACAACGGGCATTCTCTACCGGGTGGATGAGCCGGCGTTGACGGAGCGGCTGGCCGCCGTGCGGGATACCGCAATGGCGGGTCGCGAAGCACCCACCACCGAGGAGATTCTCAGTCAGTTCTACCCGCAGTTCTGAGGCGGGCTCAAGGTCCTCGTCAGATCGGGATGTGCGGCGAGGGGACGGAGGAGGGGACCGGGTCGTCCATCGGGCGGCCCGGTCGCTTTTTCTACCGAACGCAAGCCGTCCTCTGCTCTTCCGTGCGCTGCGGTGGGTCTTCGTCAGAGGTGTGGTCTCGTGATCAGCCGACGGAGAGGACGGCGACGCCGGCGACGGTAACGATGGTGCCGGCCACGCCGACTGCTTGTGGCCAGGTGCGGTCCAGCCACGACTCGAGGAGCAGGCTGAAGACCGGGGGAGTGGCGAGCAGCACGGCGGCGATCGATGCGGGCGCCAGGGCGATCCCGAGCATCATCAGGGACATGGCGAGGTAGGTCCCGATCACGGAGGCCGGAACCACCCGACGGGCGGTGGCACGGTCCGACAGGGCATGCGTCAGAGGCCGGAGGCCGCCGCGGAAGGCGGCGATCACCAGCAGCCCGGCAACCGACGTCGCCAGACGAAACGTGGTCGCGGGCAGGGTGGGGATCTCGGCCATCCCGAGCTTGGCCAGGACGACCCCGGACCCCTGTCCGAACGCCGCGAGCACCCCGAACACCAGTCCGGCGGTCAGCACTCGGGGTGGAAGGTCAGACGCGCCTTTGCGGCCGTTGCGTTGCGAGGAGATGACCGCCATGACACCGACCAGGACCAGAGCGGCACCGAGCAGCTGGATCACGTTCAACCGTTCGCCGAGCGGGAACGCCAAGGTGGCGGCAAATACCGGCGCCAGGGTCTGCAGGAGCAGGCCGTTATGTGCGCCGAGCTTGCCCACCGCCGCGAACAGGGCCGTGTCGCCGAGAGTGAGCCCGACAAGGCCTGACGCCGCCAGCCAACCGAGGTGAGCGGGAGGTGCAGTGATGAGTGAGCTCCAGCCACCGACCACGAGAACGGTCACGGTGAGGAGGAGCGTGGCGATCAGTCCCTTCGCGAGGTTGATGGTGCGAGCACCGTGCTCTCGGATGGCGCCTCGGAACAGAACGACCGCAGTTGCCCACAGCATCGCTGCGGTCAGACAGACCGCTTCACCGACAAGCGGGGTTGCAGCGGAGGTTTCCATGTCCTATCAGTCTCGAGGGGCGAGATGCATCTACCGGGATCGCGGCAGGGTCATGCCTCACGAATCGTGATCGATCGCACCTGGATCGGCTCCTTCGGCCGGTCGCCGGGACCGGTCGGAGCTCCTTCGATCTCATGCACAATGTCCATGCCAGAGACGACCTTGCCGAACACCGGGTGCTTGGAACGACCGCCGGTGAACCAGTCGAGATAGCTGTTGTGCACGGTGTTGATGAAGAACTGGGATCCGCCGCTGTTCGGCTGACCGGTGTTGGCCATGGACAGCGTGCCGGGCTCATTGGAGTGCTTGGCGTTCTCCGGGAACTCATCTTCGATCGTGCCGTGTGGCGGCCCGCCGGTCCCGGCGCGCGGGCTGGACGGGTCCTTGCTGTGGGGGCAGCCGAACTGCACCATGAAGCCCTGGATGACTCGGTGAAAGTGCAGGCCATCGTAAAAGCCGCTCTTGGCGAGGTCGATGAAGTTGCCAGCAGTGTTTGGCATCGACTCGGTGAAGATCTCCGCTTCGAAGGTCCCCTTCGAGGTATCGAAGACTGCAATGGGATTGGCCATCGTCGAGCTCCTTTCGGCGCCGCGCTCGATCTCCATTGCGACGCGCCGGGGCACCTTACCAGATCCGCGCTGGGCTCGGCTTGTCTCGGGGTTGCTGCGGAGCTACCTTCATGGTGTGTGCGGCATCTGCGGATCGATCGACTTCTCCGGTTTCGCCCGCGTTGATGGTGTTGCTGCAATGGTGCAGCGTCTGTGTCATCGGGGACCCGATGGGACGGGCGTGTGGAGCGACCCCTCCGGTCACGCGGTCCTGGGGCACTCCAGGTTGGCAGTGCTCGACCCGACGCCCCGCGCTGATCAACCAATGGTCGACGCGTGCACGGGAGCTGTGCTCGTTGTCAACGGCGAGATCTACAACTTCGCGGAGCTCGGTGAGCAGCTGACGAGCCGTGGCCGAACGCTGCGGACCACCGGTGATACAGAGGTGCTGCTCGGTCTCCTGGCCGAGGACGGCGTGGATGCTCTGGGGCAGTGCCACGGGATGTTCGCGCTGGCGCTGTGGGAGCCCGGACCGAGGCGCCTTCTGTTGGCGCGCGATCGGCTCGGAATCAAGCCGCTGTTCTGGTCGCCCAGTGCGAATGGCGTGGTGTTTGCCTCGGAGCTGACGGCTCTGCTGGCGCATCCCGCTGTATCTCCAGAGGTCGACCACGAGCAGGTGGGCGCATGGCTCCAGCTCGGATATCTGCCGGGCGAGCAGACCATGATCCGCGATGTCTACAGGTTGCCTCCCGGGCATCTTCTGATCGCCGAGGGCCCGGGAACGGTGCGGGTTCAGCGGTGGTACGACCTGCTCGGCCGGGTCGAGCCCATGGCGACTGGCGCGAACCGTGCAGACGAGCTGGTCGCGGCTGCGGTGGCGGATGCGGTCCGCGAGCGGCTGGTCAGTGATGTTCCGCTCGGGTGCTTCCTGTCAGGTGGCGTCGACTCCTCGCTGGTAGCGGCAGCTGCGACCCATGCGGGCGGACGACCTCGAGCAGTGACGGTCCGCTTTGCAGATGGCGAGGACGAGAGCCCGGCCGCTGCAGAGACTGCGCGAGCTCTCGGGCTCGAGCACCAGGTTGTGACGTGCTCTGCAGAGGACCTGCGAGGGCTGCTGCCACGATGGCCAGAGCTCAGTGGCGATCCGATCGCCGATCCGTCGCTGCTTCCCACACATGTCGTGTCGCGTGCCGCGCGCACGACGCTGACAGTTGCGCTTTCCGGGGACGGCGGTGACGAGCTGCTGGCTGGTTACCCGCGGTTGCGCGTGGCTCCCTGGTTGGATCGGGTGATGGCCGTGGGTGGTGTGGCCAAACCGCTGCTGGCGGCGTTTCCGGCGCGGCGGTGGCGTACCAAGCTGCGCGCCGCGCTCGCCGCAGGGGGGAGATGGGAAGCCTACCAGGCGTTGCAGGGTGTGTGGCCTCTGGCGGACGTCCGACGTGTGCTCCGCCGCCCGGTGGAGCTGGCCTGGGAGCCTGAGCTACTGAGCGAGCTGGATCGGCGTCCCGGCTGGCTCCGGTACCGGCTGCTGGACTGTGTGACATTCCTGCCGCACCGCATGCTGACCAAGGTGGACTGCGCCAGCATGAGCGTGGGGCTCGAGGTTCGCGTGCCGCTGCTCGATCACCGGCTCGTGGAGCTGCTGCTGTCACTTCCGGAGGAGCTGTGCCGTGGGAAGGGGATCTTGCGTCGCACAGCTCGGCGGTTCGCGCCAGAGATCACGCTGTCCAGGCGCAAGGTTGGGTTCGAGCTACCGCTCGCGCGTTGGCTCCGGCACGAGCTGCGCGAGAGTGTGGAGACGACGCTGCGAGCCGAGGAGCTCGAGGACTTAGGTCTTGACCGGTCCGTCCTGCGCAGCGTATGGGATGAGCACCGGACTGGGCGACATGATCACTCAGAGCGTCTTCTGGCCGTCATGGTGCTGACGGGCTGGCTCAGGAGTCTTGGGAAGGAGAGACCGGATGCTGGATCACGGGGTGCCTGAGGCGGCGCGCTCGGCTCTGATGGTGGACCTGTACGAGCTGACGATGATGCAGGCCTATCACCGCCATGGTCTCGAGGGCCGCGCCACCTTCGACCTGTTTGTGAGACGGCTGCCTGCTCAGCGGCGGTTCATGGTGGCGGCCGGAGTGCAACGTGTGCTGGAGCTGCTCGAGATGCTGCGGTTCACGAGCAGAGATCTCGAGTATCTGGGCTCGACCGGTCTGTTCGAGAGCACGTTCTTGGAGCGGCTGGAGTCGCTGCGATTCACGGGTGATGTTGCTGCGGTTCCCGAGGGCACGGTTCTATTTGCCGGTGAGCCGATCGTGCGGATCACGGCGCCGATTCTGGAGGCACAGCTGCTGGAGACGCTGGTGATGAACCAGGTCCACCTGCAGACACTGCTGGCCTCGAAGGCTGCCAGAGTCGTGCTGGCCGCCGAGGGCAGGAGTGTCGTGGACTTCGGGTTGCGCCGGATGCACGGCGCCGAAGCGGGGCTGTGGGGGGCGCGGGCGTACGCGATCGCAGGCGTTCGCGCGACCTCGAATGTGCTTGCCGGTCAGCGCTTCGGGATACCGATCGCCGGGACCATGGCGCATAGTTTTGTGCAGGCACACGCCAGTGAGGTGGACGCTCTTCGCCGCTTTCTCGAGGTCTACCCGTCCACCGTGCTCCTGGTGGATACGTACGACACGTTGCGGGCGATCGATCGTGTCATCGATCTGCTGGCAACCATGCCCGACGCACGTCCCCGTGGCGTTCGGTTGGACTCGGGGGACCTGGAGACGTTGGCTCGGCAGGTTCGCAGCCGTCTCGACTCGGCCGGTTTGGAAGCGTCTTGATGCAGAGATGAAGCAAAAACTTGCTCAAGGTGCTGATA
>CAZEJK010000049.1:0-27619 GCA_964512045.1 uncultured Thermoanaerobaculia bacterium
AGGTTGTTGCGAATGACGATATCTCGCGCATCGAAGCATCACTTTGGTTGCGGCCCGCGGCCGCGTTGGTCGCCGACGTGATCAGGATGGTGCTCGACCGCCGGCTGACGGAGCGTCCAGCCCCACCATGGGCTCAGATGCCCCGCGAGCACAACGCCGGTGACAAGCGAGAACAGGACCAGCGGTAGCTGCTTGTGGAAGAACGGATCGCCGATGAAGCCGACCAGGAACACGCCCGACACGATCCACGCCACCCCGCGGAGCTCCCCGTCGCGGATAGGGGCTCGAACAAGCTGATAGAAGATATTGAGAAAGAGTAACATCCCGACCAAACCCAGCTCTGTCAAGATCTGCAGGTACTGGTTGTGGAGATGCGGGAACCAGTACACAGGCTCCTTCAGATACTGATACTGCGTGTCCAGCATCAGTCGGAATGTCTCCATCGTATCGCCCACTCCAGTGCCCAGCACGGGGTGGTTCAGGATGATCCGCGTGGCGACGATGATGGCCGCGATCCTCTTGCCCTGGTTCGTGTCGTAGTCCACGCCCCGGGCCGCCTGCCATACCTCCATCACCAGTGAGTCGACGCGCTCCTCGAAGATCGGGATACTCAGGTACGCCACGCCGACAACCGCGGCAACTACCGCTGCACACGCGACCGCTCGCCACAGAGACCGGACTCTGGAGTACACCAGCAGCATCACCAACAGCGTTGCGAAGAACGCGACCTGGCCACTGCGACCGATGTTGATGAACAACCCCACTGTCACCCATACGCCAAAGACGGCCCAGAGGAGGCGACCGCGAAACGACAGTCGATGTCGGACCACGATGTTCAAGACGAGCAAGGCCGCAAATGCCAGGAACATGCTGAAATCCAAGTGGAGCATCGTCGGCGACGCGTTCTCCGGATATCCCTGTCCGAAGTGGATCAGACCGAAGTAGATGCCGTACGACCAGATCAAGCTCACGCTCAGGCCGCCGAAGAACGCGAGGGCCACCGGTACTACAAACCGCGCCCGCAGGCTGGTCGCAATCGCCGGAACCAGGAGCACGTACCGGTACTTGTCGATGTAGTCCAGGCCGGTCAGCACGTCGTGGGACCACGCCAACGAGGCGATGTTCAACAGTAGAAACGCTCCCAGCGCGATGAGCACACCGTCTTGCTGCATCCGCTTCCAGCGCTCGCTCCAACGCCAGTCGATCAGCCACAGCACGATCACCAGCGGGGCCATCACAGACACCCCCGCGCGAAACACCGGCAGCAACGCCGCAAGAAACACCACGGCGTAGTTCAGGTGCCGGTTTACGGCCTCTCGAATCCGTTCGTCGCGCATGCGTTACCGGCCCGGTGACCGGGCGTGGGTCATACTAACGCGGCCGCGGGCCGCAACCAAAGGGATGCTCCGATGGTGCCGGTCTCGCGACCGCGTAGCTGTAAGGTATTAGGTTTTAGCATTTAGCTCCCCCGCCCACCCATTGGCCCGTGCTGCGAGCGCTCCACGCACCCTTCGGCACCTGAAGCTCGAAGAGCATGCATTGGGGCGGGCGGGTGGCATTCTCAACGCTGAACGCTGAACTCTGAACTCTCTGAGCTCTCTGAGCTCTCAACTCACCACTTCACTTCGAAAGCTCGAGGCATCCGCCGGGGACCGGATGGCCGGGATCCGGCTGTCGGGGCCGGACGACGGTGCCGCAGCCTCACGTCTTCAGCAAGGTCAACCGGTTGATGGCAAAGAGCGTCGTCATCACCAGCGGGGCCCAGGCCGCCGCCAACGGAGGCAAAGTCCCACGATCCCCCAACGTGCCACATACGATCACCAGCAGCATGTACCCGATCCCGAGGAAGATCGCAGTCGCCACACCTTGCGTCGTGGTCCGCCGTCCGCTCTGGGAGAGTGCGTACGGCAGCGCCAGCAGAACCAGGACGGCGGCGGCCAGGGGGGAGGTCAACTTCTGATGCCAGCGCACGATCATCCGCGTGGGACGGTACCCCGAGCTCACCATCTCCTCGATGTGCCGGCCCAGCTCGACGAACCCGAGCTCCTCCGGTAACCGCACCTCCTGACCGAAGTAGTCGGGGCCCTCTCGCACAGGGAGGGTCATCTCTCGACTCGCCTCGAGAAAATCATCACTTCCGTCCAGGTTGATCCGCCGAATCCAGCCGTCGGCCATGACCCACTCGCCATCGCGCCAGAACGCTTCCTCCGCGAACAGGTGCAGCCGAAGATCCCGATTTGCATCAAACCGGAAGACGCTCAAACGGATCAGACGTTGCTTCTCCCGATCCGATCCGAGGAAGTTGTAGAGCATCGCGCCGTCGCGAGAGAATAGCCACTGCCGGTCGTTGGCCATCGACGACCGCGTCGTGGACCGACCACGGATCCGGTCCTTCCAGGCGAGCGCCCGACGGTTGGCGCCGGGGAGCACCTCCTCCTGAAACCACCCGAGACCAGCACTGCACGCGGCTGCCACCAGGAGGACCGGCACCATCACTCGGTACATGGAGATGCCACATGCCTTCAGCGCCGTGAGCTCCCGGCGCCGCTCCAACAGTGTCAGCGTGACCAGAACCGAGATCATCAGCGCCATCGGCGTCACATCCGCCACGACCTGCGGCAGCAAGTTCTTGTAGTACACCACGAACATACCGACGCTCACGGACTCGCTCGCCAGCCGGTCGAGCTTGTCCGCCACATCCACCGCCACATAGAGGATCACGGTCGTGACCACCATGCCAATGAACGGCGCCACCAGGCCCCGGACCAGGTACCGGTCCAGCTGCACCGGGAACCGCGGGACGAACGATCGGCGCTGTAGCACCACAGGTATGGAGCCGGTGATCGGCTGTGGCATCCCGGTGCCGCGGCTCCGGTCGAGCTGGCGCCGTCGCCGCCAGCTCTGGTACCACTGCAGCAGAGCCATTGCACGGGTCCGACCGCGCTTCTCGCCCAGCCACCGTCCCATGCGCGGGATCAACGCCAACCCAACGACAAGCAGCACGGCATTGGGCATCCAGGCGCCAACCCAGACCGGGACCCGCCCCACCAAAGCGAGCACCTCGCCCTGGTTGTAGAGCACGTAGTACACCAAAACAGCGAAGATACTGAGCACGAAACCGTGACCACGTCCGCCAGAGCGCGAACCGACACCCAGCGGGACTCCCAAAAGCCCGAACGTCAGACACGCCACCGGGATCGCCAGTCGTTGATGGAGCTCGAACAGGGCGTAGCGGTGGTCCTCGACCGACTCGGGGTCCTCGAGATCTGTCCCGGCCGCGGCCCTCTCGACGAGCTCTCCGGTGGTCAGCTCGTGCCGGCTGAAGTTGACGGCGATCGACTCCGTTACTGGGATCGGAAGCCTCAGCAGCTGGGCCTGGTTGGTGTTCAGCCTGTACGTCTCCGGACGCTGTGGATCGAACCGGTGGGTCACCACCCTCTCCAGGGCAAGCCACGGTGCCTCGCCCGCATTCGCCGAACCACCTCGGGTCGCGAGATGGCCGCGATCCGCGACCATCAGAAGCTCCGTCTCCTCATCCGACCGGTCGTACACAACCACATCTCGCCACTGACCGGTCGACTCATCCATGTTGTGGACGTACAGCAGCATCCCCGGAATCTCGTCGTAGATGACCCTCGGAGTAATCTTGCCGAGCACGTTCGACGACGCGAGCAGCTCGGCCTTGCGCTCCTCCAGATCACGGTTCGCCGCCGGCAGCACGAACAGCGTCAGGATCAGGTTGAGCGCGCCCAGAAGCATGGCGATGCGCAGCACCGGGCGGAACAACCGACCCGCGGGAAGGCCGGCTGCCTGCAACGCTGTAATCTCCAGATCGCCGTTGAGACGTCCCATGGCGATGATGACCCCGAACAGGAAGCTCATCGGAATCGTCAGAACCACAGCATGGGGTATGGCATCTACGATCAACCGGAGAGCAGCACCCATCGAGGTGCCGCCGACGAACACCTCTTCGGCGAGTGAGAACACGACTTGCAGCATGAGCAGGAATGTGTACACCGTGAAGCCCAGTGCCGCCGGCGCGACGATCTCGCGCTGGACATACCGCTCGAGGGTTCCACGATGCAAACGCCGCCCCGCCATGACCGGGCAGTGTACCGCACCGTCCTGAGCTTCCCAGAGCAGATCTCGAGCCGCAGAGTCGAGACGGCGACTTGTCTCGGAATTTCTCCTGTATCCACGCGTATCGTCGCGTCAGCGAACCCCAACGCGGTACAATCGAGGCGATGGATCGCGTTGCCGGCATGAGTCGACTGCTCACCAGACGGGAGGTCGAACGTGTCACCTGGGTCGGGGTGGTGGCCAACCTGGCGATCGCCACCGTCAAGATCACGTTGGGGCTCGTTGGCAGGAGCTGGGCCGTGGTCGCCGACGGGATCCACTCCCTCACCGACCTGGTCACCGATGCCGTCGTCCTCGTGGGGGTGCGGTACTGGTCGGCTCCGGCCGATGCCGAGCACCCCCACGGGCATGCGCGATTCGAGACCCTGGTGACCATTCTGATCGGCTGTGCCCTCGCCGGTGTGGGCTTCGGCCTCGGATGGCAGGCGATCGAGAAGATCAGAGCGGGTCCAGGCCTGCGACCCACCTGGGTGGCCCTCGCTGCCGCCGCCCTGTCATGCATCGTCAAGGAGGTCCTCTACAGGTGGACGCTTAGCGTCGGCCGACGGATCAACTCGCCCGCCGTGATCGCCAACGCGGTACACCATCGCTCCGACGCACTCAGCTCGATTCCCGCCGTGTTTGCAGTTGCAGCCACGCTCGTCCTCGGCGCTGAGTGGTGGTGGATCGATCCCGCCGGCGCCGTGGCCGTCTCCGGCTTCATCCTGTACGCGGCCTGGACCGTGATTCGACCGGCACTGGACCAGCTCGTGGACCGGGCGGCACCACGCGACGAGGTCGAACGGCTGAGCGCTGTCGTGAGCGAGACCCCCGGCGTCGAGGGCGTCCACGATCTGCGCACGCGCTACGTCGGCAACGAGCTCGCCATGGACGTGCACATCGAGGTCCACCCAGAGCTCACGGTCCGACGTGGTCACGAGATCGCAGACGCAGCCCGCGACCGCCTGTACGCCGCATCAGATCATCTGTGCGATGTTGTGATCCACGTCGATCCCGCCGGCGAGACCGAGATCGACTCAGATCACTGACGCGGCCGCTGGCCGCAGCCAGACGGGTTCCCCATGACGCCGGTCCAACGGCCGCGTCACAGAAACCGACGCTACTCCTCGGAGCCGTCCAACCGCTCGGCAACGAAGACCCCGTTCGGCTGGTGCGACTCCAAAGCGGTGACGCTGCCATCATCCTGCATGACGAACCGAACCCAGAACCCGTGCAGCCCTTCGAGATCGAACGAGGTTTCGCGGCGTGGCACGAGATCGTACGCGGGCTGTTGCGGAACGACCATGACGAGCTGATCCCCACGCAGCTCCACGGTGATCGGTTGCCCCTGCAGGGTGAACCGACCCACGAACCGCTGCAAGAACTCGGGGTCGTACAACCGAGCGCCCGGCTGTCGGACCATCTCGATTGGCTCCACTTCGGGCTCGAGCGCCGCCACCAACCGTTCGATCTGACCTTCCAGGTTCATCTCAAAACGAAAACGGAAGCCCTCGAACGTCGGGTCCTCCGCTCCTTCAGCCCCCACGAACACGTCGTAGTGCCAGTGCTCCAGCGGGATCGTGATCCGGTTGTAGGTGATGCTGAGCTGCGTATCCGCCAGTCGGACCTCCGCCACGCCGTAGCCGGGCGCCCGGTACGTACCCACGTACGCCTCCAGTGGGTGGGACGGCTCGGTACCCTGAATCTGCTCGCCACGCTGTCGTTCCTCCGCCGCGCTGGCGGCCTCGCGCGCCGAGTCGAGACGCTGCTTCGCCTCGCCCAGCCAATCGACCGGCTCCAGGGACAGCACGCGGTCGAACAGGTGCCGCGTCAACAACGTGGGCAGCGGCGAGCCGTTGGCGTTGGTCAGGACCACGACACCCACACCATCGAACGGCAGGAATGCGACGAGCGCGGAGAACCCGTCGATGTTGCCGCCGTGATGGACCATGTAATGCCCGCGGTACGCCTCGAGAAACCAACCGAGACCGTACGACATCAGTAGCCGCTCCTGCCGATCCGGATACATACCCAGGGTCATCTGTGGCGTGTGCATCTCCTTGAGAGTCGCTGCGCTGAGCAACCGCTCCCCATCCACCTCGCCATCGGAGAGCTGGAGCCGCAGCCAGCGGGTCATATCGTTCAACGACGCGTTGATCGAGCCCGCCGGACCGATGGTCGTGATGTCGCGAAACGGGATCTGCTCCAGCTCGCCGTCCGCGTACCGGTACGCCAGGGCGTGATTGTCACTTGCCGCCATGGAGACCACCGAGAAGTTGGCGGAACGCATGCCGAGGGGCTCGAGCAGCCGACGACGCACCGCCACCTCCCACGAGCTCTCACTCAGCTGCTCCACAAGGACGCCCGCCGTCAGGTACATCAGGTTCTGGTAGTGGAACCGCTGGCGAAGGTCGGCGAACGGCTCGAGGAACTCGAGACGCTCCACCAGCTCCGCGCGGCTCGCGGGCGAGTTGTACCATGCGAGATCGTGTCGGGGCAGACCGGAGCGATGGGTCACGAGGTCGCGAACGGTCAGCTCGTGGGTTGCGTGCCGATCGACCAGGCGGAAGTCCGGCATGTGCTGGATCACCGGATCATCCCAGGCCACCAGTCCCTCGTCCACCAGCGTTCCGAGCACCGCAGTCGTAAACGCCTTGGTCGAGGACCCGATCGCGAACAGCGTGTTCGGGGTCACAGGCGACTCCTCCGCCACGCTGCGATGCCCAAAGCCGCGCGCAACGACCACCTCGGAGTCGACCACCACCGCAACCGCAGCCCCAGGAACATCGAAGTCCGTCAAGGCCTTCTCGACGAGGTCGTCGAGCCCTTCCAACGCTGCCCGGGCGAGCGCCACAGGTGACGTCGCCCGGCGCAGCTCGAACGGCATCTCGGCTCCTCCCTGTGTGAACGTCCCCACCAGCGCTATGCCATCTTCACGCACCTCACCGACGAACTTTGGGTTGCCGGGCACGCTTTCGATCGCAAACTCGGCCGTCGCGCCATCGACCCGGATCCCGGTAAGTGGTAGGTCGCGTGCGCCCTGCGCCGGAATCGAGACATCGCCGCTCCAACCCTCCGGTGAGCTGCGAAGATCCACGTTGATCGCGAGCCGGGCGGCCGGAGTCTCGATCTCCCCTTCCCAGTGTCCCGCCAACGAGCTCGGCACCTCCGCCTTCGCACCTGGGGTAACTGCCACAATCATCGCCACCACGCCCACAACAGCTGCCACCTTGATGTGTCGCACGATGTCCTCCCTACTGCACTCGACTTTCGACATGGTACCGCGTCCACGGACCGGGTCGACGGCCTCCACGCAGAGCAGTAGGATGCTTCCCATGGACCGGTTGCTCGTCATCGCCGGCCCCACCGCCTCGGGCAAGACGCGCCTCGCCCTCGACGTGGCCGAACGGCTCGACGGTGAGATTGTGTCCGCGGACGCCTTCGCTGTGTACCGAGGCATGGATATCGGCACCGACAAGCCCGACCGGAAGCAGCGGCAGCGGGTCATCCATCACCTCGTTGACATGGTCGAGCCCACCGAGCGGTTCTCCGCCGGCGACTTCGCGCGCGCCGCGGACCGGGCAATCGCCGAGATCCGTGCGCGAGGTCGCGTCCCGGTGGTGGCCGGGGGCAGCCACTTCTACCTCCACGCACTGCTGCGCGAGCTGTTTCCGTCCCCTTCCCATGACCCGGCGGTACGGGCCTCGCTCGTGAACGCCTGGGATGAGGACCCACGAGCGACCTTCACTCGGCTGGAGCAGGTGGACCCTGAGGCGGCGCACCGGATCGGGGCGTCGGATCGCCAACGGGTCCTGCGGGCGCTCGAGATCTGGGAGCTCACTGGAGTATCGATGACCGAGCATTGGCGCCGCCACCGCTCGACCGAACGTTACGCCGCGCTGATCGTTGCCCCGTGGAGGCCTCGGTCCGAGCTCTATGCTAGAATCGACTCGCGCGTCGAAACGATGTTCAGGGCCGGACTCGTAGATGAGGTGGAGGGTCTGTTGCGAGCTGGTGTACCCGAGACGGCCCACGCGTTGCGAGCAATTGGATACCGGCAGGTCGTCACGTATCTTGAGGGTCGGTGCAGTCACGCGGACGCGATCCGAGCCACCAAGACTGCGAGCCGACGACTTGCCAAACGGCAGCTTTCGTGGCTTCGCCGCGATGAAATGCAACCGGTGCAATGGGTTTCCGTCGCATCGACGGGACCAGACGGCACTGCAAACGAACACATTGTCCGGCTCTGGCTTGACGGCGGGGGTGTTTGCGAATGAGCAAGCCTGGCAGCAGCACCATCAACATCCAAGACTCGTTCTTCTACCAGCTGCGCAAGGACGCACGTCCGATCAGCGTTTTCTTGATCAACGGCAAGCGCCTGACCGGCATCCTTCGCAGGTTTGACCGGTACGCGGTCATTCTCGAGTCACATGGAGAAGAGCAGCTCGTCTACAAGCACGCCATCGCGTCGATCGTGCCGGCATCGCCACGCGGCTCTGAAGGTGACGATGCATGACGAGCGTGCATCGCATCGGGTGCTTTCTTGTCGCTGTCGGGTTCCTGAGCGCCGGCTGTACGCCCGCTCCCGAAAGCGCCCGGCTGACCACGGCGATCCCGGTGGCGCCACCGCACGTGGGACCTGGAGCGCCGGAGATAGATGATGCCACCGAGCGCACGTTGGACCGCTCGTGGGCCAAAGTGAACAGCGGCCAGCTCGACGCCGCCCGCGCCACCGCAGCCGAGCTCACAGGGCCGACCGCCGAGCTTCTCCAGGTCCAGCTGGACCTGCTCGAGGACGCTGAGCCCGAGCTCGATCGGGCCACACGGCTCGTGGAACGGTACCCCTCCTGGGCGTCTGCGTGGGTCACGACGAGCGTCCTTGCCGAGCGTCTGGACAACGAGCCCGCGGCGTTGAAGGCGGCGCGAGAGGCCGCGTCGCTGTGGCCTCGAAACCGATGGAACGAACGTGCTGCCGAGCTGGAGCAACGGTGGATTTCCGATCGCCTCGAGCGTGCTGCCGAAGCACTCGAGCGCAAGCTTCCGGCGCGCGCGGTCGACGCCACGCGCAGCGTCCTGGCCATTGAAGGCGATCACCTCGAGGCTCTGAAGCTACTGGTCCGGGCTCTGCTCGCCCAGGATCAGCTCGAGGAGGCACAGGAGGTTCTTTCGAACCTACCCGAAGGCCCTGATACGACCTTCCTGTCGGCGCGCCTGCTGACGTATCGCGAGTCATGGTTTACCGCCATGCAGACACTGGAGGAGCTCCCGTCAACCTACCCGGGGCGGGACGAGCTGCTGCGCACGGTCCGCAGTCGTTGGCGCCGGGACAACCTGCCGCGCCATGTGCAGCGTGCGCTCTCCTCCGAGGATCTCACCCGCGCAGAGCTGGCCATGGTGCTGACCGCAACCGCCCCCCAGCTCAAGGCGCTGCCGTCCGAGCCTCCGCCTCTGCTCACAGATATTATGGACGAGCGCGGCCGCGACGCAATTCTGACCGTCACAGCTCTCGGGCTACTGTCCGCCGATCGGCTGGAGCATCTCTTCCACCCATCCCGACCGGTAACACCGGACGAGGTTCGTCGAGCTCTCACGCGCGCCGCCGTCCTGCTCGGCGGCTCTCCGCCCCGGTGGTGCGAGGCCGAGGACACGACCGACAGCTGTGTCAGACCGCCGACCACAGGTCCCGGCGTCGCCGCGATGCTGGAACAGATCGCGAACCTGGAGTGATGCGATGATCGAAGACGCAACTGAGCTTCTCGGCAAGATCGAACTGTTCGCCGGACTCGACGATCAGGAGCTCGCCAAGATCGCCAGGCTTTCGCAGCTGCGGACCGTCGCCAAGGATAAGGAGATCTTCCATTCCGGCGATGAGCCGGATGCCGTCTTCGTCGTGGTCAACGGCAAGGTCAAGATCGTGGTAACCACCTCCGACGGCAAGGAGCTCATCCTCGCGGTCCTCGGTGCCGGGCAGGTCGTCGGCGAGATGGCGTTGCTCGATAGCTCGCCGCGCTCTGCCACTGTCGTGGCGTCCACCTCCGTGGACCTTCTGGTGCTCAGCCGGGAGGACTTCCAGAGGATCCTCGACACCGAGCCGCGGATCTCCTCGAAGCTGCTCCGGATTCTCTGCCAGCGGCTCCGGCGGGCAAACTCGAAGATGGAGTCACTGGCGTACATGGACGTTGCCGGCCGCCTCGCCCGATACTTCCTCGATCTGGCGCGTGATCACGGTCAGCGCCTCGGCAACGGCTGGGTGTCGGTTCGCCGACCAACCCATGCTGACATCGCGCACTCGATCGGCACCAGCCGCGAGACGGTGTCCCGCCTCATCAACGAGTTCGAGGAGCGCCTCGGAATCGTCAACAAAGGACGGTTCACCTACATCCGTGAGAGCATGCTCGAGTAGCGACCTCCACTCTGCTGTCGCACCGATGCGGAGCCGAGTGCATCTCGGGAGGACCCATGCCCACAACCCTGCGTCTGTACAACACTCTGACCCGTCAGCTCGAGGAGCTCTCCTCCATCGAGCCCGGCCACGTCCGTCTGTACACCTGTGGACCGACAGTCTACGACTACGCCCACATCGGCAACCTGCGCACCTTCCTGTTCGAGGACATCCTCCGCCGCACGGTGCAGCTGTTCGGCTGGAGGGTCACCCAGGTCATGAACCTCACCGATGTGGACGACAAGACCATCCGCAACGCCAACGCCGCAGGGACCTCGCTACGCGCGTATACCAACCGGTTCGCGGAGGCGTTCTTCGAAGATCTGGAGACCCTCCGAGTCGAGCCCGCCGAGCACTACCCCAGGGCCACCGACTACATCGACCAGATGGTCACGATCATCCAGCGACTGTCCGAGCGTGGCCACACCTACACGTCGGACGGTTCGATCTACTACCGGATCTCCACATTCCCCGAGTATGGCAAGCTGTCGGGCGTCTCACTCGAGAACAACATCGCCGGTGCCCGAATCGACGCCGACGAGTACGAGAAGGACGATGCCCGCGACTTCGTCCTCTGGAAGGCCTCACGCCCGGGTGAGCCTTCGTGGGACACTCCCATCGGCGCCGGCCGTCCGGGCTGGCATCTCGAGTGCTCCGCCATGTCGATGTCCCTGCTCGGCGAAAGCTTCGACATCCACACCGGCGCCGTGGACAACATCTTCCCGCATCACGAGAACGAGATTGCCCAGTCCGAAGGGGCCACCGGCAAGCCGTTCGCGCGCTTCTGGCTGCACGCCGAGCACCTCATCGTCGAGGGCGAGAAGATGGCAAAGTCGAAAGGCAACTTCTTCACCCTTCGCGACCTGCTCGAGCACGGCCACGATCCGGCAGCGATCCGTTACCTCTTGATCTCGGTGCCGTACCGGCAGAAGCTGAACTTCACTTTTGACGGGCTCCACGCCGCCAACCAGGCTATCGAGCGGATCGTCAACACCCAGCGACGGCTCCAGCACACCCCAAGAGCAACCGGCGACGGCGATCTTGCACTCGAGACAGTCCAGGAGTTCCATACCGACCTTGCTGACGCCCTCGGCGATGACCTCAACACCGCGCGGGCCCTCGCCGCGGTGCATACCCTGCTGCGCGCCGTCAACACCGCCCTCGACGGCAACGGCATCGCGGCACAGCCCCGTACAGAGCTGGAGCGTGCGTTCACGACGATCGACGCCACGCTCGGGATTGCACCGCAGGCGGCAGGCCACGCCAGCGACAACGATAGCGCAGCGATCGACGCGCTCGTGGCCGAGCGGACTCAGGCCCGCGCCGAGCGGCAGTTCGACCGCGCCGACGCCATACGGAATGAGCTGAAGTCGCGCGGCATCGTGCTCGAGGACACTCCCCACGGCACCATCTGGCACCGAGAGGGGTAGACGGAGAGAGCTCAGAGTCGCGAGCTCAGAGCTCAGAGTGCCCCCGCCCGGCGCGTGGAATCTGGTGGGACATACCGGGATTGCAGGTCGACCCGATGTGCGGGGCTCCAGAGGTCCGGGGCCGGCTGCCGGCTACCGGGACCGGGGCCAGTGCCGGGGCCGAAGCCGGGTCTGCCACCACGTAGCCACGGTGGACGGCCGGCGGAAGCGAAGCCGGATCATGGCCGGAGGATCACCGGCCCTGCTACTCTTGTCAGCGTTCGTGCCCACTCACCTCGTTTCGGGAGGCAGACCATGCACAGATTGCTCACGAGTGTCGCTATCGTTCTCGTCCTCAGCCTTGTCCCGACTGCGGCGCCGGCCGAGGAGTCCCGTCTCAATGCCGAGACGTTCGAGGGGCTCGAGCTCCGCGCCATCGGGCCCGCATTGATGTCCGGAAGAATCGCGGATGTGGCACTCCACCCAGAGGATCCGAGCATCTGGTACGTGGCGGTGGGCTCCGGCGGCGTATGGAAGACCGACAACAGCGGCACCACCTGGCAGCCGCTGTTCGACAACGAGGCGTCATACTCCATCGGCTGTATCACCGTCGATCCCTCCAACCCGCACGTGGTCTGGGTCGGCACCGGTGAGAACGTCGGCGGCCGTCACGTTGGGTACGGCGACGGTATCTACCGCAGCACCGACGGTGGCGCCACCTGGTCCAACATGGGGCTCGAGGCCTCCGAGCACATCTCCAAGATCGTGGTCCACCCAGAAGCGTCCGACGTGGTCTGGGTAGCCGTTCAGGGCCCGCTCTGGTCGTCAGGAGGCGACCGCGGCGTCTACAAGACGACCGACGGAGGCGCCACCTGGCGCCGGGTCCTCAGTGCCGGCGAGTGGACTGGCGCCACCGACCTGGTGATCGACCCGCGCAACCCGGATCGGCTCTACGCAGCCACCTGGCAGCGACATCGCACCGTGGCGGCCTACATGGGTGGCGGCCCGGAGTCGGGTCTCTACCGCTCCACCGATGGTGGAGAGAGCTGGCAGCGACTGCACGAAGGCCTGCCCGAGGGCAACATGGGCAAGATCGGGCTCACCATCTCACCGATGCGACCCGACGTCCTGTACGCCGCCATCGAGCTCGATCGGCGCGAGGGTGGCGTCTGGCGCTCGACAGACCGTGGCGCCAGCTGGACCAAGATGTCCGACACCGTCTCCGGGGCCACCGGGCCGCACTACTACCAGGAGCTGATTGCCAGCCCGCACGAGTTTGATCGCCTCTACCTGATGGACGTGAGGACCCAGGTCTCCGATGACGGCGGAGCGACCTTCCGGCGTCTGAGCGAGGCGTACAAGCACTCGGACAACCACTCTCTGACCTTCCGAGATGACGACCCTGACTACCTGCTCATGGGTACCGACGGAGGGCTGTACGAGAGCTTCGACCTCGGTGCGACCTGGCGGTTCGTGGCGAACCTGCCGGTGACCCAGTTCTACAAGGTGGCGGTCGACGATGCCGAGCCGTTCTACGCAGTCTACGGCGGCACCCAGGACAACAACAGTCAGTCCGGCCCGTCACGAACCGATGCGATCAACGGCATCACCAACCGCGAGTGGGAGGTGGTCCTCGGCGCCGATGGCCATCAGCCCGCCACCGAGCCGGGCAACCCTGACATCGCGTACGCCGAGACTCAGGTCGGCGGGCTGCACAGGCTCGACCGCACAACCGGCGAGGCGATCCTTATCCAACCGCAACCCGGCCCGGACGACCCGCCGGAGCGGTTCAACTGGGACTCGCCGATCCTCGTTTCGCCCCACTCCCCCACCCGCCTGTACTTCGCCAGCCAGCGTCTGTGGCGCTCCGATGATCGCGGTGACTCGTGGACAACAGTCTCTGGTGATCTGACACGCAACGGCGACCGGATGCTGCGACCGTTCATGGGTCGGCAGTGGAGCTGGGACGCCCCCTGGGACATGGACGCCATGTCCAACTTCCACACGATCACGTCGATCTCCGAGTCGCCGCTGGACGAGGGCCTGCTGTATGTGGGGACCGATGACGGTCTGCTACAGGTCTCCGAGGACGGTGGCGAGTCATGGCGCCGACTCGACGTGGCCACCCTTCCCGATGTGCCGGCCGAGGCGTTCGTCAACGACGTCAAGGCCGACCTCCATGATGCCGATACCGTCTACGTAGCCCTCGACCACCACAAGCAGGGCGACTACTCGCCGTACCTCCTGAAGAGCACAGACCGCGGCCGCAGCTGGCAATCGATCGCCGGAGATCTCCCCGACCGGCATCTCGTCTGGCGCGTCGTGCAAGATCACATCGAGCCCGAGCTCCTGTTCGCCGGCACCGAGCTCGGTGTGTTCTTCACCATCGACGGTGGCGCCCACTGGGTGGAGCTCACCGGCGGCGTCCCGACCATCTCGTTCCGTGACCTCGCGATCCAGCGACGTGAGAACGACCTTGTGGGCGCCACCTTCGGCCGTGGCTTCTACATCCTCGACGACTACTCCGTTCTGCGCGAGGTCTCCGAGGAGGCCCTCGCCGAGGAAGCGGCGCTGTTCAGCGTGCGCCCCGCGTGGTGGTACATTCCGCGGCGCCCTCTCGGCAGTGACGAGAAGGCGTATCAAGGCGCCGCCTTCTTCACGGCGCCGAACCCGCCGTTCGGCGCCACGTTCACCTACCATCTTCGAGACGATCTGACCACGCTCGCCGAGCAACGCCAGGCTGCCGAGCAGCCGAAGATCGAGGCGGGCGACGATACGCCGTTCCCCGGCTGGGACACGGTCGAGACCGAGCGCAGAGCCGCTGATCCCGCCATCCTGCTGACCGTTCGCGACAGCGACGGCCGCGTCGTGCGACGCCTCGAGGGCGCCACCGAGGCCGGCGTCCACCGCACCTCGTGGGACCTGCGGCTCCCCGCGAGCGAGGCCATCGGCAGCACGCGCTCCGAGTGGGACGACCCGCCACGCGGACCGATGGTGGCGCCGGGGACCTACTCGGTCACCGTGTCCCGCATCGACGCAGGCAACAGCCGGCAGCTTGCGGGTCCGGTCAGCTTCGAGGTCAAGCCCCTGCAGGTGGGCGCTCTGGACGGAGCAGACCTCCCGTCGGTTGTGGCGTTTTGGAAGCGAGTCGCCGATGTGGAGCGGTCCGTTTCCGCTGCAACCCAGGCCCTCTCGGACGCTCTGGAACGGGTCCAGACGCTGGAGACTGTCCTTGCACGGTCCACCGCAGAGCCCGGAGGCCTCGGGAGTGACCTGGAGTCTCTCCGACAGCTCCTGCTCGACATCGACCAGCAGCTAAACGGTCACCGCTCGAAGGGTTCCGTGGGCGAGCCGACGGCGCCGTCGATCCGCAGCCGGATCCGGCGGACCTCCAGTGGCGTGGCGCGGAGCACGTACGGGCCGACACCGAACCTGGAGCGCAACCTGACGATCGCCTCCGAGCAGCTGCGATCGCTCCGCGATCAGATCCATCAGATCGTCGACGAGCGCATTCCGCTTCTCGAAGAGAAGCTGCAGGAGCTCGGTGGACCGTGGGCGCCGGGTCAACCGATACCACCTGTCCCCTGAGGGTTCACGCCCAGCTCGATACCGCTTCTTGACGAGGCCCGACGCTCGACGTAGGCTTCCCCCGCGAAGGCGAGGACGCGCATGTACCGGAAAACGTTGAACCTGCCGAAGACGAAGTTCTCCATGAAAGCGAACCTCCCACAGCGCGAGCCGGAGCGGCTCAAGCAGTGGGAAGCGATGGGTCTGTACGACCGGATCCGCGAGGCCCGTCAGGGCTCCGACCGGTTCATACTCCACGATGGCCCACCGTACGCCAACGGGCAGATCCACATGGGCCACGCCCTCAACAAGATCCTCAAGGACATCGTGGTCAAGTCTCGCACGATGTTGGGCTTCGACGCGCCGTATGTGCCCGGATGGGACTGCCACGGGCTACCGATCGAGCACAAGGTGGATCTCAAGCTCGGGGACAAGCGCTCGCGGATGACTCCGTATCAGGTGCGACGGGCGTGCCGCGAGTATGCAGCAAAGTTCGTCACGATCCAACGGACCGAGTTCGAGCGCCTCGGGGTGCTCGGCCGCTGGGATGATCCGTACCTGACCATGGAGTTCTCATACGAGGCGGACATCGCCAGCGCCCTGCACGGGTTCCTGCTCGCCGGCTACGTCGAGCGAGGCTACAAGCCCGTTCACTGGTCGTGGGCCGCGGTCACCGCTCTCGCAGAGGCCGAGGTGGAGTACGCTCCGTACACCGCGCCGAGCATCTACGTCCGGTTCGCGTTGCCCGACCCGCCCGACTGGCTCCTCGAAGCTGCCGGTGACCGTCCGATCGACGTGGTCATCTGGACAACGACACCGTGGACGATCCCGGCCAACCTCGCCATCGTCCTCCATCCCGATCTCGAGTACCAGCTCCTGGGCCTCGACGATGGCTCCGCCATCATCGTCGCCGCCGAGCTCAAGCGCTCGACGCTCGAGGCCTGTCGGATCGACTCGGCGGAGGTCCTCGCCACGTTCCGAGGTCACCGGCTCGTCGGATCGCCGAGCGGTGAGGTGCCGCGCCCGACTGCCCGGCATCCGTTCCTGGACCGCGACTCCGTGCTGCTGCCTGCCACCTATGTCACCCTCGAGCAAGGCACTGGCTGCGTGCATACGGCGCCCGGCCACGGTCAAGAGGACTTCGAGCTCGGTGCCACCTACGGCTTGGAGCCGTACTCGCCCGTGGACGACCTCGGCCGATTCACAGACGACGTTGTCCAGTGGAGCGGCGAGCACGTGTTCGACGCCAACCCGAAGATCGCACAGCATCTCGCTGACCTCGGCCGGCTGCTCAACCGTGTCGGTGACACCTACCAGGTGGACCGCTACCCGCACTGCTGGCGGACCAAGAAGCCACTGATCTTCCGCTCGACTCCACAGTGGTTCATCCGGATGGATCGGCACGAGCTGCGCCAGCGCGCCATCGACGGCGTCGACGAGGCGGAGTGGATCCCACACTGGGGCGCCCCGCGAATCCGCGGCATGCTCGAGAACCGACCGGACTGGTGCATCTCCCGACAGCGGACGTGGGGCGTACCGATCACCGTGCTCACCTGCACTTCGTGCGGCCAGGATGCTCTCGACGAGTCGGTGTTCGATCACATCCGTGATCTGTTCAACCGCGAGGGCGCCGACGCGTGGTTCGCCCACCCGCCGGAGGAGCTCCTTCCCAAAGGGTACGCCTGCTCCGCCTGTGGGGCCACGTCGTTTACCAAGGAGGACGACATCCTCGATGTATGGTTCGACTCCGGTGTCAGCCACCTCGCGGTGTGCGACACGGACCGCTGGCAGCTGGACTGGCCTGCTGATCTGTACCTCGAAGGTCAAGACCAGTACCGTGGCTGGTTCCAGTCCTCGCTGGTGGCCTCCATCGGGCTCAAGGGCCGCGCACCCTACCGCCAGGTGCTCACACACGGCTTCGTCATGGACACCTCCGGTGGCAAGATGTCCAAGTCCACTGGCAACGTGCTCTCTCCGCAAGAGATGATGAAGACCTACGGCGCTGACATCCTGCGCATGTGGACCGCGATGGTGGACTTCCGGGAGGACCTCAGGATCTCCGAGGAGATCATGACCCGGAACACCGACGCATACCGCAAGATCCGTAATACGTTCCGGTTCCTGCTCGGCAACCTTGCGGACTTCGACCCGGAGCTCCACTCCGTCTCCGTGGATGAGCTCTCCGGTCTCGATGCCTACATCATGCGCCGCACCCGGGACCTCGCCGACCGGCTGCAGGCGGCCTACACCGCCTACGACTTCCCGGTCGTCTACCACCGAGTGCTGAACTTCTGCACCGTCGACCTGTCCAGCTTCTACCTCAACATCGTCAAGGACCGCCTGTACTGCAGCCACCCGGAGTCCACCGAGCGCCGCGCGACCCAGACAGTGCTCTACCGCATGGCGCGCTCCCTTGCCACGTTCCTCGCTCCGGTGCTCGCATTCACGGCCGATGAGATCTGGGAGGAGCTCCCCGGGGTTCCCGAGCCGTCGGTCCATTTGGCGCTCTTCGAGCGTCTGGAGGACGTGCTCGAGTCCGAGGACGACGACCAGGCTTGGGAGCGCGTACTCACCCTCCGTGAGGTCGTCTACCGCCAGCTGGAAGAGCTTCGCCAGGACGGCAAGATCGGCAAGTCCGAGGAGGCAGAGGTCGTCATCTGCGGCAGCTCGGACCAGCTCGATGAGGATCTGGGAAGGTGCCAGGATGATCTCACCGACGTGCTCATCGTGTCCGCGGTCCGCCGCGACAACGGGACGGATGGTGGTGAGAGTGTCCTCGCGTACCCGGGCATCACCGTGCAGACCACTCGGCTCGAGGCGCCCACGTGTGCCCGGTGCTGGCGACGGTTCGACGCGCTCATCGACGATCCGCAGCTGCCGGATCTGTGCGAGCGGTGCCACGGTGTGACCGGGCGTCTGCTCGCCGAGGGCCGCGCCGAGATCGCTTCGGAGTAAGCTGGCGTCATGACAGAGCCCAGCTCGAGCAGCGGCGGCGGCGCGCGGGCGCTCACTCGCAGGAGATGGCCCTGGGTCCTGGCGGCGGCCATCGTCGTGGTGGACAGATTGAGCAAGCTGGCGATCATCGATCAGATCCCGTACGGGTCGCATGGTGTTCCGGTGCTTCCGGGGCTGATGCTCACGCACGTGCACAACCGTGGCATCGCCTTCGGCCTGCTCAACGACGGTGGAGTGGTGACCCGCTGGCTGCTGCCGTTCGTGGTAGTGGTCTCGGTGGTGATCATCGCCTGGCTGGCCATGCGGCACAGCGCCAGCTCACGAACCGTGGCGGCATCGTTCGGGCTGATCCTCGGCGGTGCGATCGGCAACCTGTGGGACAGGATACAGTACGGCTGGGTGGTGGACTTCCTCCACGTCTGGGTCCGAGTGGGCGAGAGGCGCTGGAGCTGGCCCGACTTCAACGTGGCCGACAGTGCCATCACCATCGGCGCGGTGGTGCTGATCGCCTCGGAGCTGCTCGGTGGTCGCTCTGAGCAGGACGAAGCACCCGACGAGCCGGACTCGGAGGACTGATGCACCCCTACCTGATCGAGACGCCGTGGTTCAACCTCCCCTCCTACGGCGTTATCCTCGCGCTCGCGGTGGCATTGGCAGTGTGGCTGGCCAAGCTACGGGCGGACCGGCACGGCCTCGACGGCAACCGGGTCGTCGATCTGTCATTGACGCTGGTGCTGTGGGCGTTGATCGGCTCCAAGCTGCTCCTGATCATCGTCGAGCTGCCACGGTTCCTGCGCGACCCCGCGCAGCTCGTGACCGTCATCCGAGCCGGCGGCGTCTTTCTAGGCGGTTTTCTCGCCGCCGCCATCGCAGGCTGGATCGTGCTCAAGCGCGCCGGCCTACCGTTCCTCAAGACCGCGGACATCCTCGCGCCGTCGATTGCCCTGGGACAGTCCATCGGCCGCCTCGGATGCCTCGCGGCTGGCTGCTGCTACGGCCGCCAGTGCGACGTTCCGTGGGCGATCACCTACACCAGCGAGCACGCGCACGACAACGTCGGCACGCCGCTCGGGATGCCGCTCCACCCGTTCCCGTTGTACGCGTTCCTGTTCAACCTCGCCCACTACGGTCTGCTCGCATGGCTGATGCGGCGCGGCCTCGCCACGGGGCGGGTGTTCGGCACCTACCTGATCGTCTACGGCATCGGGCGATCACTCCTGGAGCTCACCCGAGGCGACGTCGGCAGGGGTCTCTGGCTCGGTGGTACAGTGTCGACCAGCCAGCTCATCTCGGCCGGTCTGATCCTCACTGGCATCGTGGTCCACGTGGTGGTCTCCCGCCGCGAGACATGACCCGCCACAGCTTCACGGTCCCCCCCGGCGGCGACGATCGGCTGGACCGGTTCCTCGCGGCCGCCCACCCCGAGTGGAGCCGCTCCCACTGTCGAGCATTGATCGCCGACGGCCACGTTCAGGTCAACAGTGGTCCCTGCAAGCCCTCCACGACCGTCTCCGCGGGTGACCGGGTGACGGTGGACGAGCCCGCCCCGCGGCCCTCGGAGGTCGCCGCGCAGCCGATCCCACTGTCGATCCTGTATGAGGACGAGCACCTGCTGGTGGTGGACAAGCCGCCAGGGCTGGTGATCCACCCCGCCGCCGGTAACCCGGACGGCACCCTGGTCAACGCTCTGCTGCACCACTGCGACGACCTGTCGGGGATCGGTGGCGTCGAGCGACCGGGAATCGTCCACCGCCTCGACAAGGACACCAGCGGTGTGCTCGTGGTCGCAAAGTCGAACAGCGCGCATCAGCGGCTCTCTCGGGCGTTCCGCTGGCGCGAGGTCGGGAAAACCTACCTGGGCGTGTGCTACGGCATTCCGGATCCGCGCGAAGGCGCCATCGACGCCCCGATCGGCCGGCACCCACGGGACCGACAACGGATGGCGGTCCGCGATGACGGCCGCGACAGCCGAACCCTCTACTCAGTCCGCGAGGTGCTCGCCGGCACGGCGGTGGTCAGCTTCGAGCTCGTTACCGGACGGACCCATCAGATCCGGGTCCATATGAGCCATGTCGGTCACGCCCTTGTGGGCGACCCGGTGTACAGCGGTCGCCAATGGCGAAGCCTCCCAGAAGCCGAAGCGCAGCGCGCATGCCGAACGTTCCCGCGCCAGGCGTTACACGCGTTCAAGCTCATCATCACGCACCCGATCACCGGCGAGCAGCTCGCCATCGAGGCGCCGATCCCCGAGGACCTCGCGGCACTGATCGAGAGCCTGCGGAGCATCGCTGGCCGATAGTCGCGAAGGCAGCGCTCACTCGCGTCCGAGGTGCTCGAGCAGGCGCTGGGTGACCCACTCCGGCTCGTCATGCTGGATCCAGTGGGTCGCCGACTCCAGGATCTCCAGCCGGCCGTCATCGCACAGCTCCACGCTCGCTGGGGCCATCTCCCTGGTCAGCGCCACGTCGCGCGCACCCCACAGCACCAGGGTCGGCACCGTGATCCGACGCCGTGGTGGCTTCTCTCGGTAGCGCAACGCCCGGTACCAGTTGAGCATCGACCGGATCGCATGCGGCTGCTGCCAGGCTGCGACGTAGTGCTCCAGGTCCTCATCTGTGAACGCACCCTCCGTGCTGGTGGCCCGCAGCATCCGCACGCCCCGTGCGCACCCATTCGCCGCCAGCATCCGCTCAGGCAACCACGGAATCTGGAAGAACAGCATGTACCGGCTCTTGCGCCGCTGCCTCCGGCTCGACCGCAACGTGCGCGCGAACACGGTGGGATGGGGCACGTTCAGGATCGCGAGCCGGTCGATCCTCGACGGCCGTTCCAGTGCCATCCACCACGCCACCGCGGCGCCCCAGTCGTGACCGGCCACGTGGGCACGGTCGACACCGGCAGCATCCAGGAGACCGAAGATGTCGGCCGCCAGCTCACTGATCCGGTAGTCGCGAACGCGTCTCGGCTTGTCGCTGGTGTTGTAGCCGCGCTGATCCGGCACCCAGACGCGGTAGCCGGCCTCCGCCAACAGCCCGATCTGCCGACGCCAGCCGTACCAGAGCTCCGGAAACCCGTGCAGCAGCACCACCAACGGGCCGCTCTCCGGCCCGGCCTGCACGACGTGCAGCTGCACGCCGTTCGTCGCCACTCGGGCGTGATCGACACGGGGCTTCATCGTTGTCACTCAGACGGTACCACGGCGCCGCCCTCACTTTCAGCTGACGACTCAGCGGGGGTTGACGAGCACCCAGATCATGCCGTTGCGAGCTGCGTCGGCAGCTTCGAGGGCTGTGCCGACGATGGCGCCGGTGACCGTCGATGCAGCCTCGGCACGCACGATACGGCCAGCACTATCCACGGCGAGCACCGCTCCGGGACGCACACCGCGATCCACCGTCTCCGCCTTCACCTGTGCCACTCCCATCACCACCACCAGCAGATGCTCACCAGGAGCGGCAGGGCCCTCGGCGCCGCGGGCGCTGAGGAGAGCTTGCTCCTCGACGCCCTCCGCGCCGGTGACACCTTCCTGCTCCTCCTCGAGGACGAACCTGCCGGAAACGACACCGAGAACCGACGCGCCGGTGGCCAACCTCGCATCCTCCACGAGCACCACCGGAGTGCCACTGTCGCCGAATGGTGCGCTCAGCCCTCTGACGGCGACAAGATCACCTTTTTCGAGGGCGTTCATGCCGCCGTTGGCGGCCACCAGCAGCTCGGGGCCTGCACTCGCCCTCCCCGCACCAGCGTAGATCTTGTCACCGGTGTACACGCCCCACTCCTGGTTGGTCTGGGTGGTGTTTGCCCAGACACCGGTGTTGTCTCCTGCGGCAACGACACCCTTGTCCCCAGCCGCGGCGACATACACGCCGTCGTCGCCCGCTGAGCCGATCATGACTCCACGATCTGCGACAGTGTGAATGTCAAGGCCATCGTCGTACGCTTCAACCAGACGGATGCCATCTGCACCTGCAGACTCGATCAGGACGCCATCGAAGGAAGCTGTCCCGACGCGCAGTCCGAAGTTGCTCGAGCTGACACGGAAACCAGAGGTCGCTGCAAAGTCGACGAGAACGCCTTCGTCCGCCGAGAGGACGGCAAGACCCGCCATCCCTGCGTGGGCCACGCGAACACCGTTCCTGTCCGCTCGCCCGACGTACAGCCCGTTGCCTTCGGCTCCGTTCACCTCGACGCCGTCATTGTAGGACGAGGAGTACTGCTCACTGGGAGAACCCGCGGATTGAACGAGCACGCCATTATCGTTCGCAGAGGACACGGTCACACCGTTGGCGCTCGCCGAGTAGACACGCAGGCCATCGCGACCTGCCGACTGAACGTACATACCGTCTGTCCCCGAACCGACAACCGTCACGCCCGTATCTCCGGGAGAGCTGACGTACATCCCGTCCCCACCCGGGCTGACCACACTCACCGCGTTGGCCGCTGCCTCCAGGCGAAGCGCGCTGCCCGTGCCGGTGTTCGCGACCTCGAGCACTCCGCTGCCAAAAGGAGCAGAGCTGTCGATATCAAGCGAGCCCGTGCCGGTCCACGTCTCACCCAGGTGGTCATGCTCAGCGGTGATGTCGACCGCGCAGCCAAAGCCAGGATCGAAGACCGTCACCGCCACACACGCGAGATCCGCCGCATCCGTGCTCCCGTCGCCGTCCACATCGCCAGGCGCGCGATCCCCCGCGCCGAAGGCCGCGACAACGGCATCGGCGATCGTCTGACGAGCTGTATCGACCGGGCCTGTCGAGGCTCGGGGTTGCCGCGGCGACCCATTGGAGGAAGGCGACAGCGGAGCGTCACCCAGGCCTGTCCTGGAGACGCTCTGCGACAGATCGACGGTGACCCCGGCAGCAGTCGCCACCACCCGGCCATCCCCCTCTACGCCAAGTACATCGACGACTCGCGCCGATCCTTGGATGAGCTCGACACCAGCTGCTCCGTTGGGCCCGAGATCGAGAATCCGCCGCCGCAGCTCTCGGCCGTCGTCCCCCATCTGAACCACAGCGACCGTGGCTGCCGCGCCGGCGAGCTCCACGAGATGCACCGTGGGAGGATCGCCAACGAGCCGCAGCAGCTCCCCGGCAGCGATCGCCAGTCCCGCCGGAACTGGTGCAACGACGGGCCGGGGGTTCTCCTCTGGAGCGCAGGCCGGCGCCTGTCCGGAGTTGACGATCAGGTCGGAGTGCGGCGAGCTGATCCGGAGCACCGCTTCGCGGTCGAAACGGAACAGCTGCCAGGCCGGATCGTTCCACACTGCCGTGGCCTCCGGCTCGAGCATCTGACGGTACACCCACGTTCTCCCGTTCGTCCACGATCGCTCCAAGAGCTGCACCTCGACGAGCGCCACAGCATCAGACGGGTTGTGAACCCACAGCCGAGCACACGACCCACCGCTGGAAGCTCCGATCGGCACAACCAAGTCCGTGCCCGCCACGGCAACGTCCGGGAGCACCCAAGCCATCACACTCACCATTCCGCCTGCAAGCAGCCAGTTCCGAAAGCTCGATCCCATCTCACCACCTCCAGAATGTTCTTCTCTGAAACTGGTGGCCTGTCTGGAATGTGGCAACGACGATCGCGACAACCGCCTTCGAGATCGCGACAACCTTGCGCAGCATGAGTCTCTGCTGCGTGACAGGCGATGATGGAGCGATCCCGAGCCTGGAACGCGGAGCCTGAGACTCTCATCCGACGCGAGTGACGGTTCAGCCGCTCGTCACGAGGCCCGTCGTCGGGCCATCTCGCTCGGTGACACCTTGAAGTAGGCCTTGAATCGGCTTGCGAAGTACGCTGGCGTCGAGAAACCGACACGTTGGGCGACCTCGGTCACCTGGTGACAACCGGTCAGCAGGAGCTTCTGCGCCTCGCACATCTTCACGGCCAAGATGAGCTCGTTCGGGGTGCATCCGAGCTCGGCTGTCAGACGCCGTTGCAGAGTTCGCAGGGAGACGTTCACGGCCCTGGCGAGCTCTGATGGTGTCACTCCATCCTCGAGATGCAGCCGCACGTGGGCAATCGCGCGTTCGATCAGCGACTCCGGCGACCCGCAGTTCAGCGTCACGAGCTTGTCGAGCGTCGTGCTCGCGTCCAACCGCATCTCATCAGACGACGCCGCGGGATCCGCATCGTCGTACAGCTGCCGCTGCGGAGCGAGCCGTTCCGCTCGAGCAAGCTGCTCGAGGAGCACTCGGAAGCGGCGCCGCTGGCGACGCTCGAGCACCAGGAGCACCATCAGCGCCGCTGTCAGCGGCACGACCGACCAACGCACGAACCAGGCCAGACCCCGGCGCTCCACAGCACGCTCGATCCATCCCGCCCGACCAACGAGTCGTACCTCGCGCCACTCGTCAGGGAAACCCCAATCACGGGAGCCCGACCACGCCAACGGGCGGTAGGAGCCCGCAACGATCCGCTCCACTCCCTCATTCGTCAGCGGCGCCGCATTGAACGGATCATGCATCTTGGCAAGTGTCTGCAAAGCCTCCGGCGACCAGTCGACCTCAGGAAGAACCGGATGATCGTGCAGCCACTCGCCGTTGGCAACATCGACCCGCAGGCACATCCCAGCCTCGACGTTGGCCATGCCGAGGCCGGCAAACGGAATCATCGCCTCGATCCGGTAGCCCCAGGGCTCGCGAGCAGCCGCTGCCACGATCGCGATCTCATGCTCGACCTTCGGCACCAGCATCGGAAACCTCGCCAGGATGGCACTGCCCTGCATCACGGCTGAGCGACCATCGCACGCGAGGATGATCTGGAAGTCGCTCGGCTCCATACGCGCGCCGCTGCTCGCATCAGTGTCGATGTAGATCTCGACACAGTCCCACCTCGCCAGCCGGAAGTCCGCGATCTCCTCCGGCGCCGCCACAACGTCCTCGTCACGAACATCGATCGCCAGATACAGCGCTCGAGCGTCCCAGGTCATCCGCGCAACGACCTCGTTGGCCTGATTCGGCGGCAGCTCGGTCTCCGCGAATCGAGCCTCGAACGTGGGGCCATCCCAATCGCCCAGTTCGGCGTCAACGACGATCCTGCCACGCCGATACATGATCTCCAGCGGCTCCCCAGAGTTGGCGTGGGGAGCTGGAGCCACGGTGCTGAGCAGGAGTGCCAAGGCTACGACGTGAGCCATACTCCTGCCGATTCTAACCGCTCCCATCACAGCGGCCCAGCACTGCTGCCGCGCACATATGCTACGCTCCGGCCGATGGAGACGGTGACTCGGGTCCTCGGCGCCACCCACGAGATCGGCCTCAAAGGGAAGAACCGAGGCTGGTTCGAGCAGAAGCTCGTCAACAACATCCGGAGAGCGTTGAGTGACTTTCCCATCGACCGGATCGAACGGCCCGCATCCAGAGTGCTGGTGACCTTCAGCGAAGAGGTCGCGTGGATCGAGGCCGCTCGCCGGCTCGGCACCGTCGCGGGGCTCCGAGTCTTCATGCCCGTACAACCGGCGGGCAACACGCTCGAAGAGCTCCTCGGCCACCTTCCCGATGCGGTGGCCAAGATGGCGCCGGGCAGCTTCGCCGTCCGTTGCTTCCGTTCCGACAAACGGTTCCCGCTGTCGTCGATGGACGTCGAACGCCGGGTCGGACAGTGGATCGTGGATTCCACAGGACGCACAGTCGATCTCGACAACCCGGATAGCGTTCTCCGGGTCTTCGTCGATCGGGGGGGGCTGTGGCTCTCGTCACAGGAGGTGAATGGCGCAGGCGGTCTGCCTGTCGGCTCCGGCGGCCGCGCCCTGTGTCTTCTCTCCGGTGGAATCGACTCGCCCGTGGCCGCCTACGCGATGCTCCGCCGCGGCATGCGCGTCGACTTCGTTCACTTCCACTCCGTTCCGCGCACTGACCCCACCAGCCTGGAGAAGGTGCGGGAGCTGGTCACCGTGCTCAACCGCTTCCAGCCACCGGCTCGACTCGCCACCGTGCCGTTGCTGCCGATTCAGGAGCAGGTGGTGGCCCGGTGCCCCGAGGAGTACCGCGTGCTCCTCTACCGTCGGTTCATGGTCCGGATTGCAGAGCGGATCGCGTTCCGGAACCACCTCCGGGGCCTGATCACCGGCGAGTGCCTCGGCCAGGTGGCCTCGCAGACCGTCGAGAACCTCTGGGCCCTCGACTCTGTGGCCCACCTGCCCATGCTGCGCCCCCTCATCGGAATGGACAAGGAGCAGATCATTGCCACGGCCCGGCGGATCGGCTCCTACGAGATCTCGATCATCCCCCACTCCGACTGCTGCGCCTACCTGATGCCCACCCATCCGGCCCTCGCTGCAGCTCCAGCCGAGCTGCGCGAGGCGGAGGCCGAGCTCGATATCGAGGCACTGGTACGCCAGGCACTGCGCGAGACCACCTTCGAACGCGTCGAGGACGCCGTGGACTGGAGCGAGATACCGCCACCGAGCGATCTGCTGCCGACTCGAGCCGAGCGCAGGGCTGGCCATGGCTGATGGACCGCGATCTCGCCGCGAGCTGTTCACGAGCTGGCTTCGGCCACTCAAGGACGCC
Organism: uncultured Thermoanaerobaculia bacterium; assembly: GCA_964512045.1. Lineage (GTDB taxonomy): Bacteria > Acidobacteriota > Thermoanaerobaculia > Thermoanaerobaculales > Sulfomarinibacteraceae > CAZEJK01. The sequence goes on from CAZEJK010000049.1 coordinate 27,006, forward strand.
GCATACCGAGGCAGCCGCCGGCGACGCACCGAGATGCTCCGTCCACCGGGCGCCCTGGTGCCCGACGAGCGTTTCATCGCCGCCTGCACGGCGTGCAGCGACTGCATCGAGGCGTGCCCGTGGGATGCCATCACACTCGTCGAGCACGAGGGCGTCACGCTTCCCGGTATCGATCCGAGCACCCAGCCGTGCCGGCTGTGCGAGGACCTTCCGTGCATCGCCTCGTGCCCCGATGGAGCCCTCGAGAGCCCCGGCGCACCGGAGGATGTGCGCATCGGTGTTGCCGTGGTCGACCCTCGGCTGTGTGTGACGTTCCACGGCCAGCCGTGCGACCGTTGCTTCCGCGCCTGCCCCTACCCGGACCGGGCGATCACCATGGTCGGCGGCCGTCCGCTGGTGGGACGGGCGGACTGCACGGGCTGCGGCCTGTGCGAGAAGGCGTGCCCGGAGGAGCCACGGGCGATCGTCGTCGTCGCCGAGCGCCTGCTGGTGCCCGGCCTGCGGATCCCTCCCGACCCCCGCGAACGCCGCTGAGCATCCCTTCGCTTGCGGCCCGCGGCCGCGTTGGGCGCACAATCCTGCGGACGGGACGTCCGCGCTCCTGTCGCACGCTG